>NZ_JABFWW010000164.1 GCF_013362045.1 Frateuria sp. | reverse complement strand
CCTCTTTTTGCATGCATGACGGGTGAAAACCGGAACGCCGGACATTGCGTGGCACCACAGCGTATGGATACCAATCCTGCGACGCAGGCCACACCGGCAAGGCCTGGTCAACGAAGGGAACGGCACGCGAGTTGGGTTACGATTGGCGGCGAAAAAATGGCTTGGCGCGCCATTGGTTTCACTGGATCTTCCATCTCCCATTGTTCCCGATGGGAGCATGTCGATGCCCATGCGTCGCCGGTTGAGCAATCCGGTCACTCATGCCGGGAGTAGGGAGATGCTGAAAAGGATTGGTTCAAACATCTGGGTGCAACAGGTGGCCGTCGCCATCGCGTATGCGCTGGTGTCCGCCCTCCTGCGGCAGGTATCGTTCGCCCACTGGTTCCCTTTTGCGGGACTTCGTCTCAGCGCGCTGCTGCTGGTGCCCTATCGGTACTGGCCCGCGCTGCTGGTCGGTGAGACCGGTCCCCTGGTGTACACCGGCGTCGAAAATTCGAGCCAGTATGGCTGGCTTTGGGGCGTTTCCCTCATGGTGCCGCCGATGCTGTTCATGATGCCGGTGGCTCGCTGGTGCAGGGAACGGCGCCGGATCTTTCCAACGAAGGCCTCGACCAATATCAATCTGCTGTTGCTGTGCACGTTGGTCGCCTCCGTCATCTGGACAGCTGTGGACATGGCCACTCTTGCGCTCATGCGCCTGCCTGCCGGAGTGATTCTTCCAGATCGGAAAGAAATTGCAGGCTTCTACTTTGTCGGTTCCTTCCTCGGCATCCTTACGTTGGCTCCATTGGTGCTCATGGTGCGGGAGGAATTGCTTGGTGGTGGAACCCATCGGCTCTGGTCGAGGTTGGCGGAAAGCCGCCTGGTGATGGACGCCGCGTGCCTGCTGCTGCCGTCGCTGGCCTTGCTGGTATGGCTGGCCTCGGGTGCGTCGGGGGCGACGAGCCAGGAGGCCCGCGTCGCCATGTTCTTGCCGGTCGTATGGCTGGCCGTGCGGCATGGATGGCGCGGAGCGGCGGTTGGCGGTGCTGCTGCAAGCATCGCTGTGGTGCTTACGATGCCGAGGCATTTTGACCCCGATACGCTGCACGCACAGGTGTTCGTCGCCTTCACCATCACCACCATGATGCTGTTGGGCGGTCGCATCGCGGTTCTCAATGAACGCGAGAAGCGAGAGAAATCCGATGCCCGCCTGGCGCTCGCATTGGCCCAGCGGAACGTCTACCTGGACGAGATGCAACTGCGGCAGACGTCCTATGCGCTGGAACAGATGAGCGGAGCCATTCAGGCCTCCTATACGCAAATGCTCGGCCGTCTCCGCAGCCTGACGCCCGGGGCCGACGAGCGCACCTACTATCACCAGGCGGCGGTGGCCCAGCACCAGATGCATCGCCTGGCCGATTCGCTCTATCCGCTGTCCTGGCGGGAACGCGGATTGCCGGCCGTCCTGCGCGAGGGAACCCTGCCGCGCGCGCTGGACGAAGCGGGCATCACATACTGGTGCGATATTCACGGCACCGGTCTGGACGAGCTTTCGTCGAGCATCCACATGACGCTTTATCGCCTGGCCAGCGAAGCGATCGCCCTGGCCTGTGCCAAGCGCAACATCAGCGGTATCCGGCTGCGCCTGCGCAGCGGTTCGTTTGGGGGGCGCCGCTGGGCCGTGCTCTGCATAGACAGCCGCGCCGACTATGAGCGGTTGAGCAGGGTGCACTGGGACGATCTTTTTCCCGTGCTGGGAGGGAGCGGCCTGGGGCTGAGCGGCCTCAAGGACCGCGCCATGGTTTTTGGCGGCAAGGTCCGGATGCGCTCCCTGCCGCAGGCAAGTCGGATCAGCCTCATACTTTTTGACCCGCAGATCGGATGATCGTCCGAAACTCGCCTGTCGGCGGCTCCATGCCGTTGCCCATGGTGGATGACTGCTGCGCTTCATCGGATGGCTGCGTCCGGACGGACGGACGCAGCAGCTCAAGGATCCCTTGCCGGCGAGGCCGGGTTGATCGCAGGCGGCACGGGCCTTCGTCGACCGCGGCTGGCAGCTCTTCGCGGGGGTGGCAGTGAGCGAGACAGCGAGCGCAGGCTCCATCGCCACCAGCTCTTCGGTTCTCGGGCCCGCAAGCGTAAAATCCCCGCTTTCCTCTGCGGTTTTCCCATGACATCTCCCATCGAGAAGCCGGCACCCCCGCCGGGCGTGCGCCTGGAAGGCAGCACGGATGCCTTGCCCCTGTCCCCTGCCCTGGGGGTCAGCCTTGACGCGACCCGCATGCCGCGTCGGTCGACCCTGATCGATCGCCGGGTATTGCGCATCACGGCGGTGGCGATCGTGCTAGGCGTGGCTGCCGCCTTCATCGCCCAGGTGCTGACGGGCCTGATCGGGCTGGTCACCAACCTGGCGTTCTATGGCCGCTGGTCGAGCGAGTTCTCCTCCCCGGCAGGCCACCACCTGGGCGCCTGGGTGATCGTGGTTCCGGTGATCGGCGGCCTGCTCGTCGGCGCGATGGCGCGCTGGGGGTCGCGCGCCATCCGCGGGCACGGCATTCCCGAGGCGATGGAGCAGGTGCTGCTCAACGAGTCGAAGATCCCGCCGCGCATTACCTTCCTGAAGCCGGTTTCCTCGGCGATCGCGATCGGCACCGGCGGCCCGTTCGGCGCCGAGGGACCGATCATTGCCACCGGCGGCGCGCTCGGTTCGTTCATCGGCCAGCTGCTGCGCGTGACCGGCGGGGAGCGCAAGGTATTGCTGGCCGCCGGCGCGGCGGCCGGCATGGCGGCGGTGTTCGCCTCGCCGGTGGCGGCGGTCGTGCTGGCGGTCGAATTGCTGTTGTTCGAACTGCGCCCGCGGTCGTTGATTCCGGTGGCGCTGGCGACGGTGGCGGCCACCTCCGTGCGCTACGCGTTCCAGGGCACCTCGCCGGTGTTCGCGATGCCGGACCTGGCCGAGCCTGGTGCGGTGGCGCTGGCCTGCTACGTGGGTGTGGGTGCGTTGCTGGGCCTGATCAGCGTCGGTGTCACGCGTATCGTCTACGGCATCGAGGACGCGTTCGAGAAACTGCCGATCCACTGGATGTGGTGGCCCGCGCTGGGCGGCATCGCCGTGGGCGTGGTCGGCTATTTCGCGCCGCTGACCCTGGGCGTGGGCTATACCAACATCGAGGGCATCGTCAGCGGCCGCTTCACCCTGCACACGCTGTTCTTCCTGTGCGTGATGAAGTTCATCTCGTGGTCGATCTCGCTGGGCAGCGGCACCTCGGGCGGAACGCTGGCCCCGCTGTTCACCATCGGCGGGGCGCTCGGCGCGTTGATCGGCCTGGGCCTGGCCGCGATGCTGCCGCACTTCGGCATCGATCCGCGGATTGCGGCGCTGGTGGGCATGGCGGCGATCTTCGCTGGCGCCTCGCGGGCGCTGCTCACGGCGGTGGTGTTCGCATTCGAAACCACCGGCCAGCCGGCCGGCCTGCTGCCCCTGCTGGGCGGCTGCACTGCGGCCTACCTGATCTCGGCGCTGCTGATGCGCAACACCATCATGACCGAGAAGATCGCCCGCCGCGGCGTGCGCGTGCCATCCGAGTACGCGGCCGATTATCTCGACCAGGTGGCGGTGGGCGATGCCTGTTCCCGCAAGGTGGCGACCCTGCGCACCAGCCAGACCCTGGGTGAGGTGCGCCACTGGCTCGGCGAGGGTTCGGCCGAGGCGCAGCACCAGGGCTATCCGGTGATCGACGAGCACAACCAGGTGCAGGGCGTGCTGACCCGGCGCAGCCTGCTCGATCCGCAATGGTCCTACACGCTGACGCTGGGCGACCTGATCACGCGTCCGCCGATCATGGTCAAGGAGGACCACTCGCTGCGCGAGGCGGCCGACCACATGGTGGCCGAGCAGGTCGGCCGCCTGATCGTGGTAAGCAAGGATGCTCCGCACCGGCTGGTCGGCATCATCACCCGCGGCGACCTGTTGAGCGCGCATGCGCGCCGCCTGCAGGAGGCACGCCAGGCCACGCGGCACCTGCGCGTGGGGCGCAGCGGACTGCGCACGGCCTGAGGCTCGCTCCCTCTCCCGATGGGGGGAGGGAGCGGATCCTCACATCTCGCGATCGCCCACCAGCACCACGTCGGCCGGCCGGCGCGCGAACAGGCCGACGGTGACGATGCCGGGGACCTGGTTGAGCTCGGCTTCGAGCGCGACCGGATCGGTGATCTGCCAGCCGTGCACGTCGATCACCCAGTTGCCGTTGTCGGTGACCACGCCGTCGCGCCAGACCGGCTGCCCGCCGCGCTTGACGATCTCGCGGCCGACCAGGCTGCGCGCCATCGGGATCACCTCGATCGGCAGCGGGAAGCGGCCGAGCAGGTCCACGCGCTTGCTCGCGTCGATGATGCAGACGAACTGCGCGCTGGCCTCGGCGATGATCTTCTCGCGCGTCAGCGCAGCGCCGCCGCCCTTGATCAGCCGCTTGTGCGGATCGCATTCGTCGGCGCCGTCGACGTACAGCGACAGCGGGCCAGTGGCGTTGAGGTCCAGCACCGGGATGCCGTGTTTCTTCAGCTGCGCGGTGGATTGCTCGGAACTGGACACCGCGCCGTGGACGCGATGCTTGATCTGCGCCAGTGCGTCGATGAAGTAGGCGACGGTGGAGCCGGTGCCGACGCCGACGATGGCGCCGTCCTCGACGTAGCGGATGGCGGCTTCGCCGGCGAGGCGTTTTTCGTTGCTCATGGAAGGGTTCCGCAGGTTTCAAAGTCGGCCCCG
This sequence comes from Frateuria sp., assembly GCF_013362045.1. Classification (GTDB taxonomy): domain Bacteria; phylum Pseudomonadota; class Gammaproteobacteria; order Xanthomonadales; family Rhodanobacteraceae; genus Frateuria_A. Next base: position 6,666 of record NZ_JABFWW010000164.1, on the reverse strand, counting down.
GCCAAGCGGCCGGAGGTTGCACGCTCATTCCAGCGCCAGGATGAACTCCCAGTCCTGCGCGTCCACCGGCATCACCGACAGCCGGTTGCCCTTGCGCACCAGCGCCATGTCGGCCAGCGCGGGCTGGCTCTTGAGTTCCTCCAGCGTGACCACGCGCTTGAACTTGCGTACGTACTTCACGTCCACCAGGAACCAGCGCGGGTTCTCGCGCGAGCTGGCAGGATCGAAGTACTTGCTCCTGGGATCGAACTGGCTGGGGTCCGGATAGGCCTCGCTGGCCACCGCGGCGATGCCGGCGATGCCCGGCTCGGCGCAGTTGGAGTGGTAGAAGAACACCTTGTCTCCCTTGCGCATGCCGTCGCGCATGAAGTTGCGCGCCTGGTAGTTGCGCACGCCGTCCCAGGGCTCGCGCTTGCGCTGCTTCAGGTCGTCGATGGAGAAGGTGTCAGGCTCCGACTTCATCAGCCAGTGGGTGTAGGGCCGCGTGCTCATCAGTGGGTTTCCGGGTGGCAGTCGATCAGCTCGCGGTCGGTGGCGATGAAGTCCAGCGGCACGTCCCAGGCTTCCGGCTTGATCACCGGCAGTTCCTGGAAGTCGTAGGCGACGCCGACCAGCAGCGGTTCGGTGGGGCGCACCTGGTCGCCGAGAAAGGCGAAGCTGCGGTCGTACCAGCCGCCGCCGTAGCCCAGCCGATGGCCATGGCGGTCGAAGCCCAGCAGCGGCACCAGCACCAGGTCGAGCTGGAACGGCGCGAACCATTCGCGCGGCGCCACCGGTTCGGGGATGCCGAAGCGGTTCGGCTGCACCGGCTCGCCGGCCGCCCAGGGCGCAAAGCGCAGCTGGTTGTCCTCGCCCAGCATGGGCAACAGGAAGCGCTGGCCGCGCGCGGCCAGGGGAGGAATCACCAGGTTGAGCGGCAACTCGCCGTCGCAGGCCCAGTAGCCGGCCACGCGGGCATCGGTGTGGTATTCGGGGAGCTGTTCGAGGCTGCGCCGCAGACCTTGCGCAGCGGTGATGCGCTGCGCCGGCGCGAGCGCGCGCCGCTGGGCGGACAGATGCTGGCGCAGTTCGCGGCGTTGGGCGGTGGCGTCCACGATCGCGCCTCTCCTGACGGGTGGCGCGGCGGCGCCGCTCGCATCACCGGCCGACGTTGGCGTCAACGTCGGCCGGCGGCGGGGAATGGGTGGCGTCAACCGCGATGCCGCTGCACACCAAACGACCTTGATCCCTTTGGATCAGGTGGGAGGGCACCATGGCCTTAGAGGCTTTCCGCTCGCGGCGGACATGCACAACAGCCATGTGAAACCGACCCGGGGTCGTATGTAGGAACAAGGCAAATGTAAGAGTGTGCTGGCGCACACCGCAGAAAACGCCGGGGACTATCTTACCGGCGCGTCGAGTGCGGCTTCAAGCTTGCGGCGCAGCGCGGCGAGCCCGTCGGTCACGCTGCGATCAGCGCCGTCGTGCTGCCGGCGCAGGCCCAGGTATTCGTGGGTGATGCTGATCGCCGCCAGTACCGCCAGTCGGTCGAAACCGGGCGTCCTGGCGTTGGCGCGCAGTTCGCGCATCTTGCGGTCGAGGAAGGTGGCCGCCTCGAGCAGGCCCTCGCGTTCCTCGGGTGCGCAGGCGATAAGAAATTCGCGGTCGAGCAGACGCAGTGCGACCGGTTCGGAGGCGGAAGTGGGCGTGCTGCTCATCAGCCGTTGTTCTCGAGGGCTTTCAATCGTTGGATCATCGCCTCGACACGGCTGCGCGCCTGGTCGTTGCGCGCCATCAGGCCCGCCCGTTCGCTGGCCAGTTGCTCCTGGCTGTGGCGCAGGCTGCGGTTTTCCTCCTGCAGCCGGCGTACGAGCTCCAGCAGGCGGTCCAGCTGCTGGTTCAGGGTGGCCAATTCCTGCTGGACGGGATCGGGCGTGCTCATGGCGTGAAACTATAGCAAGGGATACGTCCATGGAAGCGTCGCGCTGCGCGATCCAGGTCGCAGCCCACCAAGCGGCTGTTGCCGTCCGTTGCAGCGCGCGGCGCTGCATTAAACTTGGCAGCCATTCTTGCCGGGCCCATTCCGATGACCCCACATGACCTGGTCGGCTATGACGAGCTGGACGCCGCCATCGTGCGGCTGCAACTGGGCACCGACGCCAGCGAGCTGCACGGTTCGTTGTGCGGCTTCCTGGCCGGCGGCGGCGCGCTCGGGCGGCAGCCGCTGCTGGCCGCGCTCGAGCTGGAGGGCGAAGGCACCGCGCCGTCGGCGCAGGACCAGGCGCTGCTCGATCGCCTGGCCAAGCAGGCACGCGGCGAGCTGGCCGACCCCGAACTGGGTTTCGAGGCGCTGCTTCCGGCCGACGATCGTCCGCTGGCCGAGCGTGCCGAAGCGATGGTGGAGTGGTGCCGCGGTTTCATCGGCGGCTTCGGCCTGGGTGGCGCCGGCACTCACGCGCAACTGTCCGACGAGGCGCAGGAGATCCTCCGCGACCTCACCACCATCGCCGGGTCCGCATTCGACTTCGGCGACGAGAACGAGGACGAGGACGCGCTGATCGAGGTGCACGAGTTCGTACGCATGGGCGCCATGCTGCTGTTCACCGAATGCCAGGGCGCCCGGCGCCAGGCGGACGACACACTGCATTGAGCGTCGTGACGGCCGAGTTCGCGCGCCGCCGGCGCCAGCTGATGCGCATGGCGGGCGCCGATGCGGCGCTGCTGGTCGCCGCCGCGCCCGAGCGCATGCGCAACGCCGATGCCGCCTGGCCCTACCGGCAGGACTCGGACTTCCACTACCTCACCGGCTTTCCCGAACCCGACGCCGTGCTCGCGCTGCTGCCCGGCCGCGCGCATGGCGAAGTGGTGATGTTCTGCCGCGAGCGCGATCCCTCGCACGAGCGCTGGCATGGCGAGGTGGCCGGCACCGAGCGTGCGGTGAGCGTCCACGGCATGGACGACGCCTTTCCCATCGAGGACATCGACGACATCCTGCCCGGCATGATCGAAGGCCGGGCGCGGGTGTATTGCCATTTCGGCCGCGAACCGGACTTCGATGCGCGCCTGCTCGGCTGGATGCGGCGCCTGCGCCAGTTGCGCGGCGGCGGCGTGGTGCCGAAGGAGTTCGTGGCGTTGGGCCACCTGCTGCACGACCTGCGGCTGTACAAGTCGCGCGGCGAGCTCAAGCTGATGCGCGCGGCCGCGGCGGTGGCGACCGAGGCGCACCTGGCCGCGATGGCGGTGGCGCGGCCGGGCCGCTTCGAATACGAGGTGGAGGCCGAACTGCTGCGGGTGATGCGCAGCCGCGGTGCGGTGCCTGCGTTTGCGCCCATCGTCGCCGGCGGCGCCAACGCCTGCACCATGCATTACCTGGCCAACCGCGCGCTGCTCAAGGACGGCGACCTGCTGCTGGTCGACGCGGGCGCCGAGGTCGATTGCTACGCCTCGGACATCACCCGTACCTATCCGGTCAATGGCCGCTGGACGCGCGAGCAGCGCGCGCTGTACGAGGTGGTGCTGGCCGCGCAGCAGGCGGCGATCGACGAAGTGGCGCCGGGCAAGCCGTTCGATGCCGCGCACCACGTGGCCGTGCGGGTGATCGCCGAGGGCCTGTGTGCGCTGGGCCTGCTCAGGGGGAGCGCGGACCTGGCCATCGAGAGCGGCGCCTACAAGACTTTCTTTCCCTCCAAGACCGGGCATTGGCTGGGGCTGGACGTGCACGACGTGGGCGACTACCGCGTCGACGGCCAGGCGCGCCTGCTCGAACCCGGCATGGTGGTGACGGTGGAGCCCGGCATCTACGTGCCGCCGGACTTGCACGCTGTGGCCGAGCGCTGGCGCGGCATCGGCATCCGCATCGAGGACGACGTGGCGGTGAGCGCCGAAGGCAACGTGGTACTCACCGCGGCGGTGCCGAAGGAGCCGGAGGATCTGGCGCGGGTGTGGGGCGGGCGCTGAGACCAGCGCGTGCCTGGTGTCATCACTCCTGATTTCGGGACGAGCGCCCGAAGGCGAGGAGGGTTCGGTGAGGCGAGGCGATCCAGTGGTCTCGAACCCTCTCCCAATACCTCTCACGAGGGGAGAAGGGCTTAAACGCCTTGCCAACCCCCAGTTCGTACTGAGCGCATACCGCAAGGCGGAATCGAAGCGCCTGCCTCAAGCCCCATGCCCGAATCCCTCGCCCTCCGAGAGCGGGTGAGGATTCAGGTGAAGCGCGGCGCTTGCGGTCTCGTGCTTCCCGAGTGCGCCGGACAGCACCTGCGACACCCCGCCGCGCGGCAGCCTGTCGCGATGCCGCGGCCATCACGCGCCGCACGTCTATAGTCGGTGATGCCCTTCCCAGCGGGAGTGAAGCATGCCAACCGCGGAGTTCCTGTCCCGCCTGCAGTTCGCGTGGGTGATGTCCTTCCACATCCTGTTTCCCGCCTTCACCATCGGGACGGCGGCGTGGCTGGCCTTCATCGAGGGCGTGTGGCTGGTCAAGCGCACCGACCTGTGGCGCGACCTGTATTTCTTCTGGCTGAAGATCTTCGCCGTCGCCTTCGGCATGGGCGTGGTGTCGGGCATCGTGATGAGCTTCCAGTTCGGTACCAACTGGGCCGGCTTCTCGATCGTGGCCGGCAACGTGGTCGGGCCGCTGCTCAACTACGAGGTGCTGACCGCCTTCTTCCTGGAGGCCACCTTCCTGGGCGTGATGCTGTTCGGCTGGAAGAAGGTCAGCGACGGCATGCATTTCTTCGCCACCTGCATGGTGTCGGTGGGTACGCTGCTGTCCTCGTTCTGGATCATGTCGGCCAACAGCTGGATGCAGACACCGGCCGGCTACGCCATCCGCGACGGCGTGTTCTATCCGGCCGACTGGTGGCAGGTGATCTTCAATCCCTCGTTCCTGGTGCGCCTGCCGCACATGGTGCTGGCGGCGTTCATTTCGACCGCGATGGTCGTGGGCGGGATTTCGGCCGTCTATCTGCTGAAGCGGCGCTTCGTCGACCGCGCCGGGGTGATGCTTAAGCTGGCGCTGGCGTTTCTCGCCATCGTCATCCCGATCCAGATCGTGATCGGCGACATGGCGGGGCTGAAGGTGCGCGAATACCAGCCGGCCAAGCTGGCTGCGATCGAAGCGCGCTGGACCACCGAAAGCAGCGTGCCGCTCGCGCTGTTCGCGTGGCCCGACGAACAGGCCGAGACCAACCGCTACGCGGTGGAGGTGCCGCACCTGGGCAGCCTGATCCTCACCCATTCCTGGGACGGCGAGGTCAAGGGACTGAAGGACTTTCCGCGCGACGAACGGCCGCCGGTGAAGATCCCGTTCTTCTCCTTCCGCGTCATGGTGGGGCTGGGCCTGCTGATGCTGGCGCTGGCGCTGGTCGGGCTGTGGCGCTGGAAGCGCGGCACGCTGTTCTCGGGACGCTGGTACCTGAAAGCGTGGGTGGTGATGATCCCCTCCGGCTTCGTCGCGTTGCTGACCGGCTGGTGGGTCGCCGAGGTGGGGCGCCAGCCCTGGGTGGTACAGGGCCTGATGCGCACGTCGGAGGCGGCGACCAAACTGCCCGTGGGCAGCGTGCTGGCCTCGCTGGTCACCTTCGTGGTGGTCTACATCGGCATCTTCGGCGCCGGCACCTGGTACCTGTTCAAGCTGTTCCGCGACGGCCCGCTGCCGGCACCGCAGCGCGAGCCGGCCACGCCTGTGCACGGCGACCGCCAGCGCACGCCGGCGCGGCCGCTGTCGGCGCCGGACGACCCGATGGAGGACTGACGATGGACTGGGCGACCATTCTTCCCGTGGTGTGGTTCTTCATCATCGGCTTCGCGGTGATCATGTACGTGCTGCTGGACGGCTTCGTGCTTGGCCTCGGAATACTGCTGCCGTTCGCCGACGACGAGCACCAGCGCGACCACATGATGAACACGGCCGCGCCGATCTGGGACGGCAACGAGACCTGGCTGGTGCTCGGCGGCGCGGGCCTGATGGCGACCTTTCCCAAGGCCTACGCGGTCGTGCTGTCGGCGCTGTACCTGCCGATCCTGGCGATGCTGATCGCGCTGATCTTCCGCGGCGTGGCGTTCGAGTTCCGCTTCAAGGCGCACACCTCGCGCTGGCTGTGGGGCGTGGCCTTCAGCGTGGGCTCGGTGGTGACCGCCTTCGCGCAGGGGCTGATCCTGGGCGCGCTGGTCGAGGGCATGCCGCTGACCGGCGGCAAGTACGTGCAGGGCGCGTTCGGCTGGTTCAGTCCGTTCGCGGTGATGACCGGCGTGGCGGTGGTGTTCGGCTACGCATTGCTGGGCGCGGCGTGGCTGATCCTCAAGACCGACGGCCGGTTGCAGCGCATCGCCTTCGACCTCACCCGTCCGCTGATGCTGGCGGTGATCGGCTTCATGTTGATGGTGAGCGCATGGCTGCCGTTCCTGGATTCGAAGCTGATGGAGCGCTGGTTCACCGGCGCGCACCTGCTCTACCTGTCGCCGGTGCCGGTCCTTACCGTGCTCAATGCCGTGCTGCTGTGGCGGGCGGTGCTGAGGAACCGGGAAGTGCAGCCGTTCGTGCTGGCGCTGTGCTTCTTCGCGCTGGGCTTCATCGGCCTGGTGGTGGGCATGTGGCCGAACATCGTCCCGCCCAGCATGACGATCTGGGACGCCGCCTCGCCGCCGTCCTCGCAGGGTTTCGTGCTGGTCGGCGCGGTGGTGCTG
>NZ_JABFWW010000021.1 GCF_013362045.1 Frateuria sp. | reverse complement strand
GTCGCCGGCCCGGTCAGCCTGGCCACGCCCGCCGGCGTGGCGCGCCGCGTGGACGTGCGCAGCGCCGCGCAGATGCGCGAGGCGGTGCTGGGCGAGGCGCGCGGGACCGACATCTACATCGGCGCCGCCGCGGTGGGCGACTATCGCCCGGTCCAGGCGGCGCCGCGCAAGCTCAAGAAGCACGAGGGCACGCCGCTGGTGCTGGAGCTTGCGGAGAACCCGGACATCCTGATGGAGCTGGCCGCCGCCGAAGCGCGTCCGTTCCTGGTCGGCTTCGCTGCCGAAACCCACGATGTGGCGAGCTACGCGCAGGGCAAGCTCGCCCGCAAGGGGCTGGACATGATCGCCGCCAATCGCGTCGGCGAAGGCCTGGGCTTCGAGGCCGAGGACAACGCGCTCAGCGTGTACTGGCCCGGCGGCGGCGAGGAACTGCCGCGCGCCTCCAAATGCGAACTGGCCGCGCGGCTGGTCGAGTGCGTCGCCCAGCGCTACCGGGCGGCGCGCGCATGATCGACATCGAGCTGAAGGTCCTCGACCCGCGCCTGGGCGACACCATCCCGCTGCCCGAGTCAGCCACCGCCGGCAGCGCCGGCATGGACCTGCGCGCGGCCATCGACGCCCCGCTCACCCTGGCACCGGGCGAAAGCGCATTGGTGCCCAGCGGCATCGCCATCCACATCGGCGATCCCCATTGGTGCGCACTGATCGTGCCGCGCTCGGGATTGGGCCACAAGCATGGCCTGGTGATGGGCAACCTGGTCGGCGTGATCGATGCCGACTATCAGGGACCGCTGATGATTTCCTGCTGGAACCGCGCCGGCGCGCCCTACACCATCGGCGTGGGCGACCGCATCGCGCAAATGCTGCTGGTGCCGGTGACGCAGGCGCGGTTGCGCGTGGTGACGGAGTTCGCGCCGTCCGACCGCGGCACCGGAGGGTTTGGTTCGACGGGCATCAACTGAAGCTGCTGCAGGCGGCTGGGGGCGAGATGGCAAGAACGATCATCGCAGGAGATGCATGGCGCCGGCTGTTGCCGCTCGCCGGTGCCACCGTGCTGTTGCTGCTGGGCCTGTTCTGCGCCTGGCAGACCTGGCTGATCGCCAGCGAAAGCGGCCAGGTGGCGCGCGTGCATGCGGCACAGCGGCAGGCTGTGCAGTCGCTGGCGACCGAGATCACCGCCGAACGCAGCCGAGTCGCGCAGGCGGTCGCCGCGGTGGATCCTGCCGCCGCGCAGGGCGACCGTGCGCAGCTGGCCGCCACGCTGCGCGCCAGGCTTCCCGGCGCGCTGGAAGTGAACGTCTACAGTGCAAGCCTGGACGAGGTGCTGCACGCCAACTACCGCGAATTCGGCTACGCCAAGGCGGCCCAGCTGATGGCCGCGCAGACCAGCGACGGCAACCTGCCGTTGCAGACCGTGGTGGTCAATGGCGAGCGGCGGTTGAGCGTGGTGCAGCCGCTGGGGCCGGCAACGCGGCCGCTGGCCTGGGCCTGGGTGGAACTGCCGTTCACGCCGCTGCAACAGCGCTTCGAGTCCATTGCGCCCGGTAATGGCCGCATCGACCTGCGCCAGGGCGACGATCGCAGTGCGCTGAGCCTGCTTTCGCGCGGCACGGCGTCGGCCGAACCGGAAGGCGACGCCGCACCGGTGCCCGGCAGCAGCTTCAGCGTGGGCGCCGCACTTCCGGGTGCCTTCATCCTGTTGCCGCGCCTCTGGCCGCTGGCAGCGCTGCTGGCGCTGGCGTGCATCGGCGGTGGCCTGTACCTGCTATGGCTGCGTGGACGATCGCCCGCGCGCCGAGAGCTTCAACCCAAGGAGATCATGGTGTCAGACGTCATTCCAGCCAAGCTCCAGCCGGCCCCGCCGGTGGTGCGTGCCGCAGCCACGCCGCCCACGGCCAGTCCCGCCGATGCGGTCGATCCGAGCATCTTCCGCGCCTACGACGTGCGCGGCGTGGTCGGCAAGACGCTCACCGCGCGGGTGGCGCACCTGCTGGGCCAGTCGATCGGCACGCTGATGCGCGAGAAGGGGCTGTCGGAGATCGTGGTCGGGCGCGATGGGCGGCTGTCCGGTCCGGAACTGGCCGGCGCGCTGTCCGACGGCCTGCGCGAGGCGGGCATCGACGTCATCGACGTGGGCGCGGTGCCGACCCCGGTGGTCTATTTCGCCGCCTACCGCTTCAACACCGGCAGCGGCGTGGCGGTCACCGGCAGCCACAACCCGCCGGACTACAATGGCTTCAAGATCGTGGTCGGGGGCGAGACGTTGTCCGAGGGCGCGATCCAGGACCTGTACCAGCGCATCGCCAGCGGCGCGCTGGAGGACGGCGGCCACGGCGGCCTGCGCCACGTGGACGTCGTGCCGGACTACATCGAGCGGATCACCTCCGACGTGCAGGCCGAGCGCCGCCTGAAGGTCGTGGTCGACTGCGGCAACGGCATTCCCGGCGCGGTGGCACCGCAGGTGCTGGAGGGCATCGGCTGCGAGATCATCCCGTTGTACTGCGAGGTGGACGGCACCTTCCCCAACCACCACCCGGATCCCTCCGACCCGCACAACCTGGAAGATCTGATCCACGCCGTGCGCCAGACCGGCGCCGACCTCGGCGTGGCCTTCGACGGCGACGGCGACCGCCTGGGCGTGGTCACGCGCGAAGGCGAGATCATCTTCCCCGACCGCCTGCTGATGCTGTTCGCGCGCGACGTGCTCTCGCGCCAGCCGGGCGCCACGATCATCTACGACGTCAAGTGCACCGGGCATCTGAAGGGCCAGGTGCTGGAGGCTGGCGGCAGCCCGCTGATGTGGCGCACCGGCCACTCGCTGATCAAGGCCAAGATGCGCGAGACGCAGGCGGAACTGGCCGGCGAGATGAGCGGCCACTTCTTCTTCAAGGAACGCTGGTTCGGCTTCGACGACGGCATCTACGCCGGCGCGCGGCTGCTGGAGATCCTCGCCGGCGACATCGAGGGCCGCACGCCGGAAGAGATCTTCGCCACCTGCCCGAAGGGGGTGTCCACGCCGGAGCTGAAGATCGAGCTGGCCGAGGGCGAGCACTACCGCTTCATCGAGAAGTTCAAGGAAAAGGCCAGCTTCGGCGACGCCACCCTGGTCACCATCGACGGCGTGCGCGCCGACTGGCCGGACGGCTGGGGCCTGGTGCGCGCGTCCAACACCACGCCGGTGCTGGTGCTGCGCTTCGACGCGGACAACCCGGCGGCGCTCAGGCGCATCCAACAGGCGTTCCGCGAGCAGCTGTTCCTGATCGATCCGGGCCTGAAGCTGCCGTTCTGACGAAAACGCAGGTCGTGGGCTGAAGCCTTTCCTGCGCAGCCCCCGCAAGGTGGGCTTGGGCCCATCTTGCGAGGTGCACGGACTTACTGGCGCTGTTCGTTCTGTGCCTTCTTCAGCGCGCGGTAGTGATCGAGCTGCTGCGCGGCCAGCTTCTGGGCCTCGTCGCGGTGGTCCTGCTGGCGTTCCAGCGCCGCGTGCTGGGTGGCGACCACGTTGCGCTGTTCACCGATGCTGTCGGCCAGGTACTTGGGGACCGGCTTCTTGTCGCGCTCCAGTTCGGCCGCGCGGCCGAGCAGATCGGCCAGCGCCTTCTCCTGGCTGCGCAGGTTGATGCGGGTGGTATTGATCTGCTGGTCGATCGCGGCGATTTCTTCCTGCTGCGCCTGCTTCAGCGCGGTCTCGTCGCCGAAGGCGTTGAGCATCTGCAGATCGGCGCGCTTGCGCGCATCTTCCGCACGCTGCTGGGCGGCCTGCTCGGCGGCCACCTTGTCGGCCGCGGCGCGTTCCTCGGGACTGAGCTGGCGCTCGACGTGGCGGACCACCATGCCCTGGTCGTTGACCAGGTCGTAGCCGAACTTCATCGCATCGGCGGTGAGGCTATCGCTGTAATGCGAGAGACCCTTGCCGTCGCGCCAGTGGTAGCGGATGCCGCTGCTCTGGGCGTGGGCGGTCAGGACTGTCGCCAAGGCGATGGCGGCGGCAGAAACGGACTTGCGCATGGATACCCCTCCTGGCGGGCAGTATAGCCATCGTGCGGATGCTGCCTAAAGCCTGGACGAAGGCCGCTCCCGCGCGTGTGACGCCGGTCGCCACACGGGCGACGGATGCTCACCGGCCGACGCCGTAGCGGGAGCGGTAGTCGAGCAGGCGGGCATGCTCGCTGGCCAGTTCCGGACGCTCGCCGGCATAGGCGAGCACTTCGTCCAGGCCGGTGATGGCGATCACCGGAATGCGGTGGTCGTGCGCCACTTCCTGTGCAGCCGACAACTCACCCTGGCCGCGCTCCTGGCGGTCCAGCGCGATCAGCACGCCGGCGGGCGTGGCGCCGTGCGCGCGGATCAGCGCCAGCGACTCGCGCACGGCAGTGCCGGCGGTCATCACGTCATCGACGATCAGCACGCGCCCCTTCAGTGGCGCGCCGACCAGCACGCCGCCCTCGCCGTGGTCCTTGGCCTCCTTGCGGTTGTACGCCCACGGCAGGTCGCGGCCATGCCGCGTAGCCAGGGCGATGGCGGTGGCAGCCGCCAGCGCGATGCCCTTGTAGGCGGGGCCGAACAGCATGTCCACGGGAAGCTCCGCACGCACCAGCGCGGCGGCGTAGGCGTCGCCCAGCCGCGCCAGCGCGGCGCCGGAATCGATGCGGCCCAGGTTGAAGAAATACGGGCTTTGTCGCCCGGACTTGAGGGTGAACTGGCCGAAGCGCAGCACGTCGCGCGAAAGCGCCAGTTCAATGAAGTCGCGTTGATGGGGTTGCATCGTGGAGTTTTTCACAGGTCGACGGGCGGAGGGCGCTTGTGGCTATTATCCATCGCTTCCCGCACCACGAGCCCGCACCGCATGAGAATCATCACGCTCAACGCCAACGGTATCCGCTCGGCCGCCAGCAAGGGCGTGTTCGACTGGCTGCGTATGCAAGCCGCCGACGTGGTCTGCCTGCAGGAAACCAAGGCGCAGGAGGACCAGCTCACCGATGCGATGTTCCGTCCCGACGGGCACCACTGCTTCTACCGTGACGCCAGCTGCAAGAAGGGCTACAGCGGCGTGGCGATCTATGCGCGCCGCGAGCCGGACGCGGTGCTCACGGAGTTGGGCTGGGAACCGTTCGATTGCGAGGGCCGCTACATCGAGGCGCGCTTCGGCAACCTGTCGGTGGTGTCGCTGTACGTGCCCTCGGGCTCCTCCGGCGAGGAGCGCCAGCAGTTCAAGTTCAAGGCGATGGACTTTCTCTCGCCGATCTTCGACGCATGGCTGAACAGCGGGCGCGATTACGTGATCTGCGGCGACTGGAACATCGTGCACACTAAGAACGACATCAAGAACTGGAGTTCCAACCAGAAGAACTCCGGCTGCCTGCCCGCCGAGCGCGCCTGGCTGGACCTGTTGTTCCACACCCGCGGCTGGGTCGACAGCTTCCGCGCGATCAAGCCCGAAGCGGTCGAGTACACCTGGTGGTCCAACCGCGGCCGCGCCCGCGAGAACAACGTGGGATGGCGCATCGACTACCAGGTCTGCACGCCTTCGCTGCGCGAGCGCATGCGCGGGTGCTCGGTCTATCGCGAGCAGCGCTTCTCCGACCACGCGCCGTACACGGTCGACTATGCCGACTGAGCCGGGCGCACCGGCGCCGCGCAAGCCCTCGATCTGGCGCGCGTTCGCGCAACCGGCGGCGGGCACCATGGCGTTGCTGGGGTTTTCCTCGGGGCTGCCGTTCCTGCTGGTCGCCGGCACGTTGGCGTACTGGCTGAAGGAAAACGGCATCAAGCTGGTCGACATCACGATGATCGCCAGCGCCGGCATGACCTACGCCTTCAAGTTCCTCTGGGCGCCGCTGCTGGACCATTGGCGGTTGCCGGGTTTCGCCCGGCTGGGCCAGCGGCGCGGGTGGCTGCTGTTCGCCCAGCTGTGCGTGACCGCAGGACTGCTGGCGATGGCGCTGCTGACACCCGCGCAGCTGGCACCGTTCGTGGCGGCGACCTTGCTGGTGGCGTTCTTCGGCGCCACTCAGGACGTGGCCATCGACGCCTACCGCATCGAGATCGCGCCGACCGAAGCGCAGGGCGCGCTGGTGGCGACCTATGCGCTCGGCTATCGCATCGGCCTGCTGCTAGCCGGCGCGGTGGCGTTGATCCTGGCCGATCATTTGCCCTGGCGCGTGGTGTACCTGGTGATGGCCGCCGCCATGGCCATTCCCCTGGCCACCACCCTGCTGGCGCGCGAGCCGGACGTGCTGCGGGTGCGGCCGCCGAGCTGGCGCGCGGCCATGCGCGAGAGCGTGCTCGATCCGTTCGTCGATTTCTTCCGCCGCTACGGCGCCCAGGCGGCGCTCGTGATCCTGCTCTTCATCCTGCTGTTCAAGATTCCCGAGCAGGCCACCATCGGCGGGATCATGAGCCCGTTCTACAGGGACATGCAGTTTTCCAAAACGCAGATCGGCGCGATCACCAAGATCTACGGCGTTTGGATCGGCATCGTCGGCGTGTTCCTGGGCGGCGCGGCGGTGGCGCGCTGGGGCGCGTGGCGTTCGCTGGGCGCCACGGTGGTGCTGTGCGGCTGCAGCAACCTGCTTTACCTGACGCTGATCCCGCACCCGGGCAATATCGCCGTATTGACCCTGGTGATCTCGGCGGAGAACCTCACCCTGGGCATGCTCGGGCCACCCACGGTGGCGTTCCTGTCGATGCTGGTCAACCGCCAGCACACTGCCACTCAGTACGCGCTGCTGAGCTCGCTGGTGAACCTGCCCGGCAAGCTGCTGGGCTTTTTTGCCGGTGGTATCGCCACGGCCGCCGGCTATGCCGGCTATTTCGTGCTCACCGTGCTGGCGCTCATTCCGGCCATGTTGCTATATGCCGCGTTGTGGCGCCGCTTCCGTGCCGAAGAACAAGCCGTGCCTGCGGGAGTGTGATCGGCCCGGCAGAGCCCATCGGCCGGCTGCTGCAAACATGGCGAATCTATGCAACCATGCCTTGCCTATCGGGCATGCGTGACACGGAGCGACGCACGTGCCGGACCTCGTCATACGCCATATCGACAGCATGATGGCCGAGCGCATCAAGACGCTCGCGAAGGACCGTCACTGGTCCATCAACGACGTCGTGCTGCATGCCCTGCGCCATGGCCTGGGCCTGAGCTCCGCCGGGCAGATCTCCAGCGAGACCTTGTTCGACCCGAACAGCCTGGTGCTGGGCGGACAATGGGACCTGGCCGAGAAGGCGGTTTTCCAGGAGGCCCTGCAGGCGCTCTCCCTCACGCGGCCCACGCAGCTGGCGCCGTCGAGCGCATCCACGCTGGGCTAGTTGGCGGTCGTTGCGCCGGCGGTGTCATTCCCGCGGCGCCAGATAAAGCGCACCGAGCACCCGCCGGCCCCGCGCGCCGGTCACCGCGGGCAGATTGCCCGGCAGGCCCAGGATGCGCTGGCGGGCGAGCCAGGCGAAGGCGGTTGCCTCCAGGAAATCCGGATCGATGCCGCAGCTTGCGGTGCTGGCCACCCGGCATGGGGCCAGGCATTGGACCAGCCGCTTCATCAGGCGCGGATTGTGGACGCCGCCGCCGCACACCAGCACGTCGACGGCCGAGGGTGCGGAGGTCCGGACCGCGTCGGCCACGCTGCGCGCGGTCAGCTCCAGCAGGGTGGCCTGCACGTCGGCCGACGCCAGCATCGCTGCGCGCGGCTGACGCCGTAACCACGCCAGGTGGAAGTGCTCGCGGCCGGTGCTCTTGGGCGGAGCGAGCGAGAAGTAGGGATCGGCCAGCAATGCATCGAGCAGCGCTGCGTCGACCTGGCCCGCGGCCGCGAACGCGCCGTCGCGGTCGAACGCCTCGCCGCGGTGCTGCAGGCACCAGGCATCGAGCAAGCCGTTCGCCGGGCCGGTGTCGAAGCCGATTACCCGGCCGCCGGCTTCCAGCACGGTGATGTTGGCGATGCCACCCAGGTTCAGCACGATACGGGTGCGGCCCGGCTGCCCGAGCAGCATGGCATGCACTGCCGGCAGCAACGGCGCGCCCTGACCGCCGGCGGCGACGTCCGCGCGGCGGAAGTCGGCGACCACGTCGATACCGCAGTGCTCGGCAATCACCGTCGGATCGCCCAGTTGCAGGGTGAAGGGTTCATCGCCGCCTGGCCGGTGCCGCACCGTCTGGCCGTGCGACCCGATGGCACGGACCTGCGAGGGTGTCGTACCGCTGGTTTGAAGCAGGGCGCTTGCCGCCTGGGCGAAGTGGCGGCCGACAGCAACGTCCAGCCGGCCAAACGCATCCAGGTCGAAAGGCGCCAGGTCCTGCGCGACGGAGAGCACGCGCTGGCGCAGCGCGTCGGGCCACGGGTAGGTGAGCGAGGCGCGCAGCTGCGGCAGCCCCTGGTCGAAGGATACCAGCGCCGCATCGATGCCGTCGGCGCTGGTGCCCGAGATCAGGCCCAGATAGAGGGCCGATGCGTCATCGTCGCTCAAGCGCGGCGGCCGTCAGTCGTCGTTGCGCGTGGTCGAGCCAGCCTGGGCGAGCTTGATGTTGGCGTCCATGGCCTTCAGGCGCGCCAGCTGCGGACGTACCGCCTGGCTTTCGAAGCGCGCCAGCTGCGCGGCCGGCAGGGGTTGCGGCTTGGGCAGGGTCACCGTCTGCGGATCGCGCTGCGTGCCGTTGACGCGGAACTCGTAATGCAGATGCGGGCCGGTGGCCAGGCCGGTCATGCCGACATAGCCGATCACCTGGCCCTGGGCGACATGCTGGCCCACGCGCTCCTTGGCGAAGCGGGACATGTGGCCATAGGCGGTGCTGATGCTGCCGTTGTGCTGGATCACCACGAAGTTGCCGTAGCCGTTCATCCAGCCCTTGAACTTGATCACGCCATCGCCGGCGGCGTGGATTGGGGTGCCGGTGGGCGCGGCGTAATCGACGCCCTTGTGCGCGCGCATGCGGCCGAGGATGGGATGGAAGCGCGCGGCGCTGAAAGTGGAAGAGATGCGGGTGAAGTCCACCGGGATGCGCAGGAACGACTTCTGGATCGGACGGCCGTCCTCGCTGAACCAGCCGTAGCGGCCATCGGCCTTCTTGAAGCGATAGGCGGTGTAGCGGCGTCCCTGGTTGACGAACTCGGCGGCCACGATGTCGCCCTCGGCGTAGTAGCTGCCGTCGCGGTAGACGTCGTCGTAGATCACCGTGAAGCTGTCGCCCTCGCGCAGGTCCTGCACGAAATCGACGTCGTATTTGAACAGGTCGGCGAGCTTGCCAACCATCGCCTGGCTCATGCCGGCCTTGGCCGCGGCGGCGTAAAGCGAACTGGTGATCGTGCCGTGCGCGACGTGCTCGCGGGTCTCCATCGCACGCGGCTGCACCGCCAGCGTGGACTGGCTGCCGTCGAAGCGCACGACCGCGCGGTTGGCCTCGTCCTTGTCGAAACGGATGCCCTGCAGGCTGCCGTCGCCGCCGAGCAGGAAATCGAATTCCTGGTGCGGACGGATATTATGGAACGCGCCCTTGGCGGACCCCGCCGCGTCCATCACGCGCTGCAGGTCGGTCAGGCTCAGGCCCTGGTCCTTGAAGATGTCCGACAGCGTCTGCCCAGGCTGCACCTGCACCACGTGCCAGTCTTCCATCGCTGGCGTGGGCATCGCCGTGGCCGGCGCCTTGGGCAGGGTGAGCGGGAGCAGGGTATGTACGGCCGGTTCCGGATCGGGCCGCATCGCGCTGGCCCAGGCGGGCAGGAAGATGCCGGACAAGGCGGTCAGCAGCAGCGCGGTGCCGGCCAGCACCCAGCGTTCGCGATGCCAGTTGATCGGCTCTCCTTCGCCGTGGCGGCTGAACGACCAGTGCGAGCAACGTTCGTAGAAGTGCATGTGGCGGCGCTGCGCCTTGCGACGGATAGCCTGCTTGCGCGCCGCCCGCGCGATCTGCTCGCCCTCACCCATGCTCTTCGCCCCGCGTTACAAAGTACCCAGGCGCCGTACCTTAGCGGCCACGTATAAAGGGCGTCAACGCCTTTCCATTCAAGGATTTGCGCTGGTTTTCTGATTAACGCACAATTAACGTCATTTTGTGAACGGCGGCCCGTTGCCGCCGTCCAACCGATCTGGATAGAGGACACCCATGAACGAGCTTGAGCAGGCGCTGGCGACCATCGCCCGCGGCGCCGACGAGATCATCAAGCAGGAAGACCTGGCCGAGCGCCTGAAAAGTGGCCGCCCGCTGCGAATCAAGGCCGGCTTCGACCCCACCGCGCCGGACCTGCACCTTGGGCACACCGTGCTGCTCAACAAGATGCGGCAGTTCCAGGACCTGGGGCACCAGGTGATCTTCCTGATCGGCGACATCACCGGAAAGATCGGCGATCCCACCGGCAAGAACGTCACCCGCAAGCCGCTCAGCCGCGAGGACGTGCTAAAGAACGCTGAGACCTATGCCAGCCAGGTCTACAAGGTGCTCGACCGCGAGCGCACCGAGGTGCGCTTCAACAACGAATGGTTCGGCAAGATGTCCGCTGCCGACATGATCAAGCTGGCCGCGCAGCACACTGTCGCGCGCATGCTCGAGCGTGACGACTTCGCCAAGCGCTACGCCGCGCAGCAGCCGATCGCCATCCACGAGTTCCTCTATCCGCTGGTGCAGGGCTACGACTCGGTCGCGCTCAGTGCGGACGTGGAGCTCGGCGGGACCGACCAGAAGTTCAACCTGCTGATGGGTCGTGCGCTGCAGGAACACCATGGCCAGCCGCCGCAGGTCGTGTTGACGATGCCGCTGCTGGAGGGCCTGGACGGCGTGCACAAGATGTCCAAGTCGCTCGGCAACTACATCGGCATCGACGAGCCTGCCATCGACATCGTCACCAAGACCATGAAAATTGACGATGCGCTGATGTGGCGCTGGTTCGAGTTGCTCAGCTTCGAGGTGTCGCTCGATGCCTTGGCGCGCATGAAGCGCGAGGTGGAGGGCGGCGCGCTCAACCCCCGGGACGCCAAGCTCCGGCTGGCACGCGAGCTGGCCACGCGCTTCCACGATGCCTCTGCGGCCGAGCAGGCCATCGCCGGCTGGCACGCGGTGGTGCGCGGTGAAGGCGACACCTCCGTGCTGCCTCTCGCCGAGATCATCGTCCCGGCCGATGGGTTGCGCTTACCGGCACTGCTCACCGCCGCTGGGCTCGCCGCCAGCAATTCGGAAGCGAACCGCAAGCTCAAGGAGCGTGCGGTGCGCATCGACGGCGAAGTGGCCGAGGATGCGCAGCGCTCGTTCGGCGAGGGCTTCGAGGGCGTGCTGCAGATCGGCAAGCGCAACTTCGCGCGGGTGAGGCTGGTCGCAGGCTGAGCGCCTTTATGTCGAAGTAATGGCCGGGCTCGCTTGTCATTCGCGGGCGCTGTCTCTACTATTCGCGGCCCGTCGCTCGATCCCCTCGGCCGACAACTCCCACGGCAGAAAATTCTTCTTCCGCAGGTGTTGACGGACAGAGAAAGGGATGTAGAATGGGCGGCTCACCCGGGACGAAAGGTT
>NZ_JABFWW010000056.1 GCF_013362045.1 Frateuria sp. | reverse complement strand
TTAGCCCGCCCTTCCGGCGGGCTTTGTTTTTCTGGCCGGCGGATGGCGAGCCATTTAATTCCGCCATCGCTGAAATACGGTTTTGCCTCCTGTTGCCCGGCTTGGCCCGGCGACTAGGCTGCGCGTGCCCCCAACCCGAGAGGATAACCATGCGAGCCCATCGAAACTTCGTTCTTTCCGGCATCACCGCCTTGATGCTGGCAACCGCGACGGTGCACGCGTCGCCGCAGGCGAAGCCAGCTCCCGCCAGCGCGATGTCGGCATCGGTGCCCGGCTGGCTGGTCGGCGTGTGGAAGCTGGTGCGCTGCGACAACGTCTATCCGGACGGACACCGCGTGGAACTCTACGGGCACGACCCGCAGGGCCGTTGGATGATCGACGCGCAAGGCCACTACATGATGCTGATCGCCCGCGCCAAGCGCACGCCATTCGCCGCGGGCGACAAGTCCAGGGGAACACCCGGGGAATACCGCGCCGCGTCGCTGGACACGAACGCGCACTACGGCAGCATCGCCATGCAGGGCGACCACATGACCACGCATATCGAGCAAGCCTCGTTCCCGAACTGGAACGGCCGCGACGGCACGACCAGCTACACCCGCGACGGCGACCGACTCACCTACATCGTCGCCAGGCCCAGCAGCGGCACGCCGGAAGGGGCCCACGGCGAGGTGGTGTGGCAGCGGGTCGACTAGATCCGGCTACCCCTGCGCCAGCTGCTTGAACGCGCCGGCCAGCGCGTGCAGGGCCTGGCGTGAGCGGCGATCGTTGAGCGCCGTATGGAGCACCACGTCCTGGCTGGGCAACGGCGGCAGCCCCAGGACCGGCCCCAGGTCGACGGTACCGCCCGGCGCCGCGCGCCGGGCGAGCACCGCGATGGCGAGCCCGGCCGCGGCAGCAGCGCCAAGGACCGCGGCGCCCTTGCCGATGAAGACCTCGGTCCAGGCCACGCCGGCCTGGTCCAGCGCACGCACGGCGGCGGCACGGATGGAGCAGGCCTCACCCTGGGTCGACAGCGGCAGGGGCTCGCCCTGCCGCGGCCGCCAGCCGACGGCGCCGATCCAGGCGAACTGCTCTTTGTAGAGGGTTTCGCCCTGCTCACGCCGGCCCTCCGGCTGCACCACCAGGGCCGCATCGAGCGCGCCCTCCTCATAGGCCTGCATGACCTCGCGCGACCCCGCCACGCGCAGTTCCAGCAGCAGGCGCGGATCGTGCTCGCTCATGTGGCGCAGCAACGCCGGCAGTTCGCTGCCGACGATGAGCTGGCTGATGCCGACGGTGAGCCGGCGCCGCTCGACCTGGAACGACGCCACCGCCCGCTCGTGCGCACCGACCAGCGAACGGGCAGCCTCGAGGAACAACGCGCCTTCCGCGGACAGCCGCACCTGCCGCGGCGTGCGCTCCAGCAGCCGCCGACCCAGTTGTTCCTCCAGTCGTCGCAGCTTGAGGCTGATGGCCGATTGCGTGGTCGACAGGGCCTCTGCCGCGCGCGTGAAGCTCTGCAGATCGGCGGTGAGGACGAAGGCTTTGACGGCATCCAGATCGAGTGCTTTCGAAGACTTCATGGCGAGGCATCTTGGGTGGCAGGGAATGGCGCCGGCCTTCGTCCGCTCACCAAGCCGGTTTCGAACGCTGCCGTGGGATCGTCCTTTCCCATGATCCCGATGGCGTCACCGGGCACAAGTTTCCGCACTGGCGTGCGTGAAAGCCGCGCGGCCGCTGCTGCGTCGGTTATGCGCCCTCTCCATCGGCGAAAGCGCCCACTTCGAAGGCAACCGCTTCGGGCACCAGTTGCGCGAAGACTTCGGCCAGGTCCTCGCCGGTGAACGGCTTGCGCAGGAACGCATCCATGCCTGCATCCAGCGCGCGCGCCTCCTCGTCGCCGGCGGAGCGGGCGGTGATCGCGATGATCGGCAGGCGCTGGCCGGGTTCCTCGCGCTGGCGGATCAGGCGGGCGATCTGGAAGCCGTCCACGCCGGGCAGGTCCAGGTCAAGCAGCAGCGCGTCGAAGCACGACTGCTCCAGTTCGGCCAGCGCGCCCAGGCCGTTGGCGACGTAGCAGACGCGATGGCGCTGGCGCTCGAGCTGGCCGCGGATCACTGCGGCGACGATGGCGTCGTCTTCGACCAGCAGCACGTGCAACGGATGCCCGATCGGCGCATGGCCGGTGGGAGCGGGACCTTCGGACACCTGCAGCGGCAGCCGTACGCGGAAGGTGGTGCCGTGCGCCAGGCGCGATTGCAGTTCGATGCTGCCGCCCATCATGCCGACCAGTTCGCGGCAGATCGCCAGCCCCAGCCCGGTGCCGGCGCGACGCTGCGGGCCGTCGACCTGTTCGAAGCGCTGGAACAGCCGCGCCTGCGCGGACTCGGGGATGCCCGGGCCGGTGTCGGTGATGCTGAAGACCAGGCCGTCGCTGCACCGTTCCGCGCGCAGCCTGACGCTGCCGTACTCGGTGAACTTGAGCGCGTTGTGGGTGAGGTTGAGCAGCACCTGCTTGATGCGCACCGCGTCGCCGACCACCCGCGGCGGCAGGTCGTCGGCCAGTTCCACCAGGAAGCCCAGGTGCTTGGCCTGGGCATGGCCGACCTGCAACTGCGCCACGTCGTCGACCAGCTGGCGCGGATCGAACGGCGCCGGCTCCAGGTTGAGACGGCCCGCTTCGATGCGTGCGACGTCCAGCGCGTCGCTGAGCAGCTTGAGCAGCATGCCGCCGGAGCGCTGCATGGCCAGGGTGTATTCACGCTGCTCGGGCCGAAGCGGGGTGGTCAGCAGCAACTCGGCCATGCCCATCACGCCGGTCATCGGCGTGCGGATCTCGTGGCTCAAGGTGGCCAGGAACTGCGTCTTGGCGGCGCTCGCCTCCTCGGCCAGGCTGCGCTGCTGCTCGGCCAGGGCGATGCGGTGGCGTTGCACGATGCGCCGGCGCCACACCCACAGCACCAGCCAGACGGCCAGCGCGAGGGTGATGGCATAGGTCAGCCAGGCCCACCAGCGTGCCCACGGCGGCGCTTCGACATGGATGCGCAAGGGCGCGGCCAGATGCGCCCAGGCGCCGCCGGCGCCGGCCGCCATCACCCTGAGCGAGTAGTCGCCGGCGCCCAGGCCGGCGAATTCGCGCTCGCCGCGGCTGTCGACATCCACCCAGGTGCTGTCCAGCCCGTCGAGCCGGAACCGGTAACGGTTGGCGGACGAATCGACGTAGGAGAACACCCGTGCCTCGATGCCGAGTTCGCGGTCGCGCCAGTCCACCTCGATCGGGCCCGGACCCAGCGGCAGGTCAACCAGGTGGCCACGGCGACGCACCCGCACGCGGGTCAGCGCCAGCTGCGGCACGGTCGCCTGCTCGCATACGCGGTCGGGATTGAAGGCGACCACGCCGCCCAGCGTCGGCGCATAGAGGTTGCCGTCGGGCATCAACGCGTAGCCGCGGGCGAATTCGGTATTGCTCAGGCCATCCTGCAGGCCGAACGAACGGAAGCGGCCGTTGTCCGGATCGAAACGCCACAGGCCGCCGCTGCCGAAGATCCACACGCGCCCACGCGCGTCCACGCGCATGTCGACCACGCCCACCGAGGGCCAGCCGTGCGCCATGTCCACACGGCGTACCAGCGCCACGCCATCGCCGCGATAGCGGTACTGCTCCAGCCCGTCGGGCGTGGCCAGCCACAGGCCGTCGGGCGAGAAGCTGAAGGCTTCCACCGAGACGCCGGTGGGGCCGCCGGGCACCGGCTCGAAGAAGCTGTGGGCAGCATCCAGCCGCATCAGGCCGCCTTCGCTGGCATAGTAGAACTCGCCGCGGTCGTTCAGCGTCATCTGCGCGCCCCACAGCGCCTTGTCGTCGGCGTGGCGCATCGGCACCGGGGCGACCGCCAGGGTGTCCGGATCGACCCGGAACAGGCCCTCGCCGAAGGTGCGCACGTACAGGCGATGGTCGGGACCGGGTTCGACCTCCAGCGGGTGGCGGATCATCCTGCCGTCGGGATCCACGCGATCAACCTGTTTGCCGTGGGTGCGGTAGAGCGCCCCCTGCACCGCCACCCACAGCTTGTCGCCATCGCTCTCGGTCATGCCGAGCACGTCGCCACGCAGGTCCGAGAGCACGTGCTCGACGGCGCCGGTGGAGGGATCGAGCCGGTCCACGCGGCCGCTGCGCTCGCCCACCCAGACGTGCCGACGGTCGCGCCCGCGCGCCATCGTGGTGGCCACCGAGTCGCGCAGGCTGGAAGGATCGTCCGGGATGTGCGTGTAGCGGCTGAAGCCGTACCAGCCCGGCGCGAGGTAGGCCACGCCGCCGTCGAGCATGGTCACCCACAGGCCGCCCTCGCGGTCGACGTAGAGCTGCCACACCCAGGTGCCGGGCAGGTTGCCGTAGAGCACCGGCCGGTCCATCACCGGGATCACCGGTCCGTCGGGCCGCTGCTGCAGGAACAGCCCGCGCTGGGTGCCGATCCACAACCGTCCGTCATGGTCGCGGGTGCTGACCATCACGTTGGTATCGGGCAGCTGGCTTGCGGCGAAACGGTGCGCCAGGCCATCGGCACCCACGACGAGCAGCCCGCGCACGGTGGCGATGCGCACTTCCTCGCCGTTGCCGTCGATGCGCCACGCATCCACCGTCTGCTGCGGATCGGCCGGCAGCACGCGGTGCCAGCTGCCGTCCGGGTCGCGCCGGAACAGGCCGTGGCTGCTGCCGGCCCACAACCGCTGGTGCGGGTCGACATAGAGCGAGGCCACTTCGCCGAAGTCGCCCGGCCGGGTGCCGAGCAGCGGATTGACCACGTGCTCGAAATGGCCGTCCACGCGCATCCGGTCCAGCCCGTAGCGGGTACCCACCCACAGGCTGCCGTCGGCGGTCTGCGCCAGTGCCCAGACCTTCTCGCTGACCAGGCTGGCCGGATCGGCCGGGTCGTGGGCCCAGTGCCGGAACGTGTCGCTGGCGGCGTCGAAGAGGTTCAGGCCTGCGTCCAGCCCGGCCGCCCACAGCCGGCCCTGCGTGTCGATCAGCAGCGAGGAAATGCCGTTGCCATAGAGCGACCCGGGATCGCCGGCGACGTGGCGGTAGGTCTTGAACTCCACGCCGTCGAAGCGGGCAATGCCGTTCTTGGTGCCGAACCACATGGTGCCGTCAGGCGCCTGCACCGCGGCGTAGACCAGGCTGCTGGGCAGGCCGTTGACGCTGCCATAGCGGCGAAACTGCGGGGTCGGCAACGCGTCGTTGGGGATGGTTGCGGCCGCGGGGGGAGCGGGCGCATTCGTGCCTGCAGCGGGCGCACCCAGCAGCAAACCAACGCCCAGCAGCAAAGCGGACACCATGAGTTTCCCCTGCATGCCTGAAGTCCTGCGCAGACGTATCGCAGTCCCGTGGGCCTTCACGCCTTTGGCAAGCCGCCGGATTCCCCTTCACGAAATGATGCCAAAAGCATCCCCCTGCCGCGACCTACCCCGATGTACTAAGATTAGTAATCATGACTCCGATCCGTCAGGCCCTGCTCGATTACCTGCGAGAGCACATCGCGGCGCACGGCTATCCGCCGTCGCAGCTGCAGATCGCCGCGGCGCTGGGGCTCAAGCAGAACCGTTCCGCGCGGCTGCACCTGGAGGCGCTGGCGCGCGAGGGCCACGTCGAGCTGGTGCCCGGCCAGGCCCGCGGCATCCGCCTGCGCCGGCCTCCCGCGGTCGAGACGTTGCAGGTGCCGTTGCTCGGCCGCGTCGCGGCAGGCCGGCCGATCGGCTCGGATGCGCAGGTGCAGCGGGAAGTCGCGCTGGACGCCTCGCTGTTCCGGCTTCGCCCCGACTACCTGCTCGAAGTGGTCGGCGAGTCGATGCTGCTGGACGGCATCCTCCCCGGCGACCTGATCGGCGTGCACCGCACGCCCGAGGCGCGCCACGGCCAGACCGTGGTGGCCCGGCTGGAGGGCGAGTTCACCGTCAAGCGGCTGGAGCGCAAGGCCGGCCGCGTCCGCCTGCTGCCGCGCAACCCGGCTCATGCCCCTATCGAAGTGGACCCACGCGCCACCGACTTCGCCATCGAAGGGCTGTTCGCTGGGCTGGTGAGGCCCGGCTGATGAACGCTCCTGCAGGCCGGGCCGGGCACCGGCGCCTCCGGGCCACGGCCAGCCTGGAAAACCGTGTTCCGCCCGCCCGCGGCCCAATCGCATCTGGCCCCATGGGGCGGGCCCCGGCCCCTCGCTTCGCCGCGCCGCCACGGGGGTCTGAAGTCCACCCTATGCCGGGCACGCGCCGATGAGCACCATCGTCGCCCTCGACCGCCTGCTCGATGCCCGCCGCCTCTGGCGCGGCCAGCCGCAGGCGCGAGCACCCTCGCGCCAGCCCACCGGCTTCCCGCTGCTGGACGCGGCGCTGCCCAGCGGCGGCTGGCCCGAGGCTGCGCTGAGCGAGGTGCTGCTGCCGCTGGACGGCATCGGCGAGCTAGCCCTGCTGTGGCCCACGCTGGCGCGACTGACCCGGGCCGGCCGGCTGGTCGCACTGGTCGCCCCGCCCTATCTGCCTTTCCCAGGCGCATGGGCAAACGCAGGCGTACGGCTCGACCGGCTGCAAGTCGTGCGCGCCGATGCGCGCGACGTGCCGTGGGCGACGGAGCAGTGCCTGCGCTCGGCCGCCTGCGCCGCCGTGCTGTGCTGGCTGCAGCAGGCCGACGACCGCACGCTGCGCCGCCTGCAGCTGGCGGCCGAAACCGGACAGTGCCTGGGGCTGGCGATGCGTCCCGCCGCGGCCGCCGCACATGCTTCGCCCGCGGCGTTGCGCCTGTCGCTGGAAACCAACCCCGCCCGCCTGCGCGTGCTCAAATGCCGCGGCGGCAATCCCCCGGCGCAACCGCTGCCTTGGCCGTTGCCGCGGGGCGAGGCACCCGTGCCGGCCGCCGACAGCCCGCACGCGGCTGCATCGGATCGCGCCTGAGGGCACCGGCATGTTGTGGGCCTGCATCCTGTTGCCCCAGCTCGCGCTCGACGGCGTGCTGCGTCGCCACGCCACGCCGGACGAACCGCTGGTGTTGATCGACGGTCCCGCGCAGCGGCGCGTGCTGCGCGCGGCCAACGCGGCGGCGAAGGCGGCAGGCCTGCGCGCCAGCCTGCCGCTGGCCACCGCGCAGGCGATTTGCCCGCGCTTCGCCGCGGTCGAGCATGACGCCGCCGAAACCGCGCGCTGGCACGACTTCCTCGCCGCCTGGGCCTATCGCTACGGCGCGCAGGTCAGCCGGCAGATGGCGGCCTCGCTGCTGATCGAGGTGCAGGCGAGCTTCCGCCTGTTCGGCCCGTGGCCGCGGATGGAGGCGCTGATGCGCGAGGAGCTGGCCGCGCTCGGCTTCCGCCACCGCATCGCCCTGGCGCCCAACCCCTGGGCTGCCCGCGCGCTGGCCGGCGTGCACGACGGCCTGGCGATCACCCACGACGCACCGCTGCGCCAGGCGCTCGGCCAGCTGTCGGTGGAACGCGCGGGACTGCCGCCCGAGGCGGCCACCAGCCTGCGCCGCATGGGCCTGCGCCGGCTCGCCCAGGTCTATGCGCTGCCGCGCGCGGCGCTGGGCCGCCGCGTGGGCAGCGACACCCTCGACCAGCTCGATCGCCTCAGCGGCGCGCTGGCTACGCCACTCGTCTGCTACCAGCCGCCGGACCACTTCGAATCGCGCATCGAGTTCAACTACGAAGTCGGCGCCACCGGCCAGCTGCTGTTCCCGCTGCGCCGCATGACCGGCGACCTCGCCGCCTACCTCGCCGGCCGCGACGGCGGCGTGCAGCGTTTCGTACTGAAGCTGGAACACGAGCGCGGCGCCGCCACCGAGGTGCCGGTCGGCCTGCTCGCGCCCGAGCGCGATGCGGCCATGCTGTTCGAGCTTGCGCGTGGGCGGCTCGATCCCGTGCAACTGGCCGCGCCGGTGCGCGCCCTGCAGCTGATCGCGCGCGAACTGCCGCCGTTCGTGCCGGCCGGCCGCGACCTGTTCGACGTGCGCCCGCAACAGGCGGTGCCGTGGGAACAGCTGCGCGAACGCCTGCGCGCGCGGCTGGGCGACCGGGCCGTGCATGGCCTGGCCGTGCATGCCGACCATCGCCCCGAACGCGCCTGGCGCGACCACGGCGAAAGCGCCGTCGCACCGCCGCTGCCGCGCCCCGGCTGGCTGCTGCCCCAGCCGATCCCCCTGCGCGAGCGCGTCTCTCGCATCCTGGCCGGCCCCGAGCGCGTCGAAAGCGGCTGGTGGGATGGCGACGTGCGCCGCGACTACTACGTCGTCGAGACCGCCGCGGGCCAGCGCGCCTGGGTGTTCCGCCCCGCCGGCGAGCGCGAGGGCTTCATGCTGCACGGGTGGTTCGCATGAACGCGCCCGTGGTTCCCTCTTTCCCGCAGGGAAAGGGCTGGGGTGAGGAGTCGGGGCTCGCCAAGATGCCCGAGAAAGGCGATGCGCCGAACGAACAGACAAACGAATGCCCTGACCCCTTCCCCGCCTACGCCGAACTCCACTGCCTCTCCGCCTTCAGCTTCCAGCGCGGCGCCTCGCGCGCCATCGAATTGTTCGAGCGCGCGAAGGAGCAGGGCTACGCCGCCTTGGCGATCACCGACGAGTGCACCCTCGCCGGCATCGTGCGTGCGCTGGAGGCCTCGCGCAGGACCGGCATCAAGCTGATCGTCGGCAGCGAACTCCAGTTCGCCGATGGCCCCAAATGCGTGCTGCTGGTCGAGAACCAGCAAGGCTACGCACGGCTGTGCCAGCTCATCACCGCCGCGCGCCGGCGCGCGCCCAAGGGCAGCTACGAATCGCGGCGCGAAGACCTGGCCGGCACCGAAGGCCTGCTCGCGTTGTGGCTGCCCGGCGCGGAGCCTGACGAGGCCGAGGGCGCATGGCTGAAAGGGCGCTTTCCCGGCCGCTGCTGGCTGGCGGCCGAACTGCACCGCGGCCCCGACGACGACGCGCGCCTGGCCGGACTGCGCGCCCTGGGCGAACGCCTGGCCCTGCCGCTGGTCGCCGCCGGCGACGTGCACATGCACGTGCGCGCCCGCCGCCCGCTGCAGGACGTGATGACCGCGATCCGCCACCACACCACCGTGGCGCAGGCCGGCCACCGGCTGTTTCCCAACGGCGAGCGCCACCTGCGCACGCGCCGCGCGCTTGCGGCCATCTATCCGTCCGAACTTCTGGCCGAGAGCATGGCGATCGCGCAACGCTGCACGTTCAGGCTGGAAGAACTCGACTACACCTACCCGCACGAGCTGGTGCCGCAGGGCCACACCCCGGCCACCTGGCTGCGCCAGCTGGTCGAGGAAGGCGCTCGCTGGCGCTGGCCCGGCGCCGTGCCGGACAAGGCGCGCAAGCAGATCGAACACGAACTGGCCCTGATCCGGACCAAGCAGTACGAGTCCTACTTCCTCACCGTGCACGACATCGTGCGTTTCGCGCGATCCAAGAACATTCTCTGCCAGGGTCGCGGCTCGGCCGCCAATTCGCTGGTCTGCTATGCGTTGGGGATAACCGAGGCCGACCCTGAAACGACCCGGCTTCTATTCGAACGTTTCATTTCGGCCGAACGCGACGAGCCGCCCGATATCGATGTCGATTTCGAGCACGAGCGCCGCGAGGAAGTATTGCAGTACGTGTTCGATCGCTACGGTCGCGACCGCGCCGCGCTCACTGCCGTGGCGACGGAATACCGCGGCCGCGGCGCCATCCGGGATGTGGCGCGGGCACTGGGGCTGGCGCCCGAGCTGGCCGGCGAACTGGCGGCCACGCTGGATCGCTGGAGCGGCGAAGTTCCTCCGTTCGACCGCCTTCGCGAACGGGGGTTCGATCCGGACACGCCGCTGATGCGGCAAGTCCTCGCCCTCACCGTGCAGCTGATCGGCTTTCCGCGCCATCTTTCGCAGCATCCGGGCGGTTTCATGATCTCCGAACATCCGCTCTCGACGCTGGTGCCGGTGGAGAACGCCGCCATGGACGGCCGTACGGTGATCCAGTGGAACAAGGACGACCTGGACACGATGCGGATGTTGAAGGTCGACTGCCTGGCGCTGGGCATGCTCACGGCATTGCACAAGACCTTCGATCTGCTGCGCGGCAGCGGGCGCGGCGACCACACCATTGCCGGCATCAACGAGCATAAGGACGACAAGGACACCTACGACATGATCTGCCGCGCCGACACCATCGGCGTGTTCCAGATCGAGTCGCGCGCGCAGATGGCCATGCTGCCGCGCCTCAAGCCCAGGACCTTCTACGACCTGGTGATCGAAGTGGCGATCGTGCGGCCGGGTCCGATCCAGGGCGACATGGTGCATCCCTACCTGCGGCGACGGAATGGCGAGGAACCGGTCGATTACCCATCGGATGCCTTCAGGAACGTCCTCGATCGCACGCTGGGCGTCCCGCTGTTCCAGGAACAGGTGATGCAGATCGCCGTGGATGCCGCCGAATACACGCCTGGTGAAGCCGACGAACTTCGCCGTTCGATGGCTGCCTGGAAACGCCATGGCAATATCGAGCGCCACCGCGAAAAACTAGTCGCCGGCATGCTGAAAAACAGCTACACCCGCGATTTCGCCGAGCGCCTGTTCGAGCAGATCAAGGGCTTCGGCAGCTACGGCTTCCCCGAATCGCACGCGGCCAGCTTCGCCCTGCTCGCCTACGTCAGCAGCTGGCTGAAATGCCACGAGCCGGCGGCGTTCGCCTGCGCGCTGATCAACTCCGCGCCGATGGGCTTCTACTCGCCCGACCAGCTGCTGCAGGACGCGCGCCGCCACGGCGTGCGCACGCTGCCCATCGACATACGCCACAGCGAGTGGGACTGCACGCTGGAGCCGGAGCGCGACTCGCGTCTGCAGCCGGCCATCCGCATGGGCCTGCGCCTGATCCGCGGCTTCTCCAAAGCGACCGCCGAAGAGGTCATGGCCGCCCGTGGGCAACGCCCGTTCACCGACGTCGCCGACCTCTGCGCGCGCGCCGGGCTCGACCGCCGCGGCCAGGCCCTGCTCGCCGACGCCGGCGCCCTGCGCGCCCTGGCCGGCCACCGCCATCGCGCGCGCTGGGCGATCGCCGGGGTGGAGCCGCAGTTGCCGCTGTTCCCCGCCGCCACACCGGAGACCGAAGCGGTCGCGCTGCCGCTGCCCACGCGCGGCGAGGACCTGCACGCCGACTACGCGCTCACCGGCACCACGCTCGGCCCGCATCCGCTGCGCCTGCTGCGTCCGCGGCTGCGCGCGCGGAACTACCGCGCCTCCAACGAGCTGCCCGCCCTGCCCAATGGCCGCCCCGTGCGCGTGGCCGGCCTGGTCACCCTGCGCCAACAGCCGCAGACCTCCAGCGGCGTGGTGTTCGTGACGCTGGAGGACGAGCACGGCCTCACCAACGTGGTGATCTGGCGGCGCGTGGTGCTGCGCCAGCGACGCGTGCTGCTGG
The DNA here is from genome assembly GCF_013362045.1 of Frateuria sp. Lineage (GTDB taxonomy): Bacteria > Pseudomonadota > Gammaproteobacteria > Xanthomonadales > Rhodanobacteraceae > Frateuria_A. Next base: position 180 of record NZ_JABFWW010000056.1, on the reverse strand, counting down.
CCTCGCGCCTGCTCGCGGTGGAAGGGCACCTGGAAAGCCAGCACGGCGTGCAGCATTTGATCGCACGCGGGCTCGAAGACCTGACTCCGATGCTGGGGGAGCTGGACGTGCGGTCGCGGGATTTTCATTAGAGCAGAGCCAAAGCCGGGGCCTCCCCCTCTCCCCAGCCCTCTCCCCCGA
>NZ_JABFWW010000207.1 GCF_013362045.1 Frateuria sp. | reverse complement strand
CGCACGCTGCACCGGGCGCTGTCTTGTTCGATTGCGCGCCGGCCGGCGCGTCGGGGGTAAACCTGCATGATAATGTAGGCCTGCAGCCTTCTTCATCCCGGCGCCCATGAGCATTTCGATCACTCCCCCCGCCCGCGAACGCATCCGCCAGTTCCTCGCCCAGACGCCCGGTGCTGCCGGCGTGCGTTTCGGCGTCAAGCGCACCGGCTGCTCGGGCTTCGCCTACGTGGTGGACCTGGCCGACGCCGCCCAGCCGGACGACCACACGCTGGACGTGGACGGCATCGCGCTGATCGTGGACGACAAGAGCCTGCCGATGGTGGACGGTACGGTGATCGATTTCCGCCGCCAGGGTCTCAATGCCGCGTTCGTCTTCCACAACCCGAATGCGACCGGGGAGTGCGGATGCGGGGAGAGCTTCACCGTCGGGTAAGGGGACGAGGCCGGGCGTGCGCAGTCCGCCCGGGATCGCGCTGCTCCGTGTATCTGCCTTGCATGGCCGCCATGGGGCCGGTTACACTTCCGCTTCTGCCCGCGCCCGATAGGCGTTGGCAGGCACTTGCCTCACCGCACCGGCGGGAGGCTGCGAGGCCCCATAAGGGCCGCATCCACAAGGAGCCAACACCCCAATGACCATGCGTCATTACGAAATCGTGTTCCTGGTCCACCCTGACCAGAGCGAGCAGGTCCCGGCCATGATCGACCGCTACAAGGCGCTGATCGAGGCCGACGGCGGCAAGATCCACCGCCTCGAGGACTGGGGCCGCCGCCAGCTGGCCTACCCGATCGAGAACCTGGCCAAGGCCCATTACGTCCTGCTCAACATCGAAGTGGGGCAGAACGCGCTGAACGAGCTGGAGTCGGGCTTCCGCTTCAACGACGCGGTGCTGCGCCACCTCGTCATCAAGCGCGACGAGGCCGACATCGAGCCGTCCTTCATCCTGAAGTCCAAGGAGAAGGACGACGCCAAGTCCTCGCGTCGCCGCGATGACGACGGCGACGGCGACGACCGCCGCGGCGGCCGCGACAACGATCGCGACAGCGACGACTGATCCAGGAGCATCGAGCCATGTCCAAATTCTTCCGCCGCCGCAAGTTCTGCCGCTTCACGGCCGAAAACGTGAAGGAGATCGACTACAAGGATCTCAACACGCTGCGCCAGTACATCACCGAGAACGGCAAGATCGTGCCCAGCCGCATCACCGGCACCAAGGCGCGCTACCAGCGCCAGCTGGCCACCGCGATCAAGCGCGCCCGCTTCCTGTCGCTGCTGCCGTACACCGACAACCACGACGTCTGAGCAAGCCACAGACGACACTTCGGACAACCGTCCACGGCTGCGCCGCCTCGCCGGCGCTAACGAAAAGGAAAGACCATGGAACTGATTCTTCTCGAGAAAGTCCGCAACCTCGGCAACCTGGGCGACAAGGTCAAGGTGAAGCCCGGTTACGGCCGCAACTACCTGCTGCCGCAAGGCAAGGCCGTGCCGGTCACCGCCGCCAACCTCGAAGCCTTCGAGAAGCGCCGCGCCGAGTACGAGGCCAAGGCCAATAACCTGCTGTCCGACGCACAGGCCCGCAAGGCCAAGCTCGAGGGCGCCGAAGTCACCATCACTGCGCACGCCAGCCCCGAGGGCAAGCTGTACGGTTCGGTCGGCCCGCGCGAGATCGCCGAGGCGCTGGAAGCGGCCGGCCAGAAGGTGGGCAAGGGTGAGGTGATCCAGGGCGAAGGCCCGATCCGCAACACCGGCGAGTACGAAGTCGTGATCAGCCTGCACGCCGACGTGCAGACGCAGGTCAAGGTGATCGTGGTCGGCGAGTAGTAAGCCGCCTGCTTCACTGCAGAAAAAACGGGCGCTCCGGCGCCCGTTTTTTTTTGCCGGCGAGACAGCCGCGGAGTCATGTGAAATGCCCAGGCGCTGCTTCCGTGCGCCTGACTTCAACGGCCTGGATGGGGCGGCGTAACGACCTTGTAAGGCAGTTCGAAGGGTTCGACCGGCGCCGCAACCCCGGCGCGCGCGCCACCCGCGGCGGCATCGCCCATGCGGTTGCCCGGCTCGGGTACGACCATGCCGCTGCCCAGGCTCGGATCGCCCGCCCGGCTCGCCCGCGAGCCCTGCGCGGCGTCATTGACCATGCCGGCCTGCACCCCGCCCACGACATCCGGGCCGGCCGCACCGTCCGCGCCCATGCCGGTACCGCTGCCGCTGACGGCCGGATTGCCGGTGGCGCGAGGACCGGAACCGGCGGGAGTGGGCGACTTGGACATGGCATATGCCTCGCACAGGCGGGAATTTCACGGGACCATCTGCGGGCGATGCTTCCAGACCCCGTCCGCAGCTTGCTCCCGCAGCCTGACGATCATGCTGGACCGGTGGTGGTGACTGCGTCGTAAAGCTCCGGCGAGCCGCCGGGCGCCTCTCGGCCGGTTGGCCGCCTGCGCGCCGACGTGGCAGCAAGCGGTGATCGCCTGCACCCGCGAGTGCAGGCAGACCCGGAAGGTGGAAGCCCACCGCCTCCCGGCACGGTCGTCGAACCACTGGGCCGTGGTGGTGCACGGAATTGCCTGGAGCGCTCTCGGCCCGGGAACGGCGATCGCCGCGCCCGCCAGGTTGGCGGCACCGCGCGGAATCGGCATCCGGCAGCGGGCACGGTTATCCTCGTGCGGGTTCTGGGAAAGGGATAAAGCATGCGCCGCCATCGCGAAGTACACCGGACCGGGCACATGGGCTGGCTGCGTGCCGCCGTGCTCGGCGCCAACGACGGCGTCGTGTCCACCGCGAGCCTGCTGATGGGCGTGGCCGCCGCCCACGCCGATCGCCACGCGATCCTGCTTGCCGGCGTATCGGCGCTGGTGGCCGGTGCCATGTCGATGGCCGCCGGCGAATATGTCTCGGTGCATTCGCAGGTCGACAGCGAGGAGGCGGAGCTTGCGCGCGAGCGCGAGGAACTGGCCACCGACGCCGACGCGGAGCATCGTGAGCTGGCGTCGATCTACGTCGGCCGCGGTCTGGAACCGGTGCTGGCGCGCCAGGTCGCCGCACAGTTGATGGCACACGATGCGCTCGATGCGCATGCACGCGACGAACTGGGGATCACCGAGGTCTTCCGCGCGCGTCCTATGCAGGCGGCGGCGGCCTCGGCGGCCAGCTTCGCGATCGGCTCGGCCTTGCCCCTGCTGGTGGCGGCACTCGCACCCTCGGGCGCATTGCTCGCGCTGGTCGCCATCGCCTCCCTGGCTTGCCTGGCGCTGCTCGGCGCCGCCGCGGCGCGGATGGGCGGCGCCAGCGTGGGCGTCGGTGCCTTGCGCATCGCCTTCTGGGGCTTGCTGGCCATGGCGGTGACCGCAGGCGTGGGAATCCTGTTCGGCGCCATCGGCGCGGGTTGAGCGCAGGCGCGTGCGGCGGCCCGGTTGCTTCCGGGCACGGCGGGCGTTATGCAGGAAGCCGATCCCATCGCACAACAGGTGATGCCCTTGAAGAAGAAACGTTCCCCAGCAGGACTGCGGCTGCTGTCGGCCGTGGTAGTGATCGGCGCCGTCGCCGCCGGCGTGCTCGTCTGGCGCACGGCGATGAGGCCCGCCCGCGAAGGTACGCCGGTGGCACCGGCCCAGGCACCGCCCGGCACGCCGCGGCCGGCGGCCGCCGCCAGTGCGGCCCGGCATCCGATTGCGCTGGCGGTCCCCGCGGCTGCGTCGACGGCACCGTTGCCGGCGCTGGATGCGAGCGACGCTGACGTTGCCGGCGCGTTGCTGGGCCTTGCCGGCGACGACGCGTTTGCAGCCCTGTTGCATCGAGACCAGATCATCCGGCGCATCGTGGCGACGGTGGATGCGCTGCCGCGCCAGAGCGTGGCCACCGAGATCCTGCCGGTACGCACGCCCAAGGGCGCGCTGCTGGTCGAGCGGACCGACGGCTCGATCACGCTGAGCCCCCGCAATGCCGAGCGCTATGCGCCGTACCTGCAGGTCGTGCAGAAGGTCGATCCGAAGGCGCTGGTCGCCTGGTACGTGCGGCATTACCCGCTGTTCCAGCAGGCCTATCGCGACCTTGGTTATCCGAAGGGATATTTCAACGATCGTCTCGTCGTCGCCATCGACGACATGCTTGCCGCTCCGGAGCCGCCAGCCCCGCTGCAACTGCAGCAGCCGAAGGTGTTCTTCCGCTATGCCGACGCCGACCTGGAGGCGCGCTCGGCCGGGCAAAAGATGCTGATGCGCCTGGGCCCCGCCGGCGAGGCGCAAGTGAAGTCGAAACTGCGCGCGTTGCGTGGACTCCTCACCGGCTCGGTATTGCCGGCCGCCACCTCGGTGCATTGAGAGTGCCCCATGCCCGGCAACTCCGCGCTCAGCAATAATTCGGCGGCAACCGCCGGTGCACGGTCGTGGCTGCGATCGCGGCATGGCCGACTGCCACGCTGATCTGATTCAACGCGCTGACCACGTCGCCGATCGCATGCAGGCCGGGCACGCTGGTCTGCAGGTGATCGTCCACCACCAGCGCGCCTTCGGCATCGAGCCTGGCGCCCAGCGCTGCCGCCAGGCTCGACTGCGCCTGTGCGCCCAGCACGGGGTAGAGCGTGTCCAGCCGCAGGCGGCGGCCGTCGGCGAAGTACGCCTGGCAGGCGCCGTCGACCAGGGCGAGCCGTTGCGGGGCCGGCCACAGTTGCACGCCGGCATCGGATGCCTGGCGCTGCATCGCCTCGTCGGGCCATGCGCGGTCCGTCGCGAGCGCGCAGACCTGGCGGGAAAACGTACGCAGGAAGGTGGCGTGCTCGATGGCGCGCTGCACGGGCGCCAGCACGCCGATCACGCCGTCGCGCGCCTCGTAGGCGTCGCAGACGGCGCACAGCCTCACCGTGCCCTCGCCGATCGCCTCGTCGATGCCTTCCAGGGCCGGTAGGCGGTCGATCACGCCGGTGGCCAGGATCAGCGTGCGCGCGTGCCAGTGGCGTTCGCCGTCGCTGGCGGTGAAGCCGCCGGCACTGCGGTCGAGCCGGGTGATGCGCGTGCACACGGTCGGCACGCCATAGGTCTGCGCCTGCAGCCGGAAGCGCGCCAGCAACTCGTTGCCCGCCACGCCGAAGGGAAAGCCGGGGCAGTTGTGGCTGGCCGGTATCCAGCGTGCCCGGCTGGCGCCCGCATCGGCCACCAGCACATGGCGGCGAAAGCGCGCGAGATAGGTGGCTGCCGTCAGGCCCGCCGGCCCGGCGCCCACGATGAGGCAATCGAGTGGAGTGTTGGACATGCCGCATGTCGATGGAGCGGCACGCCAGGTCGCGCCGGCGTGAAACGCCCCGCCGGTTGCGCGGCGCACGCGGCAAGACGGCCCTCACGGCCCCTTGCCGGTCCGGCGACAGTGCGCGCCACACAATGTGATGCACGTCACGGTTTCATGACGTGGCAAGCCCGGGCTGCCCTGCTCGGTTGGGGGAAAGGACGCAGCCGGACGGCGGGCAGGCAAGTCGTCGCAAGCTCGGGCCAATCCACTTGCACCAAGCCCAGCATGCAGGGATGCAAAGGAGCGGTCTTGCCAGAAGCCATCACGCCAGCGTCAGCAGGGAACCCCTTCCTCGCCGGCAGCGGGGAGATGGCGGGGCGCGTACGCGCCTTCGACTGGACTCGCACCCCCTTGGGTCCCATGGCAGGCTGGCCCGGTTCGCTGCGCGCGCTGGTGGCAATGATGCTGGAGAGCGAGCTGCCGATTGCGCTGGGTTGGGGGCCCGAACTCACCTGCCTGTACAACGACGCCTATCGCCCGTTGCTGGGCAGCAAGCCCGAGGCGCTGGGCCGGCCCTTCCGCGAGGTCTGGCCGGAGGCGCGCAAGCTCACCGAGCCGGTGATCCAGCGGGCGTTGCTCGGCAAGCCGAGCTGTTTCCGCGACGCGCGCTTCATGCTCGAGCGGCACGGCTACCCGGAGCGGACGTACTTCGACTACTGGATCGGCCCGGTACGCGACGAGAGCGGCCAGGTGGTGGGCCTGATCAACCAGGCGATAGAGACCACCCAGCGCGTGCAGGCCGAGCGCCGCCAGCGCTTCCGCTCGCGGCTGGGCGATGCCTTGCGCGATCTGGACGATCCGCGTGCCGTGATGGCTGCCGCCGCACGCCGCCTGGGTCGCCACCTGCGGGCCGACCGCGTGGGTTACGCCGAACTGGACGAGACGGGCGAGTACTTCACCGTCGAGCGTGACTGGGTCGGCGGCGACATGCCCAGCGGCGTCGGCCGTCACCGGCTTAGCGAGTTCGGGCCGCAGCTGGTCGCCGAGGCGCTGACCGGAGCGGCGCTGCGCATCAGCGACCCGTTCGAGGATCCGCGCGTGGACACGCAGGCGGTCGAGGCCCACCAGGCCCTGGGCGGCCTGCGTGCAAGCCTGACCGTGCCGCTGGTCAAGGGCGGGCGGCTGGCGGCCCTCCTTTCGGTGCAGCAGTGCACGCCGCGGCACTGGACCGACGAGGACGAGGCGATCGCGCGCGAGGTCGCCGAGCGCACCTGGTCCGCGGTCGAACGCGCCCGCGCCGAGGCCGCGCTGCGCGCCACCAGCAACCGGCTCAAGCTGATCCTGGAAAGCACCACCGGCTACGGCATCCTCACCATCGACCTGGAGGGCCGCATCACGCTCTGGAACCCCGGCGCCGAGCGGCTGATGGGCTGGCGCGAGGACGAAGTGCTGGGCAAGCCGGCCGACATCTTCTTCAGGCCGGAAGAGCGCGCGCAAGGAATCCCCGAACTCGAAATGAAGCGGGCCGCCGAGACCGGCCGCGCGGCCGACGACCGGCAACACGTGCGCAAGGACGGCACCTACTTCTTCGCCAGTGGCCTGATGATGCCGCTGCGCAACGGAGGCGGCCGCCTGCTCGGCTACCTCAAGGTGCTGCGCGACCGCACGCTCGAGCACCAGGCCAAGGAGGCGCTCGAACGTGGCGTGGCCGAGCGTACCGCCGAGCTGGCCGCGACCAACCGCCAGTTGCTGGCGCAGATCGAGGAGCGCGAACGGGTCGAGGCCACGCTGCGCCAGATGCAGCGGCTGGAGGCGGTCGGCCAGCTCACCGCCGGCGTGGCGCACGACTTCAACAACCTGCTCACCGTGATCAGCGGCAACATTGGCCTGCTCGAACGCGCGCTCGGCGGCCCCGGCGTCGATCCGCAGCTGTGCCAGCGGCTGGGTTACATGAAGGATGCGGCCATCCGAGGCGCCCGGCTCACCGCCCAGTTGCTCGCCTTCTCCCGGCGGCAGCGGCTGGAAGCGAAGGCGGTGGACCTGAACGGCATCGTCGCCGGCATGCGCGACCTGCTGCAGAGTTCCATGGGAGGCTCGGTGCAGCTGTCCATGGATCTGCAGCCGGGACTGTGGCCTGCGCTGGTCGACCCCACCCAGATCGAACTGGTGATACTGAACCTTGCGATCAATGCGCGCGACGCCTCGCCGGTAGGCGGCGACCTGATCGTGGAGACCGCCAACGTGTCGTTGCGCGAGCCGGCGGCGCGGCCGGAGGAGCCATGCCCAGGCGACTACGTGATGGTCGCGGTCACCGATCACGGCAGCGGCATGGCGCCCGAGGTGCGGGCGCGCGCGTTCGAACCATTTTTCACCACCAAGGAGGTGGGCAAGGGCTCGGGGCTGGGGCTGGCGCAGGTGTATGGCTTCGCCAAACAGTCCCGCGGCGGCGTGCGGATCGACACGCGGCTGGGCGAGGGCACCTCGGTGAGGGTCTATCTGCCGCGTGCGGCCAGTGCGGTGGAGCACGCCGGCGGCACGGTACCGGCCCCGGTACGCGGCGGGCACGGACAGGGGCGGCGGCGCATCCTGCTGATCGACGACGACGCCGACGTGCGCGAAGTGACCGCGGCGATCCTTGCCGAGCACGGCTACGAGGTGCTCGAGGCCGGCAGCGGCGGCTCGGCGCTGGACGTGCTCGACCGCGAAGGCACCGATGTCGACCTGATGCTGATGGACTACGCCATGCCCGGCATGAACGGATCGGAGGTGGCGCGCGAAGTCCATGCCAAGCGGCCCTCGCTGCCGGTGCTGTTTCTCACCGGCTATGCGGATTTCGCTGCGTTCAAGGAGGTGGGCGACGAGCACATCGTAAGCAAGCCCTACCGCGAGGAGGAGCTGCTGGCCAAGGTGCAGGCGGTGCTCGGCGATGGCGGGAACGCGAGCGCGTCACGTCCGGCTGCATGACGCGATGGGCTCACCACGTGGCTCAGGCCGATTCCGCGACCGGCGCCACGCCGTGCGGCATTGCCGGCGCTTCGTGGGCGGGGCCGAGCACGACCGCCAGTTCCACGTCGCCGGCGTCGCGCGCCTGGGCAAGATCGCGGGCCAATCGCTCGGATGTGGCGTCGGCAGCCATGTGCATCACGCAGAACGCACGGTTGCGCCCGCCCGCCTTGGCCTGGTACAGCGCCAGATCCGCCAGGCCCAGCGCCGCCTCCCAGTCCTGCCCTGGCATGGCTGGGTAACTGATCGCGCCCAGGGAGGCGGTGACCGGCACGGACTGGCCATGGAACGTGACCGGGGCATGGCCGATCGCATGCAACACGTTGCGTGCGATCGTCGGCAGCGCACTGGCGGGCGTATGGGGCAGCACCAGCACGAATTCCTCGCCGCCCCAGCGCGCGATCGCATCGCCCTGGCGCAACAGGCCGCGCAAGCGCTGCACTACCGCCACCAGCACGGCATCGCCGGCGGCGTGGCCGCGGGTGTCGTTGATGCATTTGAAGAAGTCCAGATCCAGGATCAGCAAGCCCGTGCCGGCGGCGGGGTCGGCGTCGTACGCACGACGCCGCGGTGCATGCTGCATGCGTTCGAGCAGCCGCTGGGTGTGCCGGCGGTTGAAGGCGCCGGTGAGCGAGTCGATCCTGGACTGTTCGTCCAGCCGGCGGTTGGCCTGGCGCGCACGCCGGATAGACTGCAGGAGCACGACCGAACCGAGCGCGAGCATCGTGGCCAGCGCGATCCACAGGCGGTTGCGCCAGGCTTGCGCGGCCAGTTCGGCCTGCTTGACCCGGTTCTGCGCGGACAGCTGCGCGATCTGCTGGCTCTTGCGCTCGGCGGCATATTTCTCCTGCAGGTCGAGCACGGTCTTCTCGCGCTGTTGCGAGGTGAGATTGGCCTGCAGCGCATCGGCCTTGTGCAGCTGGGCGAGCGCCTCGCGGTAGCGGCCGGCCTTCTCCAGTACCTTGACCAGTTCGAAGGTGATGCCGATGACGTTGGTCACGTTGCCGTGCCGCTCGGAGATGTCGATGGCCTGGTGCAGCGTGTCCATGCCTCCGGCGAGGTCGCCCTGCCGGCCCAGTGCGATGCCGATGTTCGCCAGCGGTGCGGCGCGTTCGATTTCCTCGCCGGAGGTGCGGGCCAGTTCGTCGGCGCGGCGGGCATAATCGAGCACGCGCTGGTTCTGGCCGGGCTGGCTGAGGTAGTAGTCGGAGAGATTGTTGAGCGAGAGGATCTTGATCTCGAGCTGGTCCGGATCGTTCTCGGAAAAGGCCAGGGCCCGCTCCAGCGCGGCGCGCTGGCGCGGACGATCGTCGAGCAGCGAGTACGCGTGGCCCAGGTCCAGGCTGATCGTGCCCATCAACGCGCGGTAGCCCGCCGCGTCGGCACGGGCGTAGGCTTCTTCGCCCAGTTCGGCGCCGCGGCGCGGGTCGCCCATGTCGGCGTTCATGCCGACCATCCTGGCGAGCAGCCGGATCTGCTCCGCCTCGTCGTTGCGCCCCGCGGCCAGGGCATAGGCCTGCAGGGACAGTTCGATCGCCTGGTTGAACTTGTTGTCCAGCTCGTCGATCCGTGACTGGGTCGCCAGCAGGGCCTCGCGCGCGCGGCCTTGGTCGTGCAGCTGCGGCTGCAGGGCGGCGGCCTGGTCCAGAACGACCTGGCCGGCGGCCGGGGTCGTGGTGAAGACGGCCTGGTTGACCTGCGCGAGCAGCAGGTCGAAGCGGCAACCGGTGCAGGCTTCGCGGTTGGCCATACGCTCGAGTGCGGCCATGCTGGCCTTCACCTGGCCGGTCTGGCGGCTGCCAAGGGCGAGTTTGAGCAAGCTGCTCTGGTAACGCCAGCGCCGTTCCAGCGGCGCACCGGGCCCGGGCACGTCGTCCACCCGGCGCAGGCGATCGATGGCCGCAGCCACCGAGGGAAACCCGTGCGCGCGCTGGTCCCGCAGCACGTCATCCAGGCGCTCGCCGGCCAGCGCCTGGGCTGGCAGCAACAGAAAAAGAAACAACGGCAGCAGGCGCCTCATGGTCAATTTATCGACCCGGGAAGCGTGCTCTTGAATACGCAGGCGTGCCGAATTGTGCAAAATCGTTGGCAGATTCAAGCTTCGTGCCACCTGGTCGATAAGCAGTCAGCAGCCTTTTTGTCAGACGCACCGGCTGCCGGTGCGGAGAGACGCGCTTGAACCTGTCCGTGATCCCCGATTTCCTGTCCATCGGCGGCCTGGTGCTGGTTTTTGCCTCGCTGCTCAAGCGCACCAGACAGACGCGGCTGCGCTACTGGCTGGTCGGCTGGGCCATGATCCTGGTGCACATCGTCGCGCAGATGGCCGAGCGCAACCTTGGCCAGGGCGGTGCGGCGGATGCCGCGCTGGCGGTGTCGCTCTCGATGCTGCTGCTGACCAGCGTCGCCTTCATCTGGGCCAGCTCGGATGCGCGGCTGGGGTGGTGGCAGGACCTTGGCCTCACGCTGCTGGCCGCGGTGCCCGACGTGGCGTTCTTCGTGCTGGCCTCCTATGCAGTCGAGGCGCGGCCGCCCTACCTGGCTTGCACCGCGCTGGGGCTGGGCTCGGCCACCTGGATGTTCCGCCGCGACCGGCGCAGGCCCGCCTGGTGCCTGCCGGCGCTGGTGGGCGTCTATGCCCTGCAGGCCTTGTTCGCCTGGCGGGGCGCGATCGACGATGCGCTCAACTGGATGCTGTTCTGGCACTACCTGGCGGTGGCGTTCTGCTTCTACCGCGGCGCCGCTGCGCCATCCGTGGGCGTGCTGTTCACCACGGTGAGTTTCGTCGCCTGGGCGGCGGTATTTCCGGTGGCGGCGGCGCTCGATCCGTGGCTGCGCGGCTGGGGCATCGAGAACGAGGCATGGAACCTGCCCAAGTTCCTGGTGGCCACGGGCATGATCTTCACCGTGCTGGAAGAACAGATCGGGCACGCCGAGCATGCCTCCCAGCACGACGCACTCACCGGCCTGCCCAACCGGCGCGTGTTCGCGCGCCGGCTCGATCACGCGCTCAAGCGCGCGCGCGAGGGCGGCAGCCGGTTCGCCATGCTGGTCATCGACCTGGACGACTTCAAGCGCATCAACGACACGCTCGGCCATGCCGCGGGGGACGCGCTGCTGCATTTCGTGGCGCAGCGCCTGCAGCAGGGCGTGCGAACGGGCGATACGCTGGCCCGGCTGGGCGGCGACGAGTTCGCCGCGATCCTGCCGGGCGTGGCCGATCGCACGGTCGCGCAGGCGCGTGCCGACCGGCTGGCCCGCACCCTGGAGGCCAGCACCGAGTTCCAGGGCCACCGGCTGTCCATCGGCGCCAGCATCGGGCTGGCGCTGTATCCGGACGACGGCGCGGACGAGACGCGCCTGTACGCCGCCGCCGACCGCGCAATGTACGCGAGCAAGCTCGCCGAGCGGCCGGGCTCGACGGGCTCGGATCCGGAGCCGGCCTAGTTCCTGTCGCGCGAAGAGGTCCCCGGCGCGCGCGTCGCGTCGTCCGTGGCGTCGGGTGCGTTGCGCTGCGCCTGCGGCAGCGCGCGTGCCTCGTGGTGTTCGGCCAGCCATTGGCGGAAGCCGGCTTCGTCCAGCGGGCGGCAGATCAGGTAGCCCTGCAGGCCGTCGCAGCCGAGGCGTTCGAGCGCGAGCCGCTGCGGCACGGTTTCCACGCCCTCGGCCACCGCGGCGATGCCCAGCCGGTGCGCCACGTCGATGATGAAGCTGGCCAGCGGATTGGCTGCATTGGGATGCAGCTCGCTCACGAAGGCCCGATCGACCTTGAGCACGTCCAGCGGCAACCGCTGCAGGTAGCTCAGCGACGAGTAGCCGGTGCCGAAATCGTCAAGCGCCAGGTGGAAGCCCACGCTGGCCAGCTGGTGGAGGGTTTCCAGCGCATTGTCGAAATCGTTCAGCAGTGCGCTCTCGGTCAGCTCCAAAGTCAGCCGCGAAGGCTCGACGCCTGCGGCGCGCACCTGCGCCTCCAGCTGGGCCGCGAAGCGCGGGTGGCTGAGCTGCCGCGCGCTCACGTTCACCGCCAGGCGCCCGCCGAAGGCGACGCCGTCGCGGTCCCAGGCGCGGATGTGCGCGCAGGCCTCGCCGATCACCCAGCCGCCCAATGCATGGATCAGGCCGGTTTCCTCGGCCAGCGGAATGAACACCGCGGGCGACAGTTCGCCCAGCTGCGGGTGGCGCCAGCGCAGCAACGCCTCGGCGCCGAGCAGATCGCCGCGGCGATTGACCTGCGGCTGGAAGTGCAGGGCGAACTGCGCGGGCATGCGCTGCTGTTCCAGCGCGGTGCGCAGGCCGCGCTCCAGCGCCAGGCGGGTGTCGGCCTCCTGCTGCATCGGCTCCAGGAACAGCCGCACGGTGTTGCGCCCGGCGGCCTTGGCCCGGTACAGCGCGATGTCGGCGCGGCGCAGCAGGTCGGCCACGCCGTCCTCGCCCGAGGGGAACACCGCCACGCCCACGCTGGCGCCCACCGCCAGGATGCGGCTGTCCACCGCCACCGGTTCGGCCAGCCGCGCGACCATGCGTTCGGCCGCCTGCTGCGCCTGCGCCTGGGCGGTCCCGGCGGCACCGTTCAGGGGGCCGAGCACCAGCACGAACTCGTCGCCGCCCAGCCGCGCGAGCATCGAATCGGCCGGCGCGGCGGCGACCAGGCGGTCGGCGATGGCCTCCAGCATGCGGTCGCCGATCGGATGGCCGAGCGCGTCGTTGATCGTCTTGAAGTTGTCCAGGTCGATCAGCAGCACGGCGCCGTGCTGGCCCTTGGCCATCGCCTCGCCGTGCAATTCGGCGAGGTGGTCCAGCGCGCGCAGGCGGTTGGGCAGGCCGGTGAGGCTGTCGTGGTAGGCGACATGGCGCAGGCTGAACTCCGCCTCGTGGCGGGTGTGCGCCTCGGCCTCCAGCCGCAGGGTGGTCTGCTCCAGCTGCACCGTGCGCTGGTGCAACTGCGCCGCCAGCGACAGGCCCATCAACAGCACGAACGGCAGGAACGAGAAGGCATCCAGGTAGGGATAGCGGTGGCCGAGTGCGTCGACCACCACGTCGCCCCACAGCAAGGCGGTGAACTGCGCCAGCAGGCAGACCGCCAGCAGCGTGCCGCGCAGCCGCTCGCCCGCGCGTGCCTGCGCTACGGCGCACCACAGCGCCCACAGGAAGGCGATGTAGGTCAGCGCATGGAAGGCCAGGCCCCACGGCGAGGGGGTGCCGGCCAGGTTGTACAGCCGCTCGCCCCATGGCAGCACGACACCGTTTCCGGCCGTCACCCGCGTGAAGAACATGGTGCCGGGGAGATCCAGGTTGAGCCACGTGAAAAAGCCCGCCACCGCGCCGACCACCAGCTGCAGCCGGCGCTGCGCCTGGCCGCCGGTATAGGCGCGGATGAAGATGACGAAGGGCAGGAAGGAGATCGCCGCTGCGCTGATCATGGTGCGCAGCGCGGCAGTGGCCTCGTCCAGCCGGGTGGCGGTATGCAGCAGCGCGTTGGCGAAGGCGAGGGCGGCGATGCACAGGCAGAGCATCGCGTAGGACAGGTACATCGCCTCGCGGCGGCGCCACAGGCCGATGACGGCGAACTGCGCGCCGGAAGCGAGCGCGATGCCTGCGGTGGCCATCAGCGCGGCCGTGAAATAGCCGAATGTGATCGGTCCTGAATCAACCACGATGCCCCCCTTGCATCTGCGGGCCGCCCTCGCACGATAACCGAACGGGAATGGCGCGCACAGCAGGCGCCGCCGCAGGGCAAGCGCGGGCCGAAACTCGCCGCCTCACGCCGCGTTGCTCCCGATCTGCGGTCCCCGTTCCCTGCGGCCGGCGTCGCCCAGCGGGGCCTCGATGGTGCAGGTCACGCCGCCCGGCGCGAACGCCAGTTCCACGCATCCGCCGATCTCGTGCCGCAGCCCGCGTTCGATCAGCCGCGAACCGAACCCGCGCCGCGTCGGCTGCGCCACTCGCGGCCCTCCGGATTCGACCCAGTGCAGCCGCAGCGAGCCGGCGCGCACGCTCCACTCGATCCCGATCTCGCCGTCCGCGCCGGACAGCGCGCCATACTTGACCGCATTGGTGCACAGCTCGTGCAGCACCATGGCGAAGGCCAGCGCATGGCGCGGCGGCAGCCACACGGCCGGGCCATGCGCGTGCAGCCGGTCGCGCCGGTGGTCGCGGTAGGGTGCGATCGACTCCCGCACGATATCCGCCAGCGCCGCGCCGCCCCAGCTCTCGCGGGTGAGGATGTCGTGCGCCCGCGACAGCGCCATCAGGCGGCCCTCGAACTGGCGGCGCGCGTCTTCGAGATCGGTGCCCGGGCGGAAGCTCTGCGCCGCCATCGACTGCACCGCGGCCAGGGTGTTCTTGACCCGGTGGTTGAGTTCGTTGAGCAGCAGCCGCTGGTGCTCCTCGTGGCGCTTGCGCTCGGTGATGTCGTTGAAGATCACCGCGACGCGGCGGCGCGTGCCGTCGTCCAGCCTGCCGGCGTAGACGTCGAACACGCGGCCCTGGTCGAGCAGGCCATGTTCGAAGCGGAAGGCCTCGCCGGTGCCGATGACGCTGTCGAAGGTGTCGTACCAGAAATGCGCCAGGTCGGGGAACATCTCGCGCATGGTCCGCCCGATCACCTCGCCGATGCCGGTGTGGGTCACGAAGGCCGGGTTGGTGGCCAGGTACCGGTAGTCCGAAGGCTCCCCCGGCGCGGTGTCGACCTTCTCGATCAGGCAGAACCCCTCGTCGATGGCGTCGAACAGCGCGCGGTAGCGTCGCTCGCTCTCGCGCAGCGCGCGCTCGGCACGCGCCCGCGCGACGGCCGCCCAGATGCGCTCGGCGACCTCGCCGACCAGCGCCACCTCCTCTTCGCGCCAATGCCGCGGCCGGGTCTGGTGCACATAGAAGGCGGCAACGAAGCGCCCGCCCTTGAACAACGGTACGCCGATGCCGGCGCGGGTGCGGCCGGCTTCGGCGTAGGCCTGTTCGGCGCCGCGCGTGCGCGCATCCTCCAGCGTGTCGTCGATCACTACGGTCTGGCCGGCGCGGTATTGGGCCAGTACCGCGCTGCCGAAGTCGGCCAGCCGCGTCTGGCCCGCCAGGCTGGGCATGGCGCCATCGGTCCAGTCGCGCTCGACCTGGAAATAGTGGCCGCACTGGGTCACCTCGCCATAGCCGCAACGGCCCACGGCCAGGTGGCGGCCGACCATCTCGCCGACCGTGGCGACGATCGGCGCGGCGTCATTGAGGCCGCGCACACGGTCGTCCAGCTGCAGCAGGAACGACTGGCGCGCCTCGCCCAGGCGCAGCCGTTCCTCCATGCGGCGTCGCTCGCTGGTGTCGCGCGCGACGCCAATCACGTGGGTGATGCGTCCGTCTTCGCGCACCGGTCCCCACACGAACTGAAAATAGGCGTACCCGCCGCCGGGGCTGGTGAAGCGGATCTCGTCCTCGATCGAGGCGCCGGTGGCGAAGATATGGGTCAGGTGCCGGTCGAGCCGGCGCGTGAGCTCCGGCGGACAGTCCAGTTCATCGGGGGTCTTGCCCAGCGGCTCCTCCGTGGCCAGGCCGAACAACGGGCGCGTTGCCCGGTTGACGTAGGCAAGGCGGTGCGTGTCATCGAAGGCGTAGACGTGGTCGGAGACGGCATCCAGGAGCGTGGCGGGCCAAGACGATGGCCGCACGCTCGGCAGTCCTGCCGGCTCGTCCGAGGCGGTGGCAGCGCCGGCTTCGCGCAAGCGCGTCATCAAGGCCTGGTGCTCGCGTTCCAGTTGCGCCTGCGCTTCGCTGGCGCTGCGCAGCTTCACCAGCTCGGTTACGTCCTCGGTGCGGTGGATGACGAGCGCGACCTCGCCGTGGGTGTCGAGCACGGGCGAGTTGATGACACTCCACCAGCGCTGGTCGTGGCCGCCGGCCAGGCCGTCACGCACTGCCGCCGGCAGCGTGTCCGGAACCCGCCGGGCGAGCACCCGGTCGAGCGATGCGCGCAGCTGGCCCTCCAGCACGAAGCGATCCGGCGAGTCCGCCAACAGGTCGAAGACCGGACGACCCGGCAGGCTCCCGCGGCTGCCGGCCCGGGCGCGCAGGGAA
Source organism: Frateuria sp. (assembly GCF_013362045.1). Classification (GTDB taxonomy): domain Bacteria; phylum Pseudomonadota; class Gammaproteobacteria; order Xanthomonadales; family Rhodanobacteraceae; genus Frateuria_A. Next base: position 17,040 of record NZ_JABFWW010000207.1, on the reverse strand, counting down.
GCGTCGTTGGCCGCCAGCACGAGGAAGTCCGGTGGCGCCAGCAGCAGCAACGGTGCCGGTGCCGCCTGGAACAGCGCACGGAAGTCCGAGCCCAGCCCGGCATCGCCCATCAGCTTGCGCAGCCGCCGTTCGGCGTGCTGCCGCGCGGTGGTCTCGATTGCCGTGTGCCATACCCCCGCCACCCGTCCGTAGCGGTCGTGGATGGCCGAAAAGGTGACGGCGAAGAAGCGTTCGACCGGCAAGCCTGCCGGACCGGTCATCCGTACCGGCCAGTCTTCCGCCTGGGAGGGCTCGCCGCTGGCCTGTACGCGGTCCAGCATCGCGCCCGCCAGTTCGGCGGCTTCCGGCCAGCTCTCCAGCAGCGGGCGTCCGAGGATGGCCGGATGCCGGTACTGCGCCAGCGTGTGGTAGGCGTCGTTGTAGAGCTGCAGGCGCTGTTCGCCCCACAGGATGGCGGTGGGTATCGGCGAGGCCAGGCAGATGTCGATCGCCGTGCGCAGGTGCGGCGGCCAGCCGGCGATCGGTCCGAGCGCGGTCGTCGACCAGTCGTGCCGGCGGATGCACTCGGCCATCTCGCCCGGGCCCATCGGCCAGGAGGATGAGTGGCGCGTGCTCTGAACCATGGAGAACTCCAAGGGTCGACCGCCAGTGCATCATGGCAGCATGCTCTGCCCGTAAAAAGCTGACGCGGAAGGTTTTGTCGCGCGCTGGCCGCGGTCGCCGCGATTGACGCCAGGTGCGCCAGCCAGACATCCAGTCCGCGCAAGGATTGTCGATTTTCATTGCTTCCATACGACGCCTGGATGAAGGCGCCGCCGGCGCCCGCCACCAGGAACCTGCCATGCACATCGCCTCGCGCACCGTCCGCCGCCTGTTGCCTCTCGCCCTGCTGCTGCCCTTCGCCGCCGGCGCCGCGCCGGTGCGCTACACGCTCGACCCGGCCCACACCTACCCGAGCTTCGAGGCCGACCACATGGGCATGTCCACCTGGCGCGGCAAGCTTGACCACAGCGAGGGCTGGGTCGAACTGGACAGGGCCGCCGGCAGCGGCAGCGTGGAGGTCAGCGTCGCGCTGGACAGCATCGACTTCGGGCAAGAGCCGCTCAACGCCTGGGCGCGCGGCAAGGACTTCTTCAACGTCGCCCAATACCCGCGCGCGGTCTACCGGGGCCAGCTTGCCGGTTTCGTCGACGGCGCGCCGACGCGGGTGGAGGGCACGCTGAGCCTGCATGGCGTCACCCGTCCGATGACGCTGCGCATCGACCACTTCAAGTGCATGCCGCACCCCATCTACAAGCGCGACTGGTGCGGCGCCGACGCGCTGGGCAGCTTCGACCGCAGCGCATTCGGGCTGGACGCCGGCAAGAGCTATGGCTTCGACATGCAGGTGGCGCTGCGTATCCAGGTCGAGGCGGTGCGCGACAAGTGACGCGCGGTTGCGCGGGTCCTCGCCGGCGTTTTCGCGCGCACGTAGGCTTTCTACGCTGGCGCGCCGCGCTTCCGATGCCGGCGGTGGACGCCGGTCCCGCATGCGCCTGGCGGTGGCCCACGGTTGATCCTAGGCCTGGAGATGCACGCCGCGCTTTGTCCGTGGCGCCGCGGCGCACGGCCGCAACCGGTTGCCGTGCGGCTGGTGGGAAGCGCGGCGCGTGGGGACGTGGCTAGTACGGCGTGCCGTCGGCATGGGCCCAGCCGCGCCGGTCCACGTACAGGTCGATGTCCGGATAGCGGCAGGCGTCCTCGTCCGAGCGCGTGCCGATCTCCAGCAGCACCGCCGTCTCGCTGCCGCGGTTGACCAGGTGATGGCCGTTGGCGACGTTCTTGGGAAACGCGGCGCACTCGCCGGCACACAGCGGCTGTTCGCCTTCGTCGGTGACCAGCACCAGCTCACCGGACAGCACGTAGACGAACTCCTCCTCGTGCGTGTGCCAGTGGCGCTGGCTGGACCAGCAGCCCGGCGGCAGGTGGGAGAGGTTGACGCCGAAATCGCTCAGGCCGCCGGCATCGCCCAGTGCCCACCGGACGCGCTGCTGCACCGCTTGCGCATACGGTGCGGGATAGCCCGAGCCGCGACGCTCGGGAGCGGAAGACGGATCGATCTTTGGCATGGCAGGCGCCTCGCTGGGGAACGCCGCATTATGGCCATGCGCACGGCCCGGCCATGAAAAAAAGCCAGCTTCCCTGTTCCGTGGGAAAGGCGCCGGCCAGTGGTCCATGCAGGTCGGGCTTGCCGGCGATGCTCCGCGCGGGCGGTCAGGTCCAAGGCACCGCTCCTACAATGGCCGGGCCCTCGCAGCGAGTTGCCGATGTCATCCGATACCCACCAGCCTTCCCTGGCCGGCCTTGCCGCGCCGCAGCCCACCGATCGCCTGTTCTTCGCCGTGATGCCGCCGGTGCCGCTGGCACAGCGCATCGCCGCGCTTGCGCAGGAATTGCGCGAGCGCCTTGCCCTGCGCGGCAAGCCGCGGCCGACCAGCCACCTGCACGTGACGCTGCATCACCTGGGCGATTTCGCCGGCGTGCCGCAACGGCTGGTGGAAAGCGCGTGTGCGGCGGCGGCAGGGGTGGCGCTCGTGCCGTTCGAGGGCAGCTTCGATCGCGTCGGCAGCTTCGCCGGCCGCGCCGGCAAGAATCCGTTCGTGCTGCTGGGGAACCATGCCGGCGGCGGCATGGCCGGACTGCACGCGACGCTCGGCACCCGGCTAGCGGCTGCAGGGTTGGTGCGGCGCGAGCGCGCGTTCGTGCCGCATGTGACGCTGCTCTACGACGCCCGCACGGTGGCGCCGCAGCCCGTCGAGACACTCGCCTGGCCGGTGCACGAGTTCCTGCTCATCCACAGCCTGCTGGGACGTACCGAGTATCGTGTGCTGGGGCGCTGGCCGCTGGCCGCGCGCACCTGAGCGCGCATGGCCGGGGCCGGCTTCGCCCATGCCGGACCGGCGGCGTGGCAACGCGCACGCAGCCACTACGGGCGCTGCGCTAGGGTCTCCTCATGAAGGGCAGGCGCCGAATCGGGCTGATCCTGTTGCTGGTGGCGCTGCTCGTGCTGCTGGTGCTGGGCGCGCTGCGCTGGCGGCAGCAGTTCCGTGCGGCGCCCGCGGACGAGTCGCTCGGCCCCGCCGCGGGCGCACGCGCACGTTGAACCTCAACCGCCGTTGTCGATGACCCGCCCACTGGTCGGGTCGACCGTCACCTTGACGCGATGGTCGTTCTTGTCGCGCGCCTTGGCCTTCCACACGCCGTCGTCGAAGTCGACATCGTGCACGTGGGTGTAGCCCTGCGTGGCGAGCGCGGCGCGTACGTCGTCCTCGCTCAGGCGGGAAACCTCCTTGTCCGGATACACCTCGCCGCTCTTCGGATCGATGCGCAGTTTCACGTGGCTGCCGTCGGCACTGCGTGCCTTCGCGTGCCACAGGCCGTCGTCGAACTTCACGTCGTCGATCTTGGTGTAGCCCTGGTGGATCAAGGTCTCGCGCACCTGGGCCTCGGTCATCGCCTGCTGCGCCAGCACCGCGCCGGACGCGCCCAGCGCGAGCGCGAGGGTGATTGAAGCGAGCTTTCTCATGGCCGTTCCTCGTGGGAGTGGTGCGCCCGAGTCTTGGCGGCGGAACGGCAATGGCTGATGAAAAGGGCGTGAGCGGCGGCGGGGGTGTTCAGCGCTCGTGCTCGCCAGCGGCGTCGTGCGCGTTCGGCACCTTCCCGGAGGAAGGTGCCTGAAGGGAACGGGAGTGCACGAGCGGCCTGCTCAGCGCTTTCCATCCAGCCGGTCGAAATGGGTGAGCGCGTTGAGCACCAGCGGGTAGCTGCCCATGGTTTCGCCGCGCCAGATCGGGTTGCCGGCAAACAGCAGCACGTGGCCCTTGCCGTAGCGCGCGTCGACCACCGCGGCGCGCTCGGCCATCTCGCCGCCGCCGTCGAGCAACCCGGAGACCAGCAGGCGCTTGGCATCGGCGAAGCGCAGGATCACCCGCGGGCGCAGTTGCTGCGGGATCACCCAGGGGTTGTTCCAGGCCTGGTCGACGTTGAGCGGCATGGCCTGCCAGGGCTTGACGTCGGGCAGCGCGGGCGGGGCGGCGAACGGGCGGCCTTCGGGCACGTCCGCATCGTGCGGACCGCCGCGGCCGGTGGGTCGTTCCGTGTCCTTGGCGTTGGGCAGGTGGTGGTCGCCGGTGAGCAGGTTGGAGACGGTGAAGGATTGCCCCTCCGCGCTGTACAGCGCCAGGTGGTCGCCGTAACCCTGGGCCATGGGGCTGTCGTGGTCCACGAAGTCGGCCTGCAGCACGCTGCCGACCACCTTGAGCTTGGCCGTGGGCGTGACGAACACGCCGGGCGCGAGCCCTGCCTCGATGGCGAAGCGCGCGGTGTCCTCGGCGGTGATCAGCAGGCCGCCCTCGTGCACGAAGCGCTTGAGGCTGGCCAGGCCCGCTCCGCCCAGGCCCGGGCGGATGTCCGGGGTGCTGTCGATGCGGCCGAGGTTGGGCGTGAGCGCGGTGGTCTGCCAGGGCTGCGGCTTGCCCCACATCGGCAGGCCGTCGACGATCTGGCGCAGGCTGGCGCCGCCGATCGGCGCGAACAGGATGGCGTCGTACCTGCTGCGCAGGTCGCCCATGCGCGAGACGTCCTGCGTGCTGATGTAGTCGTAGCGCACGCCCAGCTCATCCAGCGCCATGCGCCACCAGCCTTCGGTCTGGGTATCCAGCCAGGTGTGCATCAGGGCGACGCGCGGCAGCCGTGCGGCGGGCACGTCGACACCCGCCAGGCCCGAAGGCACCTCCACCGGCCGGTCGAGCTTCGTCATCGGAACCTTCAGCACGTCGGGGTCGGTGACGCGCACCACCTCGACGTCGAACAGGTCGCCCATCGACCAGCCGGTGTCGTCGTAGGGGTGCTGCTGCGGATCCTTGGGGGACCAGTACTGGCGGTCCAGCAGGGCGTCGGCGACGCGCGAGTAGGGCTGGTCCATGCGGATCACGTAGCTGCCCGCGGGGAAGCGGCGCGTTTGCGGCTTCTTCTGGTCATCGGAGGCGGGCAGGGTCACGCTGAAGGGAGCGCCGGCGCGGCTGATCTCCACGTGCTGGCGCTCCATCACGCGCAGCAGCCGGGCCTGCGTGCCGCTGCGCTTCTCGTCGGCGCTGAGCACGTAGGCGGCGGGGCCGGCTTCGTCGGGCTTCTGGATCGAGCGCTTGGCCTTGAGATAGAAGTTCTTCAGGAAGGTCTGGCCGTTGTGCGCGAAGTAGTCCAGCGCGATGAGCACGCCGGTCTGCTCGTAGTTGTTGTTGTCGCGCTGCGACCAGGTCACTTCCGGCAACGGCGGGTTGGGGCGGTACCAGGTGCGCCGGTAGTCGGACGGGTCGAGCACGCGCTTGCGCGTGTCGGCACCGTCGTTGCCGAAGGTCTCGTACAGGCGGCTGATGCCGTTGTGCATGGCCGCGATGAACATGAGGTACCCGGGACTCCATGTATCGAAGTCGCCGTGGGTGAACACGCCGGGCATGCCCAGCCGGGTCATCTTCTGCACGTTGTCCCAGCCCAGCTGTTGCCACTCGCCGGTGAGGATGGGGTCGATCCAGGCGTTGTAGGGGCCGTCGCCCACGGTGTTGTCGTACAGGAACGGCACCGACTCGTGCAGGTCGTGCAGCACCTGCGCATGCCAGCCGATGTAGGTATCGGCCACGTTGCGGGTGAGTGCGAGGGTCATGCCCATGGCGTCGCGGTTGTTGTCGTGCGCGACGTAGTGGCCCCAGTAGAGCAGGCGCGGGAAATCCTGGTCCGGGTGCGCCTTGTGCCAGTTGTAGAGGTCGACCATGCGGTCGCGGCCGTCCACCTCGACGATGGGCGTGATCAGGGTGATCACGTGCGAGCGGATGTTCCTGATGTACGGCGCCTCGTCCACCGCCAGGCGGTAGGCCAGCTCCATCAGCGCGGTGGGCGCGCCGGTTTCGGTGGAGTGGATGGTGCCGGTGAGGTAGTAGACCGGCGTGGCCTGCCCGATCAGCGCATCGGCCTTGCCGTCGTCCATGCCGATCGTGCGCGGGTCGGCCAGCTGCGCCAGGCGCGCGTCGTTGGCCTTGAGGTTGGCCAGCAGGCTCTCGTCGGCGACCGCCACCGCGATCATCTCGCGGCCCTCTTCGGTCCTGCCGATGGAGAACACCTTCACGCGCGGGCTGGCCGCTTCCAGCGCGCGGAAGTAGTGGTAGACGTCGGCCGAGTAGGGCAGCCAGTCCGCCGCGCCGGCGATGTGGCCGAGCACCTTGAGCGGCGTGGGCACGGTGGGCGAGGCGGGCAGGTAGTCGGTGAGCGGCGAGTTGAATGCCGGATCGGTGGTGAACTTGCCGATCTGCGCGGTGTAGGCCTGGTCGACCGGCTGGTTGGGGTCGCGGGCGTAGGAGCTGGCGGCGAGCGTGTCGGCCGCGTGGCCGGCCAGGCTGGCGGCGGCCAGCGCGAAGCCGGCGAGGCAGGGCAGGAGGCGCATGGATTCCCCGTTGAGCGGATGGCGGCTGTCACTTTGCCAGAAACCCAGGCTTGCCGAGGATGGCTCAACGGCCTTCCCCTCTCCCCAGCCCTCTCCCCCGGGTGCGCCCGGGGCAGAGGGAGCCCACCTGAAGCAGGGCTCATCGCCGCGGGCTTACCGATGGCGAGCACCACGCGCCAGAAACGCAAGCCTGATGAGGACAGGTCTTTCTCCCCAGCAAGGTTGGAGGAGCTGGGGAGAGTGGGAAGGCCGTTCGCCTTTCCTGGTTCCTGGAGCAAGCGCCGCTATCGCCGCAGCGTCACCCACGTCGGCGCATGGTCGCTCGGGTGCGGCAGCGCGCGCACCCAACGGTCCACGCCGGCATCCTTCAGCCGCGGCGCCAGCGCGGGGTTGAGCAGCAGGTGATCGATGCGCAGGCCGGAGTTGCGCTCCCAGTGCTGGCGGAAGTAATCCCAGAACGTATAGACGCGCTCTTGCCCGAAGCGCTGGCGCAGCGCGTCGGTCCAGCCCTGCGCCAGCAGGCCGGCATAGCGCTCGCGGCTTTCCGGCTGCAGCAACGCGTCGCGCCGCCACGAGCGCGGGTTGTAGATGTCCTCGTCGGTGGGCACGACGTTGTAGTCGCCGGCCAGTACCACCGGATGTTCGCTGGCCGCGAGGCCTTGCGCGTAGTCGATGAAGTGGTCGAACCAGGCCAGCTTGTAGTCGAACTTGGGGCCCGGCTGCGGGTTGCCGTTGGGAAGGTACAGGCAGCCGACGACGAGGCCGTGCGCGGCCGCTTCCAGGTAGCGGCTCTGCGTGTCCCCGCCGCCGCCGGGCAGGCCGCGGCGGCTTTCCAGCGGGTCCATGCCGCGGGCCAGGATGGCCACGCCGTTCCACGAGCGCTGGCCGTGCCAGATCGCGCCGTAGCCGGCCTCGCGGATGGCGTCGGCGGGAAAGGCCTCGTCCGGCGCCTTCAGTTCCTGCAGGCAGACGACGTCCGGCGCGTCGCGCTGCAGCCACGCCAGCAGCGAGGCCAGGCGCGTGCGCACGCCGTTGATGTTGAAGGTGGCGACCTTGAGCGGCTTGCGGGCGGGCATGGGCTTTCCTAGTACTGCGTCTGGCCGAGGGCGGAGAGCCAGTCCAGCACGCGGCGCGTCCACGGGCGGTGGCGCCATTGTTCCAGGGTGAGTTCCTTCGATTGCGCGATGTCGCGCTCGACGACCTCTTCCATGTGCCCGGCAAAGCCGCGGTCGAACACGTTGACGTTGGACTCGTCGTTGAGCGAGAAGGAGCGGTTGTCGAAGTTCGCCGACCCGGCGAGGGTGAGGTAGCCGTCCACGATCATCAGCTTGCTGTGGAACATCGCCGGCTGGAAGCGGTAGATCTTCGCGCCGGCGCGCAGCATCTGCCCCCAGCGGTTCTGCGAGGCGTCGTTGATGACTTCGCTGTCGATGTAGCGCCCCGGCACCACCAGGCGGATGCGCACGCCGCGCTGCAGGGCGCGTTCGAGCGCGGCCACGGTGAGGTCGTCGGGCACGAAGTAGGCCGCCTCCAGGTCGATCGTGCGGCGCGCGCCGTCGATCGCCATCAGGTACATGAGCTGCAGGTTCTCGCTGCCGCCTTCGGGCGAGCTGGCCACCGTCTGTACCGCGACGTCGCCCGCCGGCGGCACCTGCGGGTAGTAGGCCGGGCCGAGCAGGGCCTGGCCGGTGGTGGTGATCCAGTTGTCCTCGAACACGGCCTGCATCTGCGCGGCGGCCGGGCCGGTGATGCGGATCTGCATGTCGCGCCAGATGTCTGGCTGGTCGCCGTGGCCGCGCCAGGCGTCGGCGATGCCCACGCCGCCGGTGAAGGCCACGCGGCCGTCGACGATCAGCAGCTTGCGGTGGGTGCGGTTGTTGATGCGGTCGACGTCGTACCAGCGCAGCGCATGGAAGTATTCGAAGTGCACGCCGCCGGCGCGCAGTGCCTTGACCACGTCGGCGTGCATGCGCGAGGCGCCGACCCAATCGGCGATCACGTGCACGCGCACGCCGGCGCGGGCGCGCCCGGTCAGCGCGGCGACGAACTGGCGGGAGGTCTCGCCGGACCAGTAGATGTAGGTCTCCATGTCGACGCTGTATCGGGCCGAGCGGATCGCCGCGAGCATGGCCGGGAAGATCTCGGCGCCGTTCTGGAAGTCCGCCACCGCGTTGCCGTCGACGACGGCAGGCCCCAGCAGGTTGCCGATTTCCCGGCGGAACTGCGGGCTGTCCACCGGGCTCAACGGCCCCAGCGGTTGCTTCAGCTGCCTTTCCTGCGGCAGCAGGTTGAGCAGCAGCAGGCCGGCCAGCAGCGCGGCGAATGCGCCCATGCCCGCCCACAGCAGGCGACGGCGCCAGCGTGTCGGTGTGCGTGCCTGGCCGGCGGGCGGGTCGCAATTGACGGGTTCGGCCGGCATCGCGTCTCCTGGGCCAGGGCTCTCACGCGCGGGCAAAGCCTGGCGTCATACGTGGAAGCGGGGCGCTCTTTTCCGCTTGCACGGCGGGCTCATCATCCCGTGCCGGCGTGCATCCAAGGTCAATGGCTGCATCTGAGGGGTATGGGCGCGGCTGCCTGCGGTGCGTTTCGGGAAATCATGTGCCGGCAGGGTAGTAAACGGCGCGGGCGCCTCGCCCAGGCGATGCACGGGATGGCCGAGGGGATCCCCGGCAGAGGACCGACGCCAGCGCCCGGATGCGATAGCCGTGTGCTTCCCGTCCTACGGGGGAAGGCCGGGGCGAGTGAGCAATCCTGCGAAAGGACAGATACGAGCGAGCCTACGGCACCTCCGCGCTGTGCACCGCATGCGACCAGCGCTGCAGCGTCTGGTACAGCTTCTCCTGCCGTGTCAGCACGCCCGGGTGGCAGCCTTTGGGCCGGGTCTGCTCGATCGGCTCCCGGCTCAGCGTGCGCCAGCGCCTGACCAGCTCGGCCGGTGCCGGATGCGACTCGACCAGCGCGCGCATCACCAGCATCATCGCTTCGACCTCGTTCTTCAGTGCATCCAGTTCGTTGCCGACCTGGGTAAAGGACACCGGGCGGCTGCTCGAAATCTCCATGACCACTCCCCATACGCGCCGGCACCCCGCGCCGGACGCGCCGACCTTGCTCCCACTGCCGTGGTCGCTACGTGCACGCGCAAGAAAAAGCCGCCTTGCGGCGGCTTTCCGGGGCGCAGGGCGGCATGGGTCAGGCCGCGCGCGAGGCCCTCTTGCGGTCGTTCTCGGTCAGATGCTTCTTGCGCAGGCGGATTTCCTTGGGCGTCACCTCGACCAGCTCGTCGTCGTCGATGAAGTCCAGCGCCTGTTCCAGCGAGAACTTGATCGCCGGGGTGAGCTGGATCGCATCGTCCTTGCCCGAGGCGCGCATATTGGTCAGCGGCTTGGGCTTGATCGCATTGACCGTCAGGTCGTTGTCCTTGGCATGGATACCGACCAGCTGGCCTTCGTAAACGTTGTCGCCCTCGGCGGCGAACAGCTTGCCGCGCTCCTGCAGCGGCCCCAGCGAGTAGGCGGGGGTCGTGCCGCCGGCGTTGGCGATCATCACGCCGTTGGGGCGCTTGGCGATCTGGCCTTCTTCCTTCGGGCCGTAATGGTCGAACACGTGGAACAGCAGGCCCGAACCCTGGGTCAGGGTCTTGAACTGGTTCTGGAAACCGATCAGGCCGCGCGCCGGGATCATGTATTCCAGGCGCACGCGACCCTTGCCGTCCGGCTCCATGTTCTTGAGCTGGCCCTTGCGGATGCCAAGGCGCTCCATCACCGGGCCCTGGTGGATCTCCTCCACGTCGACCACCAGTTGCTCGAACGGCTCCATCTTCTGGCCGTCGATCTCCTTGACGATCACTTCCGGGCGCGACACGGCGAGCTCATAGCCCTCGCGACGCATGTTCTCGATCAGCACCGACAGGTGCAGTTCGCCGCGGCCGGAAACCAGGAACTTGTCCGCGTCCGAACCCTGCTCGACGCGCAGCGCCACGTTGTGCACCTGCTCGCGCTCGAGGCGGTCCTTGAGCTGGCGGCTGGTGAGGAACTTGCCGCCGGAGAGGTCCTTGTTGCCGGCGAACGGCGAGTTGTTCACCTGGAAGGTCATCGAGATGGTCGGCTCGTCGACCGTCAGCGCGGGCAGCGCCTCGGGCTTGTCCAGCGAGCAGACGGTGTCGGAAATGGTGAGGTCGGCGATGCCCGAGATGGCGACGATGTCGCCGGCCTCGGCGCTTTCCTGCTCGATGCGCTCCAGGCCCATGAAGCCGAGCACCTGCAGCACCTTGCCCTGGCGCTTCTTGCCGTGGCGGTCGATCACCGCGACGGGCATGTTCTTCTTCAGCGTGCCGCGCTGGATGCGGCCGATGCCGATCACGCCGACGAAGTTGTTGTAGTCGAGCTGGCTGATGCGCATCTGGAACGGGCCTTCCGGATCGACCTCCGGCTTCGGCGCATGCTCCATGATCGCCTGGTAGAGCGGGGTCATGTCGCCTTCGCGGGCGTTCTCGTCCAGCGAGGCGTAGCCGTTGAGCGCCGAGGCGTAGACGATCGGGAAGTCCATCTGCTCGGGCGTGGCGCCCAGGCGGTCGAACAGGTCCCACACCTGCTCCACGACCCACTCGGGCCGCGAGCCGGGGCGGTCGATCTTGTTGATCACCACGATCGGCTTGAAGCCCATCGCGAACGCCTTCTGGGTGACGAAGCGCGTCTGCGGCATCGGGCCGTCCATCGCATCGACCAGGATCAGCACCGTGTCGACCATCGACAGCACGCGCTCGACCTCGCCGCCGAAATCGGCGTGGCCGGGGGTGTCGACGATGTTGATGCGGTTGCCCTGCCAGGTGATGGCGGTGTTCTTGGCCAGGATGGTGATGCCGCGCTCCTTTTCCTGGTCGTTGGAGTCCATCACGCGCTCGGCCAGCACGGTGCGCTCGTTGAGCGTGCCGGACTGCTTGAGAAGCTGATCGACGAGCGTGGTCTTGCCGTGGTCGACGTGGGCGACGATGGCGATGTTGCGCAGTTTTTCGATGGACATGGCACAGGCCCGGGCGGCGCTTGGAAAGCCGCCACGTGAAGTTACGGAGGGGTAAACCCCGCAATTATACGGGCTTGGGTTACAACTTGCCCGTGCCGCGTCTGAACGGGTTCGCACCGTGGCGGCGCGTCGAAAACCCGTGCTGTCGCCCGTCGTGACGGCAACCGACCCGCAGAGGAAAGACGGCAATGAACGGCATGCCCCCAGTGGTACCCCCGCAGGACTGGCAGGCGGCACTCGACAGGCTGCGCGGCCGCGAGAAAGACGCCACCCGCGCTCTGGACGCGCTGGCGGCCGAGCGGCGGCGGCTGCCGATGGTGCGCTTCGACGGCGATTACCGTTTCGAGGGCGCGGCCGGCGAGGTCGGCCTGGCCGACCTGTTCGAAGGCCGCCGCCAGCTGGTGGTCTATCACTTCATGCCGCCGGGGGAGGCCTTCTGCGTGGGCTGTTCCGGTTTCGCCGACAACATCGGCCGCCTGGAGCACCTGCATGCGCGCGGCACCAGCCTGGCGCTGGTCACGCCGGCGCCTTACGGGCGGCTGGCGGCCTACCGCGAACGGATGGGCTGGCAGGTGCCCTGGTACGCCGCACTGGGCACGGTATTCAACGAAGCCTGCGGCCTCGGCGGCGGCTTCGGCCTCAGCGTGTTCCTGCGCGATGGCGGGGCGGTCTACCGCAGCTATTTCACCGCCGCACGCGGCGTCGACCGCCTGCGCCTGGACTTCAACCTGCTCGACCTCACGCCCTACGGCCGTCAGGAGACCTGGGAGGATTCGCCTGCCGGCTGGCCGCAGGACGAGCCCTACCGCTGGTGGCGCCGGCACGACGAGTACGGGGCCGGTTGAGCGGTCCACTCCGGGACCCCGCCTGCTTGGTTCAACCCGCCGGGCCGTGCGGGTGCGGCCCCTCGCCAGCCGCTGCCGCGGCTGGCCGCGTGGGCGGCCTCACGCGGCGGCGTATTCGCCCATGCGTGCGCGCGGGCGCACCGCGACCGTGGTCTCGCCGCTGATCAGCTGCAGCTCGCCGTCCTGCACCAGGCACTGCAACCGCATGCCGCGCTCGCACAGCGCAGCCAGCTGGCGCACGGTCGGTTCATCGATGTCGAGCACGGTCAGGTTCGTGTTGCGCGCAAGCGTGCTGCCGACCTTCTCCCACCACGCGTCGGCGGCGCGCCCGCCATAACTGAGCACGACGACCTGCCGCGCGCGACCACACGCCTTGCGGATGCGCGCCTCGTCCGGCTGCCCCAGCTCGATCCACTGTTCCACCTCGTCGGTGTACGCCCGCCGCCAGAGTGCCGGCTCGTCGTCGTCGCCCAGGCCCTTGCCGAACTCCAGCCGCTCGTCGGCGTGGAGCGCGAAGGCCAGCAGGCGCACCATCAGGCGCTCTTCGGTTTCGGACGGATGGCGCGCAAGGGTCAGCGCGTGCGTAGCGTAGTAGTGCCGGTCCATGTCGCTGATCGACAGCTCGGCCTTGTGGATGGTGGCGTTGAGGGCCATGGAGGAGCCTGGGCAAGGTGACCGGCCATTGTACGCGCCGGGGCGCGCTTCCCGGCAGCGGCTAAGCTTGCGCCCGTCGACGTAGGCCGGCCGCATGATTTCCTCTTCCCTTCCCAGCACCGTGCACCTTCCCGAAGGGAATTGGGCCTGCGCCCTCGACAGCCTGTGCGCATGTTTTCCGCACGTCACCCGCGCGCAATGGCTGGACCGCGTGCGCCGCGGCCGCGTGCTGGATGCCCAGGGCGCCCCGATCGACGAACACGCGCCTTATCGCGCAGGGATGAAGCTGCGCTACTTCCGTGAGGTGGCGAGCGAGCCGGTGGTTCCCGGCGAAGTGGCGGTGCTATATGTGGGCGAGCATCTGGTGGTGGTCGACAAACCCCACTTCCTGCCGGTGGTGCCGGCCGGACGCCACGTGCGGCAGACCCTGCTGGCGCGGCTGGCGACGCAGCTCGGCAACCCGGAGCTGGCACCGCTGCACCGGCTGGACCGCGAAACCGCCGGGCTGGTGCTTTTTTCGGCGCGGAAGGACACGCGCGACGCGTATCTGTCGCTGTTCCGCGAGCGGCGTATCCGCAAGCGCTACGAGGCGCTGGCCGCACCGCTGCCGCAGCACGCGCTTCCATGCGTGCACCGCTCGCGGCTGGCGGCGGGCGACCCGTTCTTCCGCATGCGCGAGGTGCCTGGCGAGCCGAACAGCGAGACGCGCGTGACCGTGCTCGAACAGGGCGCGCACCTGTGGCGCTATGCGCTCGAACCGTACACCGGGCGCAAGCACCAGCTGCGCGTGCACATGGCAGCGCTCGGTGCACCGATCTGCAACGACAGTTTCTATCCCGACCTGCGACCCCGACGCGCAGACGACTTCACCCGGCCGCTGCAACTGCTGGCCTGCGGGCTGGCGTTCATCGATCCGCTGAGCGGGCAGGTGCGGGAGTTCCGCAGCGGCTTGTCGCTGGATGCCGCCACGGCCTAAGGCCAGCTCGCTGGCGCGGAGCCATGCCGCCGCGGCACCGGTGCGCCGGGTGCGATGGGCGTCCCATCTCTGCCGCTTGTGCCTGGCTGGCGTAGCACGCATAGTCGCCTCAGCAGTTCGATGCAGGACGCGCCATGCGGGTACGCCTGGAAGATGTGGCACGCGCCGCGGGGGTGTCGCCCAAGACCGTCTCGCGCGTGCTCAATGACGAAGCGAACGTGCGTGCACCCACGCGCGAGAAGGTGCGCGCGGCGATGGCCGCGATGGACTACCGCCCGCACCAGTCGGCGCGCAGCCTGGCCAGCAACCGGTCGTTCCTGATCGCCATGCTGTACGACAACCCCTCGTCGAACTACCTGACCGAGATCCAGGCTGGCGTGCTCGAGGCCTGCGATCTCCATCACTACAGCATGATGGTGCGGCCGCTGCACGTGGGCGAGGGTGGCTTCGTCGAGCGCATCGACCGGCTGATCTCGCACCATCGCCCCGACGGGCTCGTGCTGACCCCGCCGATCACCGACCATCCCGGCCTGCTCCAGCGCCTGCACGAGCGGCGCGTGCTCTACGCCAGCATTTCGCCGATCGAGCGCAAGGGCACCATCGGCGCGTTCATCGACGAGCCGGAGGCGGCGCGGCGCATGATGGCGACGCTGCTGGCGCTGGGGCACCGGCGCATCGCCCACGTGATCGGCCACCCGGGCCACGGCGCCAGCCAGTGGCGGCTGGCCGGCTACCGGCAGGCGCTCGCCGAGGCCGGGCTGGCGCGCGATCCCGAGCTGGAGGTGGCGGGCGATTTCTCCTTCGGCGCCGGCGTGGCGGCTGCGCGGCGGCTGTTCTCGCTGCCCCGGGGGCGGGGGCCGACCGCGGTGTTCGCCGCCAACGACGACATGGCCGCGGGAGTGATCTGGGCGGCCGGCGAGCATGGCCTGTCGGTGCCGCGCGATGTCTCGGTCTGCGGCTTCGACGACACGCCGATCGCCCGCCAGATCTGGCCCGCGCTGACCACCATCCACCAGCCCAGCCGGGAGATGGGGCGCATCGCCGCCCTGCAGCTGCTCGACAGCCTGCGCGGCCGCGGCCCGGGCGCGATGGTGCAGGCGCCGTTCTCGCTGGAATTGCGCGAGTCCACCGCCGCGGCGTCCTGATCGGGCCGGCGGGCGCCCGTTCCGGGCCATGTTGCACGGCAAATTGACAGCGCTGTCACGCCAAGGCAAGTATTGCGGGCCTGAGGCGGAATGCCGCAGGAGCTTGGGGAAACAAGGGGCACAACAACGGCGAAGCGGCGGGGCTGCCGTCGGCAGCTCACGCCGTCGTACATCGGACCTGATCGGGGAGTGAAGCTGATGAACAAGCACGTGCGACTGGCCTTATCCGCGGCGATAGCCGCCTGCCTGATGCCCGGCCTCGCGCTGGCGCAGAACAACGACCAGGCGCAGACTACCGCGCCGCCCGCCGCCTCCAAGCGGCCCAAGGCGCAGCAGCCCAGCGCCGCCAACGCCAAGAGCCTCGAGCAGGTGGTGGTCACGGGCAACACCGCCACCGGCGGCCTGAAGAAGATCGACACCAGCTACACGGTGACCACGGCCACGGCCGAGCAGATCAAGATGGCCAACCCGAAGAGCACGGCGGACCTTTTGAAGATCTCGCCGGGCCTGTGGCCCGAGTCCACCGGCGGCCAGACCGGCGCCAACATCGAGATCGCCGGCTTCCCCGGCGGCGGCGACGCGCCGTACTTCAGCACCCAGATGATGGGCTCGCCGCTGTACGGCATGCCCACGCTGTCGTTCTTCGAGACGACGTCCATCTTCCGTCTCGACGACACGGTCGACCGCACCGAAATCGTGCAGGGCGGCCCGTCGGTGGTGTTCGGCGACGGCCAGATCGGCGCCACCGCGAACTTCATCCTCAAGCAGGGCACCGAGGTGCCGTCCGGCAGCATTGGTGTCACCTACGGCAGCGAGGACCTCAAGCGCGTCGACGGCTTCTTCGGCTTTCCTCTCGCCAAGGACACCTACGGCAGCATCGGCGGCTTCTATCGCGATTCGCAGGGCGTGCGCGACCCGCAGTTCGCGGCGGACAAGGGCGGCCAGCTCACCGGCACGCTGACCCATGACAGCGACAACGGCACGATGACGCTGTATGCGCGCTACCTCAACGACCGCAACCAGTTCATCACGCCGATTCCGCTGATCCAGACCGGCACCGACCACTTCAGCGCCTATCCGGGCTTCGACCCGCTGACCGACACCTACAACAGCAAGGCGATCCAGCACGTGTTCCTGCGCGGCTATCCGGGCGGGGGCCGCGACGCCAACCTCGCCAACGGCCGCGGCGCCAAGGTCGGCTTCTTCGGCGGCAACTTCGACTACGACTTGGGGAATGGCTGGAACATTTCGGACAAGTTCCTGATCGACGGCGGCGACGTCAACACCAATGCGCTGTTCTCCGGTACCAACCCGGGCAGCCTCAACGACATGCTCTACACCAACCAGAGCCAGATCGGCGCGTTCAACCTGACGCCCGGCTCGGCCACCGCCACCTACGTCGGCGGCGGGGCGGTGGACCCCAACCAGAGCGTGATCCACCAGGGCTGGTGGTTCATCCACAAGCACCTGAAGAACTTCAACAACGATTTCCGCCTGAGCAAGGAGATCTTCGAGGGCAACACGCTCACCGCCGGCCTGTACCTGGCGCACTACACCATGGACGACCAGTGGGCGCTGGGCAACCAGATGCTCATGACCAACACGCCCAACGCGCGGCCGATCACGGTCAGCTACGTGGATGCCAACGGCGTCAATCAGCTGACCGACAACCAGGGGTTCCTCGACTACGGCGGCTACAACATCGCTCAGCACGGCAATGCCAACAACCGGGCGTTCTACCTGTCCGACGTCTGGCGCGTCGGCAAGTGGCTGTTCGACCTGTCCGGACGCGTGGAGAACCAGAACGCCACCAATGACGTGTGCAACCTCACCAACGTCAACCTGGACGGGAACAACAACACCAAGTACGACAACTCCGTGCCGGTGTGCAAAGGCACCTTCGCCCATACCCGCTACGACAAGACCCAC
>NZ_JABFWW010000110.1 GCF_013362045.1 Frateuria sp. | reverse complement strand
AAACCCAGGTCGACCGGGTCGTAGTCGGCCGCGCCGGCATCGCGGGCTGACTGCAGCAGCGCCTGGGCCTGGTTCATGGAGGCGTCCGGCGGCGGCACGCTGGCGCAACCGGCCAGCGCCAGCAGCGCCAGCCCCAGGATCAAGCCGCCCGGCGCCCTGCCGATACGCTGGTAGCGCCCGGGCGGCCGGGAAAAGATGTGCACCATCACTCATTCCTCGCGCAGTGTCGCCGCGTATTGTGGGCGGGCATAATCATGGTTTGCAACGCGCCCAAAACAAGGCGCGATCACTTTAGAGGTCCTTCGTGGATATCGGTTACTTCCTCAAGCTGATGGTAGACAAGGGCGCGTCGGACATGTTCCTGACCACCGGCGCCCCGGTGAACATCAAGGTCGAGGGCAAGCTCTACCCGCTGGGCAACACCGGCCTGCCCGGCGGCATGGTCAAGAAGATCGCCTACTCGCTGATGGACGAGGGCCAGGTGCCGCAGTTCGAGCGCGACCTGGAGCTCAACATGGCGCTGGCGGTGAAGGAAGCCGGCCGCTTCCGCATCAACGTGTTCAAGCAGCGCGGCGAAGTGGGCATGGTGATCCGCGCGATCAAGAGCGAGATCCCCAACATCGAGCAACTGCAGCTGCCGCCGATCTTCCGCGACCTGATCATGGAGCCGCGCGGATTGATCCTGGTGGTGGGCGCCACCGGTTCGGGCAAGTCGACCACGCTGGCGGCCATGCTCGACCACCGCAACTCCAATTCGCCCGGCCACATCCTCACCATCGAGGACCCGATCGAGTACCTGCACCGGCACAAGAAGTCGATCATCAACCAGCGCGAGGTCGGGCTGGACACGCACAGCTACCACGAGGCGCTGAAGAACGCGATGCGCGAGGCGCCGGACGTGATCATGATCGGCGAGATCCGCGACACCGACACGATGGAGGCGGCGATCGCCTTCTCCGAGACCGGCCACCTGTGCCTGGCCACGCTGCACTCGAACAACGCCGACCAGACGCTGGAGCGCATCCTCAACTTCTTCCCCGAATCGGCGCACAAGAACGTGCTGATGAACCTGGCGCTCAACCTGCGCGCGGTGATCAGCCAGCGCCTGGTGATCGGCAAGGACGGCCGCCGCATCCCGGCGGTGGAGGTGCTGCTCAACACGCCGCTGATCCGCGACATGATCCGCCGCGGACAGATCCACGAGGTCAAGGAAGCGATGGACCGCAGCCTGCAGGAAGGCATGCAGACCTTCGACCAGTCGCTGTACAAGCTCTACAAGAGCGGCCGCATCGAGCTGGAAGAGGCGCTGGCCAAGGCCGACTCGCGCGACGGCCTGGCACTGAAGATCCGGCTGTCCGAAGGCGGCGGGGCGGAGTCGACCGAGCTGGCGGGCAACGATCCGTACGGATTGGGCTTCTGAGCCTGGCAATTTGGGTTCGAAGCAGGGGGCGCAGCAATGCGCCCCTTTTTGTTTTTTGGCCCCTCTCCCTCCGGGAAGAAGGAGGCGGGCGCTCGGCCGGCACACGTTCCTGCCGGCGAGAAAGCAAAGTGGTTTACGGCGCGTCGGGCTGGCGCTCGGGCAAGGCCTGCCGGAAGGCTTCCAGCGCGTTGCAGGCGGCATGGATGCGCGCGATGGTCGGCCAGCGCTCCAGCGGCAGCTTCCAGCGCAGCGCGTTGTAGGCCTGCGGCACCAGGCAGGCGTCGGCCATTCCGGGCGTGTCGCCGTGGCAGTAGCGGCCGGTGGCCGCGCTTCCGGCAAGCATCGCCTCGATGGCATCGAAGCCCTCGCCGATCCAGTGCCGTGACCACGCCAGCTTGGCCTCGTCATCGGCCCCGAAGCTGCCTTCGAGGTACTGCAGCACGCGCAGGTTGCCCAGCGGATGGATGTCGCAGGCCATCGCCAGCGCCAGCGCACGCACGCGGGCGCGGCTGCGTGCATCGACCGGCAGCAGCGGCGGCTCCGGATGCATCTCTTCCAGGTATTCCATGATCGCCATCGACTGGGTCAGCACCCGGTCGCCGTCGGTAAGGCAAGGAAGCAGCTGTTGCGGGTTGAGCGCGCGGTAGGCCGCGCCGTGCTGTTCGCCGCCATCGCTCAGAAGGTGCACGGGGTGCGTCTCATAGGCCAGTCCCTTGAGATTGAGCGCGATGCGCACGCGATAGACGGCGCTGGAGCGCCAGTAGCCATACAACGCCAGTTCCGATGCCATGGGATCCCTCGCCGCCAGGATGGAGGCCGCAGCATAAACCGCGCGGCGTTGCATCGCCTGCACCCGCGCCCGACAATAGGCGGTTCGCGCCGGGGCGGTTGGCGCATCTGGTTGATTTCCAATACCGATTTTTCAGGAGTAGCGCCGTGTCCATCACCCGCATGAGCGATCTTGAGTTGCGCGGCAAGCGCGTACTGATCCGCGAAGACCTGAACGTGCCGATCGAGCATGGCCGCATCACCTCGACCCAGCGCCTGGATGCGGCACTGCCGACCATCCGGGCCGCGCGCGACGCCGGCGCGAAGGTGATGGTGCTCTCGCACCTGGGCCGCCCGAAGGAGGGCCAGTTCGACGCCGAATCCTCGCTCGCGCCGGTGGCGAAGTGGCTGGGCGACAAGCTCGGCACGCCGGTGCGGCTGGTCGCCGACTATCTCGGCGGCGTCGAGGTGGCCGAGGGCGAGGTGGTGGTGCTGGAGAACTGCCGCATGAATGTCGGCGAGGGCAAGGACGACGAGGCGCTGTCGAGGAAGTACGCCGCGCTGTGCGACGTGTTCGTCATGGATGCCTTCGGCACCGCGCACCGTGCGCAGGCCTCCACCCACGGCGTGATCCGCTTCGCCCCGCAGGTCGCCGCCGGCCCGTTGCTGTGGGCCGAGCTCGATGCGCTGGGCAAGGCGCTGGAGCACCCGGCGCATCCCTTGCTGGCGATCGTGGCCGGCTCCAAGGTGTCGACCAAGCTCACCCTGCTGGACAACCTTACGGCCAAGGTGGACCAGTTGATCGTCGGCGGCGGCATCGCCAATACGTTCATCGCCGCAGCTGGCTACAACGTCGGCAATTCGCTGTACGAGCCCGACCTCATCGAGGCGGCGAAGAAGGTGATCGCCGACGCCAAGCGCCGCGGCGGCGACGTGCCGCTGCCGGTGGACGTAGTGGTGGCGCCGGAGTTTTCCGCCAACGCGCCGGCGACGGTCAAACCCGTCGACGCCGTCACCGATGGCGAGATGATTCTGGACATCGGACCGCAGACCGCCCGCCG
>NZ_JABFWW010000234.1 GCF_013362045.1 Frateuria sp. | reverse complement strand
GGTGTCCACGCTGATGTGCGCGCGCACGCTGCCCGGGTGCAGCAGCATGTAGGCCAGCGCGCCCATGCCGCCCATGGAGCAGCCGATCAGGCAGGCCAGGCGCTCGATGGACAGGCCGTTGTGCACCACCTCGAACGCGGCGTTGGCGACGTCCTCCAGCGAAAGCTCCGGGAAGCCGAGGCGGTAGGGCCGGCCGGTGGCCGGGTCGATCGAGGCGGGGCAGGTCGAGCCCTTGTCGCTGCCCAGCGAGTTCACGCAGATCACGAACCAGCGGTCGGTGTCGATCGCCTTGCCGGGGCCGATCATTTCTTCCCACCAGCCGGGCCTGGGATCCTCGGCGCAGGAGGCCGCATGCGCGCTGGGCGAAAGGCCGGTAAGGATCAGCAGCGCGTTGTCGCGCGCCGCGCTCAGCCGGCCCCAGGTCTCGTAGGCCACCTGCGCCCCGTGCAGTTCGCCGCCGCGCTTCATCGCGAACGGCGAGGGCAGGGCGTGGTAGCGGCGGGCGTCGGGGGCCTCCGTGATCATGGGTGGACCTTGTCGATGACGATGCGTATCGGGTCGGTGCGGTCCACCGACACCACGCCTGCATCACCTTCCAGGTCGCCCGGTTGGGCGATGGCCTGGCCGCTGGCGCTGACGCGCGCGCCCACGAAGACCTTGTCGGTGGAGGAAAGCTTCAGCTGCGGAGCCATCGCCATGGCGTCGGTGAGGGTCACGCGGGCGGGCAGCTTGGCCGCATCCAGCCGGGCGACCGCGAGCGGCATCGGCGGGCCGGACTCGGCGCGCGCATAGACGAACAACGCGGCGCCCGGCTTGAGCTTGTCGCGCAAGGTGGGCGCAAGCTCGACCTGCACGGCCAGCTTCGGGCCGGCGGAACTGGCCTTGGCATCCGGCGCCGGCTTGCCGCCCGCGCGCGCCTCGGCCACCGCGATCTGTTCGGTTACCGCATTGGCGACGGTCGAGCCGGGGTCCAGCAGCGGCAGCAGGCGATGCCAGGTGGCCGCCGCGGTGGCGTAGTCGTCGTGCTGGAACTGGCTGATGCCGAGCAGCCACAGGCCGCGCTGGCTGGCCGGATCGGCCTGCACGGCCTGCTGCAGTAGTTCGAGCGCCTTGCCTTCGATGCGGTGGTCGGCGCGCGCCATCGAATCGGCTTCGGCCCAGCCGACCATGGCGCTGCCGTTGTGCGGGTCGATGCGCAGCGCCTGTTCGTAGGCATCGCGCGCCTGCGCATTCCGGTGCATCGCCGCTTCGGTCTGCGCCAGCAGCATCCAGCCCTGCAGGTCGCCCGGCTGCTGCTTGAGGTGGCCGCGCAGCTCGGCCACGGCCTGGTCGATGTCCATCGCGGGCTGTGCGGCAGGCACCCCATCGAGGGCCACCGGCGTGCCGACCAGCAGGTACAACCCGCCCGCGGCCAGCGGCAGCGCGAAGGCCACGACGAGCGCCAATGCGAAGATGCCAGCCGAACGGCCCTGGCGCCGGCCATGCCGGACCAGCGGCCAGAGCAGCAGGGCGAGCGCCGCCGCGATCATCACGGCGGCGATCAGGTAGAACGCGAGCTTCACCAGTCGTCCCCTTGTTCGATCGTGGCGTTGTCGACCAGCCGGCTGTCGATGCGCGTGGCACGGCCGCGCTTGCGGATGGTCACCAGCACCACCGCGGCGCCCAGCAGCAGGAACAGGCCCGGCCCGAACCACAGCAGCCAGGTCGACGGCTTGACCGGCGGGTCGTACAGCACGAAGTCCGAATAGCGGTCGACCAGGTACTGCTTGATCTGGTCGTCGCTCCTGCCCTGCTGCATCAGCCCGAATACTTCGTGGCGCAGGTCGCGGGCCAGGTCGGCGTTGGAGTCGGCGAGGTTCTCGTTCTGGCAGACCAGGCAGCGCAACTGGCGGGTCAGGTTCTGGAAACGCACTTCCTGCGCGTGGTCCTTGAACGGCAGCGGGTCGATCGCCTGCGCCGCGGCGAGGCCGGCGAACGCCAGCAGGAAACCCAACACCATCCGCAGGATCGCGCGCTTCATGGCGCTTCCTGCTTGAGCCGGGCGATCAACGGCCTCAGCTCGCGCTCGATGACATCGGGCGTGAACGGGCCGATGTGCTTGTAGCGGATCACGCCCTTCGCATCGATCAGGAAGCTCTCCGGCGCGCCGTACACGCCGAAGTCGATCGCCGTGCGGCCCTCGCGGTCGGCGATCACGAGGTCGTAGGGATTGCCGTGCTGCGCCAGCCACGCCTTGGCGTCGGCCGGTTCGTCCTTGTAGTCGTAGCCGATCAGCGGCACGCCCAGCTTGTGGGCGTAGGCCATCAATACCGGGTGTTCGTCGCCGCAGGCGATGCACCAGCTGGCGAACACGTTGACCAGATAGGGCTTGCCCAGCATCGAGGTCTTGCTGAGGGTCTGGCCGGCATCTTCCAGGTGCGGCAGCACGAAGGCCGGCGCGGCCTTGCCGATCAGCGGCGAAGGGACTTCGCGCGGGTCGTGCCGGGAATTCCACCAGATGCCGAAGCCGAACAGCGCGACCAGCAGCAGGAAGCCGACCAGCGGCAGCGAGCGGGTCATGCGCGGGGCTCCGCGGCGGGCAGCGCGGGCTCGACGGCAGCCGCAGCCACAGCGGCGCGCTTGGCGCGGAAGCGCTTGTCGGCGCCGGCGACGAAGCCGCCCAGCATCATGAACAGGCCGCCGGCCCAGATCCACCGCACGAACGGCTTGGCGTAGAGGCGCAGTGCCCAGGCGCCTTCCAGGTTGTTCGGATCCATCGGCTCGCCCAGCGCAACGTACAGGTCGCGCGTCACGCCGGGGTCGATCGCCGATTCGGTCTGCACCTGGCCACGCGGATAGGTGCGCTTCTGCGGGTGCATCACGCCGAGCTGGCGGCCGTCGCGCAGCACGGTGACCGTGCCCTGCTCGGCGTGCCAGTTGGGGCCGCGCGTAGCGTGCACGCCGTCGAAGCGGAAGGTGTAGGCGCCCACCGGCTGCGTATCGCCCGGTGCCATGCGCACGTCGCGGGTGACGCTCAGCGACTCGGACAGCAGCACGCCGACCAGGAACACGCCCACGCCGAAATGCGCCAGCAGCATGCCGGCCATCTCGGCGGGGTAGCGCCGCCCGCGCGGCATCTCGCGCCAGCGCTTGTAGACGTAGAGCAGCGTGCCCACGGCGCACCACACGGCGGCGGCCACCCCGGCGATCGCCCTGGCCTGGCCCGCGACGAAGAACGCCGCCACGATCGCGCACGCCACCGCGGCGATGACGACCCGCAGCAGGACGCTCTTCAGCGGCGCCGGCTCGCTCTTGCCCCAGCGCAGGAAGGGTCCGAACGGCAGCAGCAGCACCACCGGCAGCATCAGCAGCGGGAACAGGAAACCGAAGTAGGGCGGGCCGACCGAGATCTTGCCCAGGTGCAGCGCGTCGCCGATCAGCGGGAACAGCGTGCCCAGCAGCACCATCGCCGCGGCCACGGTGAACATCAGGTTGGCGATCAGGATCACCGTCTCGCGCGAGAGCAGTCCGAAGGCCTTGCCGCCGGCGACCTTGGGCGCGCGCAATGCGTACAGCAGCAGCGAGCCGCCGATGACGATGGCCAGGAAGGCGAGGATGTAGAGGCCGCGGCGTGGGTCGGAGGCGAATGCATGCACCGAAGTGAGCACGCCCGAACGCACCAGGAAGGTACCGAGCAGCGACAGCGAGAAGGCGAAGATCGACAGCAGGATGGTCCAGGCGCGCAGGCTGCCGCGCTTCTCCGTCACCGCCTGGGCGTGGATCAGCGCCACGCCGACCAGCCAGGGCATGAAGCTGGCGTTCTCCACCGGATCCCAGAACCACCAGCCGCCCCAGCCGAGCTCCGCGTAGGCCCACCAGCTGCCGGCGACGATGCCGCAGGTGAGGAAGGCCCAGGCCGCGTTGGTCCAGGGCCGCGCCCAGCGCACCCAGCCCTGCTCGAGCGCGCCGCCCAGCAGCGCGGCGATGGAGAAGGCGAAGGCCACCGAGAAGCCCACGTAGCCCATGTAGAGCACGGGCGGGTGGAAGGTCATGCCCGGGTCCTGCAGCACCGGGTTGAGGTCGCCGCCGTCCGGCGGCATCGGCAGCAGTCGCGCGAACGGGTTGGAGGTGAACACGATGAAGGCGAGGAAGCCGACCGCCACGATGCCCAGCACGCCGAGCACGCGGGCCAGGAACTCCTCCGGCAGCCGGCGGCTGAACCCGGCCAGCGCCACCGTCCACACGTTGAGGATCAGCACCCACAGCAGCATCGAACCCTCGTGCGCGCCCCACACCGCCGCGATGCGGTAGTACCAGGGCAGGGCGAGGTTGGAGTTGTCGGCGACGTACTGCACCGAGAAGTCGAAACGCAGGAACGCCCACACCAGCAGTCCGAACGCGATGGCCACGAACACCGCCTGGCCGGCCGCGGCGGGGCGAGCGGTCGCCATCAGCGCGCGGTTGCCGCGCCAGGCGCCGACCAGCGGCAGCACGCCCTGCGCCAGGGCGAGCAGCATGGCGAGGATCAGGGCGAACTGGCCCAGTTCGGGGGTCATCGCGCCTCCTCGCTGGCGGCCACGGCCTTGCCGCCATGGTGCGCCTTCTCCATGGCGTCCTTCAGTTCCTTCGGCATGTAGGTTTCATCGTGCTTGGCCAGCACCTCGGTGGCCACGAAATGGCCGTCGGCCATGTGCCCCGTGGCGATCACCGACTGGTTGTCGCGGAACAGGTCGGGGAGGATCCCGGTGTACTCGACCGGCATCGCGCCGTCGGCGTCGACCACGGTGAAGCCGACCTTGAGCGAATCCTTCGAGCGCTCGATCGAACCGGCCTTGACCATGCCGCCCAGGCGGAAGGTGCCGTAGGCACCGGCCTGGCCGGCACGCACCTGGCTCGGGGTGAACAGGTAGTTCATGTTCTGCTGCAGGGCGAACACGGTCAGCCCGACGGCCACGGCCGCGGCGGCGAGCACGAGCAGAACGATGATCAGGCGGCGTTTGCGGGTCGGATTCATGGGGTCACGGGTGGTGCGGCGGTGCGTTGCTGGCGCGCGCTTTGACGCGCCAGTCGGGCGCGAAGTTCACGCAGGTTGCGGCGGCGGCGCAGCAGCGGGGCAATGAAATCGGCGAACAGCACGACGAAGAACACCGCATAAGCCGGCCATACGTACGCGGCATAGCCGCCCATGGCGAGGAACTGGCTCATGCCTGCTCCCCTGGGACAACTTCCCCGGTGGCGATACGCCGCACCCAGTCCTTGCCGCCCTCCAGTTCCAGCAGGTCGGCGCGCACGCGGCCGAACAGGCTGGCGACGTAGTAGAGCTTGGTCGCCACCATCATGGTCAGCAGCGGCCACAGCATGTCGCCGCTGATCTTGGACGGCCCCAGGATGCGCACGGTCGAGCCCTGGTGCAGCGTATTCCACCAGTTCACCGAGAAATGCACGATCGGTACGTTGATGATGCCGACGATGGCGAGGAAGGCCGCCGCGCGCGCCCCTTGGCGGCGATCCTCGAAGGCGTGGTAGAGCCCGATCACGCCCAGGTACAGGAACAGCAGCACCAGCTCGGAGGTCAGCCGCGCGTCCCAAGTCCACCAGGTGCCCCACATCGGCTTGCCCCACAGCGAGCCGGTGACCAGCGTGATGAAGGTGAACGCAGCGCCGATCGGCGCCGACTCCATCGCCACTGCCTCGGCCAGCTTGATCCGCCACACCAGCGCAATGAACGAGGCCACCGCCATCACGCCATAGACGAACAGCCCCATCCAGGCACTGGGTACGTGGATGAAGATGATCCGGTAGGCGTCGCCCTGCTGGTAGTCGGCCGGCGCCAGCACCAGGCCACCGTACAGCGCGACCGCACCGGCGATCAGCGCCAGCCCCAGGAACCAGGGGCGCAAGGCGCCGGCGAAGCGGTAGAAGATCGGCGGCGAGCCGAGCTTGTGCAGCCAGAGGGGAATCCACCTGGACATGGTCTTATGCGTCCAAAGCAATGCGAAGGGCAGTCGCGCAGGCCAGCGGCGCCAGCACCAGGGCCAGGGCGAGCGCCGCGCCGAGCCAGGCGATCGGGGCGATCCACGGTAACCCCTGCTGGGCGGCCGCGACCGCACCTGCGGCAAAGATGACCACCGGCACGCACAGCGGCAGCAGCATCAAGGCGAGCAGCATACCAGAGCGCCGCGTGCCGGCCGTCAGCGCCACCAGCATTGCGCCCAGCAGGCTCAGCATTGGCGTGGCGAGCAGCAGCGCCAGCAGCAGCACGCCCATCACCGCCATCGGCAGGTGCAGCATGCCGGCCAGCAGCGGCGCGATCACGATCAGCGGCAGCGCGGTGGTCAGCCAGTGCGCCAGGATCTTCATGCCCAGCATCAGCGCCAGCGGCTGCGGCGCAAGCACCAGCTGCTCCAGCGAACCATCCTCGATGTCGCTGCGAAACATGGCATCGAGCGCCAGCAGCATCGCCAGCAGCACGGTGACCAGCACTACGCCGCCGGCAATGCGCTGCAGCAGCGCGTCTTCCGGTCCGAGCGCGAAGGGGAACAGCGTCGCCACGATCAGGGCATAAAGCACTGGCATGGCGATGTCGCCCCGGCGGCGCCAGGCGAGCGTGAGGTCGCGCCGCAGCACTGCGGCGCAGGCGTGGGAAACGGACGCCTGATTCATGCCGCAGCCCTCCAAACCCCCTCTCCCCCGGCACAGCCGGGGGAGAGGGTCGGGGAGAGGGGGAGGCCTTCGCTCTCAATCTCCCGGGCAGAAAGCGGGTGGACAAGCTCAACCATGCATGCGGATCCGCTTCGGCTCGCCGCCATGGAAGCTCACCGCGCCATGGGTGGTCACCAGCGCCGCACCGCCCTCGGCCACGTGCGCCTCCAGCAGCCGGTTGACCAGCGCGATGCCGGCGCGGTCCAGGTTCGCGTAAGGCTCGTCCAGCAGCCACAGCACGGCGGGGAGCAACAGCAGGCGAGCCAGTGCGGCGCGCTTCTTCTGGCCGGCGGAAAGCCGGCGCACGGGTTCGTCCTCGTAGCCGGCCAGACCCACGTCCACCAGTACCGACGACGTGCCGCAGCCTTCGCGCTGGCCATGCAGCCCCGCGGCGACGCGCAGGTTCTCGCGCGGGCTCATGTCCATCTTCAGGCCGAGCTGGTGACCGAGGAACAGCACCTCGCCCGCGCGCTCGTCGCGGTTCCAGCCCTTGCCGCGCCAGCGCAGCTCACCTTCACCGACGTGCAGCAGCCCGGCGAGCAACCGCAGCAGGGTGGTTTTGCCGCTGCCGTTGTCGCCTTCCACCAGAGCGATCTCCCCCGTGTGCAGGACGAAATCGAGCGGCCCGAACACGGGCTCGTCCGCGCGCAGGAAGGACAGGCCGTGCGCCTGCAGCAGCGGGATGGGGTGGGCGGAAGTCATCCGGGAGATTGTCCGCAATGCGCGCGCGGCTTGTCCATGCGGTGTGGCGGCGCACCCGGATGGAAGGGGTCTCAGCGCAGGCGCAGTTCCACGACCCCGGCGCCATGTCCGGACAGCCAGGCGTTCTGCCCGTATCGGTCCCCCAGTTGCGCCAGTGCCTGCGCTGCGATGCCGACGATCCACAGGCTCGGTTCGCGCCAGCCGCCGCTCCCGCTGCCCAGGGCTGGATGGATGTCCAGCGCGGGGTCGGATCGCAGCTCGGCCACCAGGCGCAACTGTGCCGCTCGGTTGACCTGCGGCTGTTGCCGCTGGGAGCGCGGATTCCACGCGGTGAGGAAACCCCAGCTGCGGTCGCCGGCAAGCGGCTGCAGCACCCGTGGCAGGGGCTCGCCGATGCGAAGGATGGCGGCTCCGCGACGGCACACGCGCACACGGTAGGTGGCGTGGAGGTAGCTCTGCCGGAGCTCCTCATCCATGGCGCAGCGGCGGCAGTGGTGGCAGCGTGGCTTCGAGCGTGGCGACCGCCGCGTCCAGATCGACCGATGCCGGATCGTTCGAGTCCCGCAGCAATTGTTCCAGCAGTACGTCCTGCGTCCGCCCGCGTTCCAGGGCATAGGCGTAAGGCAGGTCGGTGAAGGTGACCATGCGGTAGCGCGCCATGAAGTGCCCAGGCGCCCGTGCAGCCAGGCGCGCGCCCAGCTCTCGCTTGGCCAGGTAGCGCGGATCGGCCACCGAATCGCGCATTTCCACGTAGTTTTCCAGCGCCATGGCGGCGATGGCATGGGCGTTGGGTTGGCGAATGCGCTGGAATTGGGCGAAGGCCTCGGCCGGGTCGTTGCCTTCCAGCAGGCCGGCCAGGGCCACCGTGTCCTCGAAGCCTCAGTTCATGCCCTGGCCGTGGAAGGGGACGATGGCGTGCGCCGCGTCGCCCACCAGCAACGCGCGGCCGTCCAGGTGCCAGCGCTCCAGGTACAAGGTGGCAAGGGTGCCGACCGGGTGGGCTTCGTAGTCTTCCGCAAAGCGCGGCAGCAACGGCAGCAGGTCGGCGAAGTCCTCGCGGAAGAAGGCCTCGGCGGCACGGGCGTCCGGCAGGGTGGCGAAGCTCGGGTGCGGCCCCTGCGCGGGCAGGAACAGCGTCACCGTGAAGCTGCCCTCGGTGTTGGGCAGCGCGATGCACATGTAGCCGCCGCGCGGCCAGATGTGCAGCGCATGGGGCTCGATCGCGAACTGGTCGTGCCCGCCGCTGTCGCGCAGCAGCGCGGCGTCCAGCTGCGAGGCCGGCGGTATCTCCAACTCCTTGTAGCCGTGCCCCAGCCACTCGGTGCGCTCGCCGAGAGGGCGGTAGGCGTTCATTGTTGCGCGCAGCGCCGAGCCCGCGCCGTCGGCGCCGATCAGCACGGGGGCATCCACTTCGCGCTCCGTGCCGGACGCGTCGGCAACGCGCATGCGCCTCGCGTCGAAGTCGGTCCCGACCAGTCCCTGGCCGAAATGGAAGCGCACGCCAGCCCGTTCGGCCGCATCGAGCAGCAGCATGTTCAGCCCGCCGCGCGACACCGACCAGATCACCTCGCTGTCGTCCACGCCGTAGCGCTGCAGGCCGCTGCGGCCATCGACCGTATGCACCATGCGTCCGCGCATCATCACCGCGTGGCGCAGCACGTCTTCGGCCAATCCGGCGCTGCGCAAGGCCTGCAGGCCGCGCTCGGCCAGCGCCAGGTTGATCGAGCGCCCGCCGGCGAAGCCGGCGACGCGCGGGTCGGGGCGCTTCTCGAACACGTCGACGGTGAACCCGCGCCGTGCCAGTTGCTGCGCCAGCAGGGCGCCGACCAGGCCGCCGCCGATCAGGGTAAGGGAGGGTCTGCTGCTCATGGGCGATCCGTTCCGGGCATCGCCGAACTGTTCCGCAAGCGGGGCGGGACTGCAACGTCTCGCGCCCTCTTCCCTGCGAGAGAGGTTGGGGTGCCGGGACATTCGTGGGGGAAGGGGGCGGAGCAGGGCTATTCAGCACGGGCATAAGGCAGTTGCCCGCAAGCCTTGGCCCCTTACCCCGACCTTCCCCCCGGAGGGGGAAGGAGGAAGACGCTATTTAAGAGCTGGCTAACCCTTGCGGGTCTTGTTCGGCGGCGTCTGGGCGGCGGCGTCGAGGAAGCCGCGCTGCATGGTCTTCCATGCGTCCAGGTTGCGCTCGGTCAGCTCGTTGAGCATCGACCAGGGCGTCTGCCCCATCAGGCTGTTGAGCTGGGTGCGGAACTGCTGCTGCTGGTCCAGGAATACCTGCAGGCTGCGCTCGAGGTATGGCCCCATGAAGCCCTGCAGCGAATCGCCGTAGAAGCGGATGATCTGGCTGAGCAGCTGGGGCGACAGCATCGGCTGGCCCTTTTCCTCATGCTCGGAGATGATCTGCAGCAGCACCGAGCGGGTCAGGTCCTCGCCGCTCTTGGCATCGCGGACCTCGAAGGTTTCGCCGTCCAGCACCAGCTGACGGACCTCTTCCAGCGTGATGTAGCTGGAGATCTCCGTGTCGTAGAGCCGACGGTTCGGGTACTTCTTGATGATGCGCAGTTTTTGTGCCATGCGGACACGCTAGCAGAACATATTGCGCCGCACCAGTTGGGCATGCTGCACCCGTCGGTGCAGCAAAGTAGCCCATGCGGCTGCGCGTCAATGCCCTGCCGCGCCGCCCGCGCTGCCGAACGGCGGCCGGGCGAACCACAGGATCGGGATCAGCAGCACGAACAGCACCGCGCAGCCGAGAAACACGTCGTTCACGGCCAGGGTCAGCGATTCGCGCGTGACCAGCTGGTTGAGCAGTCCCAGGCCCTGGGTATGGGACAGGCCCATGTGCGGGGCCTGCTGCAGGAAACCGCCGATCGCCGGATGGGTCGCATCGATGTTCTCGGTCAGCGTCGCGTGGTGGGTCTCGCCGCGGTGCTGCCACAAGGTCACCGTGATGGCGGTGGACATGCTCGAACCCATCGTGCGGCAGAAATTGGCCAGGCCGCTCGCGCTCGCGATCTGCTCGGCCGGCAGGCCGGACAGGTAGATCTGGTTGAGCGGGATGAAAAAGCAGGGGATGGCGATGCCCATTACGAACCGCGGCACCACCAGCGAGGAAAACGACGCCAGGCTGTTGAAGTTGGAGAACCAGTAGGAGGTGATCGCGAACACGACGAACGAGAACGTCACCACCGCGCGCAGCTCCAGCCGATGCAGGTTGCGTCCCAGGATCGGCGCCATCAGGAAGGCGAGGATGCCGACCGGCGCCGTGGCCAGGCCGGCCCAGGTGGCGGTGTAGTTGAGCGTCACCTGCAGCCACAGCGGGAACACCACGTTGATGCCGAAGAACGCGAACATGCCCAGCGAAAGCGCGACCACTCCGACCGTGAAGTTGCGTTCCTTGAACAGCGACAGCTCGACCACCGGATGCTTGGCATGCAGTTCCCACACGACCAGGAACGTCAGGCAGACCAGCGAGACGATGCCCAGCGTGGCGATCATCGGCGAGGCGAACCAGTCGTGGTCGTTGCCGTTGTCGAGCATGAATTGCAACGCGCCGACGCCGACCACCAGCAGGACGAGGCCGACCGAGTCGATCGGCGTCTTGGCGGTCTTCGTCTCGCGCTTGTGCAGCAGGCCCCAGGTGATCACCGCGGCGGCCAGGCCGACCGGCAGGTTGATGTAGAAGATCCAGGGCCAGGAAAAGTTGTCGGTCAGCCAGCCGCCGAGGATCGGGCCGAAGATCGGCGCCACCACCACGGTCATCGCCCACAGCGCCAGCGCGATGCCTTGCTTGGCCTTCGGGTAGCTCGACAGCAGCAGGGTCAGCGACAGCGCCACCATCGGGCCGGAGCCGGCGCCCTGCAGCAGGCGCCCGATCACCAGCAGCGGCATCGAGGTGGCCAGGCCGCACACCATCGAGAAGGTGACGAACAGCAGCACGGAGACGACGAAGCTGCGCACCTCGCCGAAGCGCCGCGCGATCCAGCCGGTGAGCGGCTGCATGATCGCGCTGGCCAGCGCGTAGGAGCTGATCGTCCAGGTGCCCTCGCTCGGGCTCACGCCCAGGCTGCCGGCGATGTGCGGCACGGCCACGTTGACGATGGTCATGTCCAGCACCTCCATGAAGGTGCTGAACGCGACGGCGATGGTGAGCAGCACCAGCGCCGTGCCGTGCAGGGGCGGCAGCGGCTTGGTGTCGTTGGGTGTGGCGGCCATGGGGAAGGGCCTTCAGGTTATTTGGCGGCGCGGGGCAGGTTGGCCCGGATGATGCGCTGGGCCTCGTCGTCGGCCTTGCCCATCAGGCGGTCGTACACGGTGGTCTCGGCGACCGGTTGCTGCGCCGGTGCCTGGGCCAGCACAGGCCCGCGGTCGTCGGTGATGTCGACCGTGACCTCGGTGGACAGGCCCACGCGCAGCGGATGTTTCTCCAGCTCCCGGTCGTCCAGCGCGATGCGCACCGGCACGCGCTGCACCACCTTGATCCAGTTGCCGGTGGCGTTCTGCGCGGGCAGCAGCGAGAAGGTGCTGCCGGTGCCGGCGCCCAGACCCACGACCTTGCCGCGATACTCGACGTCGCCGCCATAGATGTCGGCCTTGACCGTGGCCGGCTGGCCGATGCGGATGTGCTGCAGCTGGCCTTCCTTGAAGTTGGCGTCGATCCACAGGTCGTGCAGCGGCACCACGGTCATCAACTGCTGGCCCGGCTGCACGCTGTTGCCCAGCTGCACGCTGCGCTGCGCGACATAGCCCGACACCGGCGCCAGGATCGCGTTGCGCTGCGCGGCGATCCACGCGGCGCGGAAGTTCGCGCGCGCCTGCAGCACGGCCGGATTCTCGGCGACATCGGTGCCTTCGATCGCCGCATGTGCGGCGGCGGCCTGCGCCTCGGCCGCATTCACCGCGGCGCGCGCCTGCGCCACCCCGTCACGCAGATGCTGCACGATCTCCGGCGATTCGGCATGCGCGGCCAGCAGCGGCAGGTGGCGCTTCAAATCCGCTTCCAGCTTGGCCAGTTCCAGGCGGCTGGAGGCAAGCTGCGCGTCGGCGCCGCTGGCCGAGCTGGTCTGCTGGCGTACGCCGCGCACCGCCTGCGCCAGCGCGCTGCGCGCCTGCGCCAGGCGTACCTGCGCGTCGGTGGGATCGAGCTTGACCAGCACCTGGCCGGCGTCCACGCGCTGGGTGTCGTCGGCCATGATCGCCACCACGGTGCCGGGCACCTGCGCGGAGATCGTCACCTGGTTGCCGCCGACGTAGGCGTTGTCGGTCTTTTCGCGGCGCGAGAAGACGAACATCCACAGCAGGATCCAGACCAGCGCGGCCAGGATGAACACCGCTGCCACGATCAGCAGCGCGCGGCGGCGCTTGGCCGGGTTTTTCGCGGCCAGGCCGCTGTCGTTGTCGGCGGGCTTGTCGGCTTCAGTGGCGCTCATGGTCGGCTCCGGGGGAAGGGGAGGTGGAAGCGGTGTCGGGATGGGGCTCGCTGCGATAGCCGCCGCCGAGCGCCTTGACCAGCGCCAGGTCGGTGGCCAGCGCCTGCGCGTGCAGTTGTACGGCGGCGTCACGCTGCTGCAGCAGGGCGAGCCTGGCGGCCAGGCTCTCGCGGGCGTCGCGCACGCCCTGGTGCAGGCGCGCCTGGGCATGGGCGAGCAGGCGCTCGTCCGCATCCAGCTGGGCTTGCTGTTCCTGGCGCTGCGCGGCGAGCTGCTCGGCGCCCAGCGCCTGGGTGGCCACGTCGCGCGCCGCCTCCAGCACCGTGCTGCGGTATTGCGCTATCGCGCCATCGAGCTGCGCCCGGCTGAGGCCGTAGTTGGCCTCCAGTGCGCCGCCTTCGAAGATCGGCAGATGCAGCGCCGGCGTCACCGCAAAGGTGCGGCTGCCGGCGGTGAACAGCTTGCCCATGTCGATGCTGGAAAGGCCGGCCAGCGCGGTCAGGCTGAGGTCCGGGAAGAACTGCGCGCGCGCCGCGTCGGTCTGCTTCAGCGCTGCCTCGACCTGCCAGCGGCTCGCCGCGATGTCCGGGCGGCGTGCGATCAGGTCCAGGCCCGCATCGGCGGGCAAGCCCGGTGCCACGTCCGGCAGGGAGCGCGCCTGAAGCGGCGGAAGGTCGGCCGGCGCCACGCCCAGCAGCGAGGCGAGCACGGCCTGGCGAACCTTGGCCGAGCCCTCGACCGCTGCACGCATCTGCCTGATCGACGCGCGCTGCGCCTGCGCCTGCTCGACGGTATCGGCCAGGTCCACGCCCTGGCGCACGCGCAACTGCGCGATGTCCAGCAGCTGTTGCTGCGCGGCCAGCGCCTGGTCGGCCAGCGCAAGGCGCGCCTGGTCGGCCTGCCAGCCGAAATAGGTGCTGGCAACCGCGTATTGCAGCGCCAGCGCGGCCGCGCTGCGCTGCGCCTGCGCGGCATGCGCCTGGTCCAGCGCCGCTTCCACGGATGCGCGCTTCTTGCCCCACCAGTCGAAGTCGTACTTCAGCTGCACGCCCAGGTCCGCCTGGCTGTACCAGGTGAAGCCGAGGAACTTGCTCGGGATCAGGCCGTGCTCGCTCATCCGCTGGCGCGAGAACTGCGCGTTGCCGTTGATCGACAGCCCCATCTGGGCAGCGGCCAGGCGCGCGGATTGCTCGGCGCCCTGCACACGGCTCTGCGCGAGCGCCAGGTCGGGCGCCTGGCGCAGTGCGCGATCCATCAGCTCATCGAGCTGCGGGTCGTCGTAGCTGCGCCACCACTGCGCCTCGGGCCAGCCGGCGCGGGTGGTGGTCTCGATGCCGGCGAGCGGCACGTCGTCGCGCAGTTGCGGTGGCGAGAGCTTCGCCGGTGGCGTGGCGCAGGCGGCCAGCGTCAGCGCGATCGCCGCAGCCAGCGCGGTGCGAAGGCGGAGCGGGGCAGGCTTCATGGGGGCATCCTTTACGGCTGCTTCTTCACGGGGGAGGGGGACTCGTCCAGGTGGTCGAGGTTGTCGGCGAGCTTGCGCAGCAGTCGGCTGAAATGGCGCTTGTCGGCATCGCTGAACCCGGCGAACGCCGCGCTCACGCGGGGAAACAACGGCGGCAGCAGCTTCTGCACGAAGCGGCGCCCGGACGGGGTGATGCGGATGACCACGCGGCGGCGGTCCTCCTCGCTGGCACCGCGGGTGATCAGCCCGCGCTTGACCAGCGCGTTGGCGATCCGCGTCATGTTGGTGGCGCCCTGCGAGGTGTATTCGCACAGCTCGCCCGGGGTGGAACTGCCGTCCGGGCGGCTGTACAGGATCATCAGCGTGAGGAAATCGCTGTGGTTGATCTTGTTGGGCCTGAGCGCCTGCTCCACCGCCTCGTCGAAGGTGTGGCCGACCATCAGCAGCAGGCGGGTCAGGCGCGCCTCGGCCGCGGGCATGTCGGGGATGACCTGGCTGACCCGGCCGATGCCCTCGTCCATCATCGCGATGCAGTCGCCCAGGCGTGCCATTTCATCAACTCATATTTCACCAGTGAATTAAATTAGCGGGATCCGGCGCCGCAGGCAAGTGCTTTTGAGCGCCGGGCCACGGGTTCGCCACGACGCGGACCGGTCGAGCTCGGTGGGGCGCAGCGTGGCGTCCGGGCAAGGACGCTGCAGGCTGCCTCAGCGTGACGTCGGCAGGCGGAACAGGCGGCAGGCGTTCGCCGTGGTGGCGGCTGCGACCGCTTCCGGCCGCTCGCCGCGCAGGCCGGCGACCACCTGCAGCGTCTCCAGCATCCGTGCCGGCTCGTTGCGTGCGCCCTGGTGACCCGCGTTGGGCTGATCGGGGGCATCGGTTTCCAGCAGCAGGTGCTCGATCGGCATGGCCGATACCAGTTCGCGCAGCCGCCTCGCCCGCGGGTAGGTCACCGGGCCACCGATGCCCAGGTGGAACCCCATCCCGAAGAGCCGTTCGGCCTGCTCTGGACTGCCTGCGAAGCTGTGGACCACCCCGCGAAGGCCGGGAAAGCGACGCAGGGCGAGCACCACCTCTTCCACTGCGCGGCGCGCGTGGACGATGACCGGAAGATCGAGCTCGCACGCGATGGCCAGTTGCAATTCGAAATAATGCTGCTGCAGGCCGCGGTCGAGTTCCTCCACGTAGAAGTCCAGGCCGATTTCGCCCAGCGCGACCGCGCCTCCGTCGAGCAGGCGTCCGCGCAGGACGTCCAGGTGCGCGGGCTGGTGCCGCCCGAGGAACAACGGATGCAAACCGTAGGCGGGAAAGAGTCCCGGGTGCCGTGCGCACAGCATTGCGATGCGCGGCCAGGACTCTGCGTCGATGCCGGGAACTACCATGCGGCGCACGCCGGCCTCGGCGGCGCGCGCCAGCACCTGCGCGCGGTCGTCGTCGAAGCTCGCATCGTCGATATGGACGTGGCTGTCGATCAGCACGGGTGCCGGATATGCGGGGTCCGTCACGCGTTCGTCACCTGGATTGCGCATAGGCAAGGAATGTCTAGGTCGGATTCAGTATGGCGAAGGTTCAATGGTTTCGCAGGTGAGTGGCGGGCGCATGGCGCGCTCCGCGCGCCGCGATAGAACGAAGGAGATCGAAGTCATGAGCAGGTTGATGGTCAGTGCGCTTCACGTGGGGATCGCGGCTGCACTCGCGATGGGCATTTCGGCTTGCAACCGCGACGCCAGCGCCGACGCCGGCCTGGCCAATGGGGCGTCCAGTGCCGAGGCTGGCGCGCCCGGCGCCAAGTATGCACGTGTGGTGAGCGTCGACCCGGTGCGCAAGACGGTGAACAATCCTCGCCAGACGTGCCACGACGAAGTAGTCACCAACAGCGAGCCGCCCAAGGACCAGCACCAGATCGCCGGCACGGCAATCGGTGCGATCGCCGGCGGCCTGCTGGGCAACCAGGTGGGCGGCGGCAAGGGCAGGACCCTGGCCACGGTGGCAGGTGCCGTGGCCGGCGGCTATGCCGGCAAGAAGATCCAGGAGAACCGCCAGCACGCCAACGTCACCACGTCGACCGAACGCAAGTGCGAGTCGGTCAACGACAGCGGCAGCAAGGTGGTGGGCTACGACGTGCGCTACGAATACAACGGCGTCACCCGCACCGTGCGGATGGATCATGATCCGGGTGACCGGGTCCAGGTGCAGGAGGGCGTGGTCGCCGTTTCCGACGCGCACTGAAGACAGACGCCACCCATGCGGTCCATGGACGGACCGCGCGCGATCATCGGCGAACCCACCAGAGGAGTCGTGCCATGACCGTTCAATCCCGCAATCTCGTGCTGGCTGCCGTGCTGGGCAGCAGCCTCGTGCTGGGCGGCTGCGCCACGGGGCCTTATGGCGATGGTGGCTATCGGAGCCATGATGGCTACCAGAGTTCCGGCTACGGGACCACGCGTTGCCCCAATTGCGGCGTGGTACAGGACGTCCAGCAGGTTTACGTGCAGAACGGAGGGCACGGTACGCTCGGCGCGGTGATCGGCGCAGTGGCGGGCGGCGTGTTGGGCAACCAGATCGGCAAGGGCAACGGCCGCAAGGCGGCGACGGTTGCCGGCGCGGTGGCGGGCGGCGTGGTCGGCAACCAGGTCGGGAAGCGCACCGGCAATGGCGACGTACCGGCCTGGCGGATCACGGTTCGCCTGGACAATGGCCAGTACGCCACGGTGACCCAGAGCGAGGATCCTGGCCTGCGGGTGGGTGATTACGTCCAGGTCCGCGGCGATCACGTCTATGCCATGTGATTTGGACATCCATACGTCCAAACGAAAGGCCCTCTTGCGAGGGCCTTTTTTGTGGGTCCGATTCTAAGCCGTGCGTCAGTTGACCGCGTAGAAGCGGTGTTCGCCGATGGTGGTGCTGGTGTGGTTCAGCGACCAGTCCGGCGCGATGGCCACGGTGGCGAAATGGTCCGCATGCGGCACCAGCAACTGGCGCTGCGCGAGCGGAAGCGCCCAGTTCTCCATCGAGGTGCCGGCGACTTTCCATGCCTTCGCGAAAGCGGCGAAGTTGGTGATGTCGTAGGAACCAGGTGTGGCGGTGATGGCGAACTGGTGTGGTGCGGCGACCACCTTGCAGACCGTATCGCCCCAGCGGCCGCGTTCGCGGCGTCGCAGCGCGACTTCCGCCACGGCGAGCTGGCCGATGGTGGTCTCGCTGCGTGCCTCCAGGTACACGGTCGTCGCCAGGCAGGCCTGATCGGCGATCGGCTGGGGCAGAACGGACGTCAGCCACAACAGCATGGAAAGTTTCATTCTGCCTCCAGCGTGCTGTACGTACGAGACAAAAGTTCCATCTCGTACGCCGTTGCGGTGGACGGGCGGGCAGGCCGTTTTCCACCTGGATGAATCGTCGCGGCCGAAACCAAGTCGCGACGCTTTGCCACGGGATTGTGGCGTTCGACCGGCGGTACGAAACCGGCGTAGTCATTGCGCGCACTGCCACTCGCGACCGCGTGCGGTCTGCTCGAAGGCGGCTGCTGCTTTGATTGTTCCGCGGGGAGCGGTCATTCCATCCGGCGGTGTTCTGCCGGGTCGCGCCGATCCGGACCCCTCCGGTTCGTCGCGTGCAGATGCCCGAAGCTGGTGGGCATCATCGAAAGTGGGCGGGAGCGTAGTGGCGACCATCGCCTCTGGCAAGTGCCGGCACCGGTCGATTCATGTTCGACTCACGTTCATCCATTTCGCATCGCGGACAGGTGAACGTCATGGTGTGGTTACGCCGCGCCGTCGTTTCGCCGGCGCGAATCTGCGGCCGTTTGCGGCGCATCGTCTTCGTGAAGGCGCGAGCCTGACGACATGCGAGAGCGACGTCGAGGGAGCGATGCGCTGCCGTCAATTGCGAGCTGCAGATCGCCGCTATGCGTTGGCTTTTCATTTATGGAGCCGCGTCATGAAAGATGATTCCCAAAGTATGCCGGCAGCCGCTGTGCAGCCGGCTCACGCCATGGCGCAGATTTGCGCGGAAGTAGCCGCGCACGCCGCGCACGGGTCGCTGGCGCACGGCGAACACCACGGCATCACCCTGACCCAGTGGCACGACCTCGGCGCGCGATTGCAGGCGCGGGCGCTGTTCGGTCAACACGAACTCGCCTCCCGTGAAGTCGATGCCGGGCGACGACAACAGCACCGCCAACTGCAGCGGGAACACATGCTCGCCGTAGAGATCCTGGTGCAGGCAGTTGTAGTCGCCGGCCTGGTAGCGCAACAGCAACGGCGTGGGGCGGACCTGGCCTGCGGCGTGGCAACGCGCGAGGAAATCGGCGTGCGTCGGCGGATAGCGCACGTCGATACCCATGGCCTCGTTCCAGCAATTGGCCAGCGGCGCCAATCGGGCATATGCGGCCGTGCGCAGCGCATCCACCAGAGGCGGCAACGGATAGCCGAAGTATTGGTACTCGCCGCGTCCGAACCCGTGGCGGGCCATCACCACCCGGCTGCGGAAGTGCTCCGGATGAAGATAGAACGCGGCCACCGCGCGGCAGGCCTCGGCGCTCAGCAGCGCGGGCAGCAGGGCGTAGCCGGACGCATCCAGCGCAGCATGCGCGGAGTTCCAGTCCACGGCTTGCAGTGCCGCGAGCGGTGTGCCGGCCGAGGCGTCATCTATGAGCGTAGGCATGGTTGCAGGATGCGCCGTTGCGGGGACGCGCGCTCTCCGGTTCTTGCGCTGCCGCTGCGCCTCAGCCTCTCCCTTCGGCTTCGTCGCTGCGGACCTGGGCATGGCTGATCAGCGCAAAGATGCAGCTTCCGCCGACGATGTTGCCGGCCAGCGTCGGCAGCGCGAAATGCGCGACGAAGGCCGCGAAGGGAAGCGCATGCGCGAACACCAGGTAGAGCGTCTCCACCGAGCCGACGATGATGTGCGTGAAGCCGCCCAGCGCGATCAGGTAGGTGGTCAGCACGATCACAGTGATCTTCGAAGCTTCCGCCGCCGGCACCAGCCACACCATGGTGGCGATCAGCCAGCCGGCGACGATGCCCTTGGTGAACATCTGCAGCGGGGAATTGCCCATGACCTGGTTGCCGATGTCCAGCAATGCGGCCTGGGTGGCCTGGTCGAACAGCTGCATGTGCAGGATGCCGTAGGCGAACAGGCCGGTGCCGACCAGGTTGCCCGCGAACACCACCGACCACAGCCGCAACAGCGCGCCGAGCTTGCGCAGGCTCGGCTGGGTCATCAGCGGCAACACCGCGGTCATGGTGTTCTCGGTGAACAACTGCTGGCGGGCGAGGATCACCACCAGGAACCCGAACGGGTAGCCCAGGCTTTCGACCAGGAAGCCCGCGGGTGCGCCATCGAGGTAGCGATGCAGCAGGCCGCGCGCGAGCATCGAAAACCCCATCGACAGCCCGGCCGCCAGCGCCGACCAGCCGAGCGCGGGAATGCTGCGGCCCAGTTCCGCTTCGCCTTCCAGACGAATGGTTTCGTGCAGCACGGCCACCCGTGGCGGGCGCTTCTGCTCGACCTCGCCGCGCTCCTTGCGCGAAAGCGAAAAGCCTCCGCGCGCGCCATCGGCGGCGCTGGGCCCAGTGTCGTCGTCTCGGTCCTCGTGCATTCGTGCTTCTCGATGCGGATCCGGCACGCTAAGCGGCGCCGCGTAATTGCGGCGTAGTCTTCGGAAAGCCGCGTCGACCCATGCCGCCATCGGCGTTCATGCGGATCGGCAGGCACCACCGGATGCGCGTACGGCAAGGGCAGGGTTGCGCCTGGGCCGTACCTGCCCAAGGGTTGGGATGTATCGCACGGGCTGCGGCATGTCATGGTGAATTGACCGCTGCGCGGATGCCTGGGTTAGGCTAGCGCAGGGGAATCCAGGGGAGTGCGCGTCATGCGCTGGCGATTCGTCATGGCATGGCTGCTGGCCGGCAGCACGGGCCCGCTATGGGCGGGCCAACTGGTGGTGCGGGTCAACGATTCGGGCGGGCATGCGGTGGGTGACGCGGTGGTGAGCCTGACGCCTGCGATGCCGCAGGCCGGGCCGTCGTCCCGGCCTGCGACGCGCTACGTCGACCAGCGCGACGAGACGTTCATTCCCTACGTGCAGGTCGTCCACCCGGGCGACCGAGTGGTGTTTCGCAACAGCGACGGCACCCGCCACCATGTCTATTCGTTCTCCGCAGCCAAGGCGTTCGAGTTCCTGCTGCGGCCGGGCGAGAGCTCGCCGCCGTTGACCCTGGACAAGACCGGCCTGGTCGCGCTGGGCTGCAACATCCACGACCACATGATCGCCTACCTGGTGATCACCTCCGGGCAGGCGCTGGTGACGCCTTCGCAGGGACAGGTGGTGTTCGAGCACCTGCCGCCCGGACGCTACACGGTGCAGGTGTGGCATCCGCAGCTGCGGCCGGGCCAGGCGCAGCCCCATGAAGTGGCAACGCTGGCGGAGGGCATGGACGCGCACGTGGACTTCACCCTGTCGCTGATTCCCGATCCGCGCAAGTTGGCCGATCGCGAACACCTGGACTACTAGATCCATGCGCGTCGGCTTCCGCCTCCGCCTTGCGCTGTTCTTCGTCGCGACGCTCGTGGCGGTGCAGCTGCTCACCGCCGCGCTGGTCTACGGGGTGACGCGCCGCGCGCTGGTCAGCGAGGGCGAGCGCCGGTTGGCGACCAACGCGCAGGCCTTCGTGGCGCAGATGGACGACCTTTCATCGCGCGTGGCCGGCAACGTCGAGGTGCTGTCGCTCGACTATGCACTGCGTTCGGCGATCGCCGAACGCGACCATGGCACGGTGTTATCCGTGCTGCGCAACCACGGGCGACGGGTGGGCGCTTCGCGCATGCAACTGGTCGGCCTCGACGGCGTGGTGGAGGTGGACACCGCGGACGTCCGCGCCAGCGGCCAACGCTTCGCCTTCCCCGACCTGGCCGGGCATGCGTTCGA
Source organism: Frateuria sp. (assembly GCF_013362045.1). GTDB lineage: Bacteria > Pseudomonadota > Gammaproteobacteria > Xanthomonadales > Rhodanobacteraceae > Frateuria_A. The sequence goes on along the minus strand of NZ_JABFWW010000234.1, from coordinate 12,120 downwards.
TCGGCGCACCGCGGCGGTGGTGACGCTGCAGGCGAGGGCATACTGGGTAGTGGTCGTGCCGATCTACGCACCGCAGCCGGTCGGCCTGGTGGTGGTCTACGTGCCGCTGGACGATGCGCTGCTCGACCATCTGGGCAAGCTTTCCGCGTTGCCGGGCGACATCGAACTGGCAGTACGGCCGGCCGGTTCGCCATGGCGCACGGTCGCCCAGAGCTCCACGCATGCGGGGCTGGTCGCCAGCCTGGCCGGGCAGGGCCTGCCGGCCAGGCCGGCCGTGCGCATGATCCGCGGACACGAATATCTGGTGCTTGCGCAGCCGCTGAGCCAGCCGCACAGTGCGGCGCCCGTCGTGGCCGTGCTCGGCTATTCGCTGGAAGACGCGCTGCGGCCGTTCCGGTCGGTGGCGATCGCCTGGGGCCTGCTGCTCGCGCTGGGCCTCGTCGTGGGCCTGATCGGCGCGTGGCTGGCCGCGCGCAGCGTGTCGCGCCCGGTCGAATCGCTCGCTGGCGCGGCGCGGCGCATCGAGGCGGGCGACTACCACACGCCGCCCAGCCTGGACCGGCGCGACGAGCTCGGCCAGCTCGCGGCCGCCTTCGGCACCATGGCCGAAGCGGTGCGCCAGCGCGAGGAACGCATCCGCCAGCAGGCACTGCACGATCACGTTACCGGGCTGCCCAACCGCGTAGCCATCGAAACCACGATCGACCGCGCCCGCGAGGCCGGCGCCGCGCATGGGGCCCTGTTGATGGTCGGCCTCACGCGAGTGCCCGACATCATCAAGACGATGGGACACGGGCTGTACGACCGGCTGATGCGCGAAGTCGGCGCGCGGCTGGGCCGGGTCGCCGCACGGGCCTGCCTGGCGCGCGCCACCGATACGCAGTTCGTCGCCTGGCTGGCCGGCGCCGACCGCGCCGAGGCGATGGCGTCGGCGCTGCGCATCCTCGACGCGCTGGGCGCGCCCTACGTCGAGGCGGACGTCAGCATCGATACCCTGCCCGCGATCGGCATCGCCATGTATCCGGAGGACGGCGCGCTGGCCTCAGTGCTGTTGCGGCATGCCGAGGTGGCCCAGTTTACGGCCAGCGGCGCCAGCCGGCCGCTGGCCTTCTACGAGGTAGCGACCGATCCGCACCGCGCCGAACGCCTGTCGCTGATGGGCGAGCTGCGCGAGGCGCTCGACCACGACCAGCTGGTGCTGCACTACCAGCCCAAGCTGGCGCTCGCCACCGGACGCGTGGACGGCGTCGAGGCGCTGGTGCGCTGGCACCATCCGCGCCGCGGCTCGGTGCCTCCGCAGGACTTCATCGGCATGGCCGAGGACACCGGCAACATCCAGCGGCTCACACGCTGGGCGCTCGCAGCGGGCATCTCGCAGGCGAGCCGTTGGCACGCGAGCGGGCAGGCGTTGAAAGTGGCGGTCAACCTGTCGGCCCGGGACCTTGGGGAGGTGGAGTTGCCGCTGCGCATCGGGCGCCTGCTTGCGATCCACGGCCTGCCGCCCGGGCAGCTCACGGTGGAAATCACCGAGCGCGCCGTGATCGGCGAGCCGGAGAAGGCCCTGCGCGTGCTCAAGGGGCTGGCCGACCTCGGCGTAGGCATCGCCGTGGACGACTTCGGCGTCGGTCAGTCGGCATTCGCCTATCTGCGTCATCTGCCGGTGAGCGAGCTGAAGATCGACCAGACCTTCGTCAGGTACCTGGCACGCGACACCAGCGATCAGACCATCGTGCGCTCCATCGTCGAGCTGGGCCACCGGCTGGGCTACCAGGTCACGGCCGAGGGCGTGGAGGATGCCGGTGCGCTGGAGCAACTGGCCGCGATCGGCTGCGACCATGCCCAGGGCTTCTTCATCGCCCGCCCGCTGCCGGCCACGGAACTGGCCGGGTTTGCATGGGCCGGTGTCGCATGAACCACCGCATGCGCCTGTGCCGCCTGGTACTGGCCTGCATGGTGGCGCTGCCGCTGTCGGGCCGGGCGCAGGATGCCAGCCTGCACGGCTACCTCGACGCCCGGCTGGTGACGGCGCCGAACGAACGAAGCTGGATCGACGGCGGCCTCGGCAAGAGCCGCTACGGCGATACAGGTGCCAGCCTGCGTTTTGGCGGCGCCGCCCTGGTGGGTACCGCGCAGCTGACGCCGTCGGTGCTCGCATTCGCGGGTGTGCAATTGCAGGGCGGCCACCGTGCAGGCATCGATGTGCTGGAAGCCTGGCTGCGCTGGCGCCCGGTGTCGACCACACGCTGGCGCGGATCGGTGCAGGCGGGCGCGTTCTTTCCGCCGGTCTCGCTGGAGAACGACGCCATTGGCTGGACCAGTCCGTGGACGCTCACGCCCTCGGCGATCAACAGCTGGATCGGCGAGGAGCTGCGCGCCGTGGGTGCCGAGGCACGCATCGAACGACGTGGCGAAACGGCCACCTGGGAACTGCGCGGCGCGCTGTTCCAGCGCAACGATCCGGCAGGCAACCTGCTGGCGGTCCGCGGCTGGTCGCTCAGCGACCGCACCTTTGGCCTGGGCAGCCGCCTGCGCGAGCCCGACGCCTACGTGCGCGACGAGGGCGGGGAGCCGCCGCAGCTCTATGACCCGTTCCGCCGCATCGGCCGGCACTGGGGCAACTATGTCCAGCTCGCCTGGCGCGCGCGCGGCTGGGGGCGGGTGAGCCTGATGCACTACGACAACCACGCCGATCCCGCCGCATGGGTGCCCCATGCCGGCGGCGATCGCCTGTATGCATGGCACACGCGCTTCTGGAGCCTGGGCGCCAGCGCCGATACCGGCCCGATCGGCTGGATCGTGCAGATGATGGATGGCCACACCGTCGTCGAGCCGGCCCCGGCCCTGGCGTTCACTACCCGCTACCGCGCGGCCTTCGTGCTGGCCGGATGGAACCGCGGCGCCTGGCGCCCGGCACTTCGCCTGGACCACTTCAGCACACGCGATTCATCCGAGGTACCCGGCGTGTATGCGGGCGAACACGGCAACGCGGTCACCGCTGCCCTCAACTGGCGCCCGCGCGAATGGCTGCGGCTCACCCTCGAGGCCCTGCGCATCGACAGCATCCGCGCCGTCCGTGCCGACTACGGACTGTCGCCCCGCAGCCGTACCACCCAGGTGCAGTTGAGCGCCCGGGTGTTCTACTGACGGCGGGTACTGCCGCATTCCCAAGCGCCATCCACGTATCCGGCCGCGGCGGCGCTTTGCTATCCTTCGCTGTTCATCGCCAGCGCCCGCCCGGGCGCCACCACCACGGCCATACGTTCCATGATCGAGACCAATCCGATCCTTGCGCAGATCGCGGACCTCACGGACCGCGTCGAGTCGCTTAGGGGGTATCTTTGACTACGCCACCAAGCGCGAGCGCCTGGAGGAAGTAAGCCGCGAGCTGGAAAGCCCCAACGTCTGGGACGACCCGCCGCGCGCGCAGGAACTGGGCCGCGAACGCGCCCGCCTGGACACCATCGTCAGCGGCATCGACCAGCTCACCGCCGGGCTTGTCGACGCGCGTGAGCTGCTGGACATGGCCATCGCCGATGGCGACGAGGACACCGCCGGCGCAGTTGTCGATGACCTGGCCAAGCTCGAAGCGCGCGTGGCCAAGCTCGAGTTCCAGCGCATGTTCTCCGGCAAGATGGACTCGGCCAACGCCTTCGTCGACATCCAGGCCGGCGCCGGCGGCACCGAGGCGCAGGACTGGGCCGAGATGCTGCTGCGCATGTACCTGCGCTGGGCCGAATCGCGCGACTGGAAGGTCGAGTTGATGGAAGTCTCCGGCGGCGAAGTGGCGGGCATCAAGTCGGCCACCTTCCGCGTCGAGGGCGACTACGCCTACGGCTGGCTGAAGACCGAGATTGGCGTACACCGCCTGGTGCGCAAGAGTCCGTTCGATTCGGACAACCGCCGCCACACCAGTTTCACCTCGGTGTTCGTCTCGCCCGAGGTCGATGACGACATCGACATCGAGATCAACCCGGCGGACCTCAAGACCGACGTCTACCGCTCCTCCGGCGCCGGCGGCCAGCACGTCAACAAGACCGAATCGGCCGTGCGCATCACGCACGTGCCCAGCGGCGTGGTGGTGGCCTGCCAGACCGAGCGCAGCCAGCACGCCAACCGCGATCGCGCCATGAAGATGCTGGCCGCCAAGCTGTACGAGCTGGAGCTGCAGAAGCGCAACGCCGAGAAGGACGCGCTGGAGGCGACCAAGTCCGACATCGGCTGGGGCAGCCAGATCCGCAACTACGTGCTCGACCAGAGCCGCATCAAGGACCTGCGCACGGGTGTCGAACGCAGCGACACGCAGAAGGTGCTGGACGGCGACCTGGACGAGTTCATCGAGGCGAGCCTCAAATCCGGACTGGATGCCGGCGCCAAGCGCATCGATGCCTGATTCCAATCACTGACGAGGTGGTACGCATGAACGGCAAGAAGATCGCTACCTTCCTGTTTGCCTGCGGCGCGCTGGTCGCCTTCGGTGCGGCCGCGCAGCCGCAGCAGGGCAGCAGCGCGGGCCAATCCATCAAGCAGGACGCCAAGGCCGTCGGCCATGGCGTGGCCAATGGCGCCCGCGACGTCGGCCATGCGACCAAGCACGTGGCCAAGAAGATCGGCCACGGCGCGAAGGAAGCGGGCACCGGCATCGGCCACGGCGCGAAGAAGGCCGGCATTGCCGTCGGCCACGGCGCCCGCGAGGGCTGGGACGCCACCAAGCACGCGGTCAAGCACGTGTTCGGCAAGGACGACTGAGCGCGTCCTGCCCTCATATCCAACAAGACACCACGAGACATTCACCGACCGGCCGCGCCGGCGGCCACGGAACCCTCCATGAGCGAAACCACCGATAGCCTGCCCGTCGACGAGAACAAGCTGATCGCCGAACGCCGCGAGAAACTCAAGGCGCTGCGCGGGCAGGGCATCGCGTTCCCGAACGATTTCAAGGTGGACGCCTTCGCCGGTGACCTGCAGGCCGAATTCGCCGACAGGGACGCGCACACGGCCGAAGTGATCGAGGCCGCCGCCCGCCAAGTGAAGGTCGCCGGCCGCATCGTGCTCAAGCGCGTGCAGGGCAAGGTGAGCTTCGTGCAGATGCAGGACTTCACCGGCCGCATCCAGCTGTTCATCCACCAGGGCACGGTGGGTGAGGCGACCTACGAGGCCTTCAAGGGCTGGGACGCCGGCGACATCGTCGGTGCCGAGGGCCAGCTGATGCGCACCAAGACCGGCGAGCTGTCAGTGAAGGTGGCCAGCCTGCGCCTGCTGACCAAGAGCCTGCGCCCGCTGCCGGACAAGTTCCACGGCCTGGCCGACGTCGAGCAGCGCTATCGCCAGCGTTACGTGGACCTGATCGTGACGGAGGAAGCGCGCCGCACCTTCGCGCTGCGCTCGCGCATCATCGGCTTCATGCGCAAGTGGCTGGAGGCCGAGCCGCGCCGCTTCATGGAAGTGGAAACGCCGATGATGCACATCATCCCTGGCGGCGCCACGGCCAAGCCCTTCGTCACCCACCACAACGCGCTTGGCCTGGACCTGTACCTGCGCGTGGCGCCGGAGCTCTACCTCAAGCGCCTGGTGGTCGGCGGCTTCGACCGCGTCTACGAGATCAACCGCAACTTCCGCAACGAGGGCGTGTCGACCCGGCACAACCCCGAATTCACGATGCTGGAGCTCTACCAGGCCTACGCCACCTACCACGAGATCATGGACCTCACCGAGGCGGTGATCCGCGAGGCGGCGCGGAACGTGCTGGGTACCACGGAGCTCACCTGGGAGGGCGCGCAGATCGATGTGGGGCCGGCCTTCCGCCGCTGGCGCATGGAAGACGCCGTGCTCGAGCACAATCCGGAAATCGGCCGCGAGCAGCTGCGCGACCGCGAGGCGATGGCTACGCACGCCCGTCGCCTGGGCATCCAGGTCAAGCCCGGCTATGGCTGGGGCAAGCTCTTGCTGGAGATCTTCGAGAAGACCGTCGAGCACACGCTGACCCAGCCGACCTTCATCACCGACCATCCGGTGGAAGTCTCGCCGCTGGCGCGCGAGAGCGACACCGACCCGGGCATCACCGACCGTTTTGAGCTGTTCGTCGGCGGCAAGGAAATCGCCAACGGCTTCTCCGAGCTCAACGACCCGGAAGACCAGGCGGCACGCTTCAGGGCGCAGGTCGAGGCCAAGGAATCGGGCGACGACGAGGCCATGCACTTCGACGCCGACTACATCCGTGCACTGGAAGTGGGCCTGCCGCCCACCGGCGGCCTCGGCATCGGCATCGACCGGCTGGTAATGTTGATGACCGACTCGGCCTCGATCCGCGACGTGCTGCTGTTCCCCTACATGCGCCCGGAAGCCTGAGGCTTTCCGTCTCGTCCGGCGGATCGAAGCGGCCCGTGCGAAGCACCCACCCTACGGTCAGCCCCGGTTCGACAACCGCGACGCCAGGGCTTCAGGGCGATGCGGCGCAAGGTCACACCAGGCCGAAGTCATTGAGGTGCGCACCGGGAAACACGCGCTGCACCTGCCCGTCGGACAGCCCCCAGAGGCGGCCGAACACGCCGCCGAGCAGGTCGCGGTAGTTGTTGAGCACGGGGTAGTCGCGGTTCTGCAGCAGGTTCGCAGCGGTCACTGCAACCTGCTCGCCGGCAATGCGGCCGCCCGCGACGCGGCCACCCATCAGCCAGTAGACCGTGCCGTGGCCGTGGTCGGTGCCCTTGTCGCCGTTCTCGCGGAAGGTGCGGCCGAATTCGGAAACGACCGCCACCAGGGTGTTGTTCCATTCCGGCCCCAGCGCATCGGCGAAGGCGGCCAGCCCGGCGGACAGGTTCTTGAGGTTGGTCGCCAGCCGGCCTTCGGCGGCGCCCTGGTTGACGTGGGTGTCCCAGCCGCCGACGTCGACGAAGCCGATCCGGTAGCGGTCGAGCATCAGCGTGGCCATGCGCCGGCTTTGCGCCACGAAGCTGCCGGCGCCCGGCGCGCCGCGGCTGGCGGCCGCCATCTCCTGCTGCCGGTCCTGCGCGACCTCCTGCTGCAGCGTCACGCCCTCGTGGGCAGCGGGCGCGAGGGCGGTATCGTCGTACATGCCGGCGAAGATGGCTCCCTGGCGTGCGTCGAAGCGCGCCCGTCCGGAGCCGCCCAGCACGATGTTCGGAACCGGGCCGCCACCCTGGAAACTCAAAGGCAACCCGCGGGTGAATGCAATCGCAGGGGCCTGGGTGAGCAGGCCGGACAGCCGCGCGAGGAAGCCGGAACGGTCGTGCCCGTGCATGCCGCCCGCCTGGCCCGATTCGATGTCGTCCTGGGTCTCGAAATGGCTGCGCGAGAGGTCGGCGGTGCCTGCGAAGGGGACGAAAGCCAGCTGCTTCTTCTGCCAGTAGGGAAGCAGCGCATCGCGTACTGCGGGTCCGAGCGCCCAGCCGGCATCCAGGGCGACGGACGCATCCTGGCGCGAGCCGTCGGGCCGCGCGATCGCCAGGTTGGGGAGCGACTCGTCTTAGAACTCGCTGGCATAGGGCACCTGCAGGTGGTTGCAGTCGTAGCCGCCGCGCAGGAACACCAGCAGGAAGCGTGGCGTGTCCGGCGGCGCGGCGAACAGGCGCCCGGAAAAGCCGAGCGCGGGTGCAGCGAGGGCGGCGGCGCTTACGCGCAGGAACTGGCGGCGGTCCATGGGATGTCCTCGCATCAGCGGTAATTGAATTCGGGAGAGGCGAGCAGGAAGGCGTTCCACTCCTGCCGCGAACCGGCCTGGGCAAGCGCCGCACGCGTGCGCGCGGACAAGCGCGGCGCCAGCACCGCCTGGTAGAGCGGACCGTCGAGTGCGGGCGCGCCGTCCGCCCACAGTCCCCGGCCGCTGCCGATGGCGCGCGCGACGGCGAAGCGTTCGGTCATCTGGCCGGCGCTGGACCAGCCGGCGCCGTCGAGCGGCCAGCCGTCGGGTGTGGGTCGCCCGAACAGCGGTTCGCCCAGTTGGTCAAGCCAGCGGGCGATGGGCCTGGCATCGTCCACGGGGCGGCCGTCGGCCACGAAGCGCACCGCGGACACGACGAACTGCGTCGGATCCTTGAACTTGCCGCCACGGCTGTCGAGAAGCTCCGGCGAGGTGAACATCGTGCGCAGCACCCGAGCAATGTCACCGTCGCTGCTCTCGAAGGTTTGCGCCATGCGCTCGATGAGCGCCGGCGGCGGCGTATCGGACACGAAGTATTCGGCAAGCTGGCGCGAGACGAACCGCGCGCAGGCCGGCTGCCGCACGATCAGATCGACCGCCTGGCGCACCTCGTCGAAACCGCCGCCGCGGATGCGCTGGCCGAGCAGTTGCTTGTCGCTGTCGTCGTGCCGGCGCGGGATGAAGGCTGCCAGCCCGTCGCCGAGCGGCAGGGGCCCGCGGCGCCGGTGTGCGCGCGGGCCGTCCTGCATCGGCGCCAGGCCGACGCCGGTGAGGATGCGCGCCAGTTGCTGCACGTCCTGCTGGGTATAGCCGGCATCCACGCCCAGCGTGTGCAGCTCCATCAGCTCGCGCGCGTAGTTCTCGTTGAGCTTGTCGCTGGCGTTCTGGGCGTTGTCCAGGAACACGAGCATGGCCGGGCTTTCCAGCGTGGCCATCACCAGGTCGCGGAACTTGCCCAGGGCATGCGGGCGGATGCTGCGCTCGGCATAGTCGGCTACCAGCCAGTTCACCTCGCCCTTGCGGGCAAACACGCTGAAATGGTTGAGCCAGAACCAGACCATCTGCTCCTTGAGCTGGTTGGGGCCGTACACGGCGCGCAGCAGCACCTCCTCGCGCGCCTGTTCGGCCAGTGCGTTGCCCTGCTGGCGCATGGCCTTGCGGGCCTCTCGCTTGTCCGCCTCCGGCAGCGTGCGCAGCCGGAGGCGCGCATCGCCCAGTGTGGCAGCCAGCTTGTCGGGAGTGAGGCGGCTGATGTCCATGCCGTCGATCTGACCTTGCACCTGCGGGGGCAGGGTGTCGCCTAGGCGGTCGTCGAGTTGGGCGTCGAGCAGGCCCTCGCGGCCCAGGCGCCGGTACTGGGCCAGTGCGGCGCTGTCCACGCCGAAGCCGTCGCGCTGCAGCCAGGCGATGGCGTCGGTCGGCAGCGGCGCATCCGCGGCCCGCAGCGGCGGGATAGCCAGAGCCATTGCGGCGGCGAGCCACACGATGCTGCGACGGGGGCGACCACGACGGGCGATCAGGCGCATGGCTGGATCTCGAAGGCGGACTGGCCCGGATTAACGCAGCCGATGGCCATCCGGATGACACGCAAGCCCGCAAGGCACCTGCCTGTCCGTTACCATGGCGGTTTTCCGTCGAGGGTTTTCACGCCATGTGGTTCTGCATTACCGCCCAGGATCGTCCCGACTCGCTGGAGCAGCGCCTGGCTGCGCGCGGCGCGCATCTGGATCGACTGAACGCCTTGCAGGACGCCGGTCGTCTGTTGCTGGCCGGCCCGTTCCCGGCGATCGAATCGGAAAACCCGGGCCCGGCGGGCTTCACCGGCAGCCTGATCGTCGCCGAGTTCCCCTCGCAGGCCGACGCGCAGCGCTGGGCGGACGCCGACCCCTACGTGGCGGCCGGCGTCTATGCGGACGTCAGTATCAAGCCGTTCCGCAAGACCTTGCCGTGAGCGAGGCGATGGTCGAGCAGATCCGCCGGCGCCTGACCGACGCGCTGGCGCCGGTCGAGCTGGATGTGCTCGACGAGGGCCACAAGCATGCCGGCCATGCGAATGAAGGCAAGGGCCACTTCCACGTGCGCATCGTCAGCCCGGCTTTCGCCGGGGTGCTGCCGATCAGGCGGCATCGCATGGTGTACGCGGCGCTGGAGGGGTTGATGGACCATGGCATCCACGCGCTTTCGATCGATGCCAAGGCTTCTTGACTTTTATTTACAATAGTTTGCGTAATTTTTCTCAAGCTTCTTGTCACGCTCCATTCGCATTGCGACCACGCCCGGCGTTTGGCACAGTGACTAATCGCCCGATCCACTGCGGGCCCGCCGATTCTGTTGAGCCTGCATGCGCCTGACCACGATCAAACTCGCCGGATTCAAGTCCTTCGTCGACCCGACCACGCTGCACCTGCCGACCAACATGACCGGCGTGGTCGGCCCCAACGGCTGCGGCAAGTCCAACATCATCGACGCCATCCGCTGGGTGATGGGCGAGAGTGCGGCCAGCCGCCTGCGCGGCGACTCGCTGACCGACGTGATCTTCTCCGGCTCCAATGCGCGCAAGCCGGTGGGGCAGGCCACCGTCGAACTGATCTTCGACAATGCCGACGGCACCATCCAGGGCGAGTATGCGCAGTACGCGGAGATCTCGGTCAAGCGCCAGGTCACCCGCGACGGGCAGTCGTCCTATTTCCTCAACGGCGCGCGCTGCCGCCGGCGCGACATCACTGACCTGTTTCTAGGCACCGGCCTGGGGCCGCGCAGCTACTCGATCATCGAGCAGGGCATGATCAGCCAGATCATCGAGGCGCACCCGGAAGAACTGCGCACGCACCTGGAGGAGGCCGCCGGCATCTCCAAGTACAAGGAGCGCCGCAAGGAAACCGAGAGCCGCATCAAGGCCACCCGCGAGAACCTCGACCGCGTCAAGGACGTGCGCGACGAGGTCGACAAGCAGCTCGAGCACCTCAACCGCCAGGCCCGCGCCGCCGAGCGCTGGAAGGCGCTCAAGGAAGAGCAGACCCGCAAGGAAGCCGAGCTGCGCGCACTGGAATACCGCGCGCTCAAGGGCCAGCACGAAGGCGAGGGCCAGGGCCTGTCCGCCGCCGAGATCGAGATCGAGAAGCAACTGGCCGGCCAGCGCCAGATCGAGGCGCAGCTCGAGTCCGTGCGCGAGCGCCACACCGGCGCCACCGAGCACCTCAACGAGGTGCAGGCCGAGGTCTACAAGGTCGGCGCCGAGATCGCCCGCGTCGAGCAGCAGGTGCGCTTCAACCGCGAGACGGCCGACCGCCTGCAGCGCGCCCAGGCCGACGCCGAGCGCGAGCACGGCGAGCTGTCCGCGCACATCGGCAACGATCGCGAGCAGATCGACACATTACGCATGGCGCTGGCCGAGGGCGAACCCAGGCTCGAAGCCCTGCAGCAGATGCAGGACGACACCGCCGAGGCCGCGCGCAGCACCGAATCCAGGCTGGCCGACTGGCAGCAGCGCTGGGACGTCCATACCCGCACCGCCGGCGAATCCAGCCGCGCCGCGGAAGTGGAGCGCACCAAGCTCAACTACCTCGACCGCCAGGCGATCGACCTGTCCAAGCGCCGCGAAGCGCTGGAGACCGAGCAAAAGGCCACCGACGTCGCTGCGCTGGACGCCGCGGCCGAGCAACTGCACGTCGAGCACGACACCCAGCGCGAACGGGTCGAGTCGCTCGGCGGCCTGCTGGATCAGCACAAGCTCGCCCACGAGAAGGTGCTCGACGAGGAGCGCCAGGTGCAGTCCTCGCTCAACGAAGCACGCCAGCAGTTGCAGAGCGCGCGTGGCCGGCTGTCCTCGCTCGAAGCCCTGCAGCACGCCGCGCTGGGCCAGGAGGAAAGCGCCGCCAGCGGCTGGCTGGCCAGCCTGGGCCTGGACAAGGCCCGCCGCCTGGGCGAATCGCTGCAGGTCGACGCCGGTTGGGAATCGGCCGTGGAAACCGTGCTGGCCGGCCTGCTCGATGGCGTGCTGGTCGACAACCCGCTGGGCCTTGCCGGCGACTTCGGCACGCTGGGCGAAGCCGACCTCGCGCTGCTGGCCGCGTCCGAAGGCGGGCAGGGGGCCGAGGGCACCCTCGCCGCCAAGGTGCGCGGGCCCGCCGCGGCCCTGCAGCTGCTTGCGCACGTCCGCACCGCCGAGACGCTGGACGAGGCACGCAACCGCGTCGGCGCGCTCGCCGAAGGCCAGTCCATCATCACCCGCGGCGGCGAATGGCTGGCCCCGCAGTGGGCGCGCATCCGCCGCGCCCAGGGCAACCAGGTCGGCGTGCTGGCGCGCGAGCGCGACATCCGCCTGCTGACCGAACAGATCGAAACGCTGGAAGCCCAGCTTGAGGAATCGGCGGCCCGCCTGGACGAACTGCGCACCGCCAAATTCGAGGCCGAGCGCGCCCGCGACGACGCACAACGCGAGCTCTACCACGCGCACCGCCGCCAGT
>NZ_JABFWW010000143.1 GCF_013362045.1 Frateuria sp. | reverse complement strand
CGCTCGATTCGAGGTCTTCCAAGCAAGGGTGTAGCTCCAGGCAGCGGGCGCCCGCAAGCGACCACCGAGCCGAGGACATTCGACTTGCTCCGTCCCGGCATCCAGCTCCCCCGCAACAGCCGCAGGAACGTGCGTTCAAGCCGTTCGCTCTTCGCTCCACGCCTCGCGCCTGCACACGGTGGCGAATCCACCGGCTGTCTGTCCCGGAACCTTCATATCCGGGTGCTTGAATCGTGGGGTCTCTGGGGACACGCACGAACGCATCGCAGACACCGCTTGGGGAATCCGCGGACCTTCGGGTCCTTCATGGCCGGCATCGTCACTTCTTCTACCAGGAGTCTTTCATGCCCAGTCTTTCCATGTTCCGCAAGGCGCTACTGCCGGCATCCATTGCCGTCGTCAGCCTCGCCTTTGCCGCCTCGGCCCAGGTCAGCGCGACTGACGACCACGCCAACCCGACCGCGTCGTCCGGATGGACCCCGCCGCGGGGCGAAGCCCGCACCGCGACGCCGATCAAGCACCTGGTGGTGATCTTCGACGAGAACCGCTCGTTCGATCACTACTTCGCCACCTACCCGCATGCGGCCAACCCGGACGGCGAGCCGGCCTTCCACGCCAGGCCGTTCACGCCGCAGGTCGAAGGCCTGGATGCCCGCCTGCTCACCGCAAACCCCAACAAGCTCAACCCGGCCAATGGCGTGAACGCGGTCAATCCGTTCCGGCTGGATCGCACCCAGGCCAATACCGAAGGCCAGAACCACGGCTACACGGCCGAACAGCAGGCCTACGACAACGGCAACGCCGACCTCTTCCCGCTGTACACCGGCAACAATACCGTCAGCAGCACCGGCGCCTTCGGCACCCACGGACTGGTGATGGGCTACTACGACGGCAACACCGTCACCGCGCTGTGGAACTACGCGCAGCGCTTCGCGATGAACGACAACGCCTACACCGACACCTACGGCCCATCGACGCCGGGTGCATTGCACCTGGTCTCCGGCACCATCGCCGGCGCGATCATCCCGGCCGGCGCCACGCCGAGCGGCGTGACGCCCGACGGCCAGGGCGGCTACACCGTCACCGGCGATCCCGACCCGGCCTTCGACGTCTGCTCCAAGGCGAGCAAGTCGGTACAGATGACCTCGAAGAACATCGGCGACCTGCTCAATGCCCGCCACATCAGCTGGGGCAGCTTCATGGGCGGCTTCGACCTGACCGCGGTGAACGACAACGGCAGCACCGGCTGCGCCCGCAGCACCTATTCGGACGTGCTGGGCGGCAGCAAGACGGACTACATCCCGCACCACGCCTGGTTCCAGTACTACGCCTCCACCCTCAACCCGACCCACGCGCGCCCGACCTCGCTGGACTACGTCGGCCACGCCGATCCGAAAGACGCCACCGACATGCCGGTGCACCACGCGTACGACCTCGCGGATTTCTACGAGGCCGTGAAGGCCGGCAACTTCCCCGCGGTGAGCTACATCAAGTCGCCGGCGGTGGGCGACGCGCATCCGGGCAATTCGGACCCGCTCGACGAGCAGGCCTACCTGGTGCAGCTGGTGAACTTCATCGAGAGCCGGCCGGAGTGGAAGGACACCGCGATCGTCATCACCTACGACGATTCCGACGGCTGGTACGACCACCGCTACGCGGCGCCGACCACCTCGTCGGCCGATCCGGCCGCTGACCAGCTCAACGGCGCCGGCCTCTGCACGAGCCCGCAGGCGCAGCCCGGCAAGGGCATCGACGGCAAGGTGGTCAACGGCCGTTGCGGCCCGGGTACGCGCATTCCGTTCCTGGTGCTGTCGCCGTATGCCCGCAGCAACTACGTGGCGAGCAACCGCGTGACCCAGTCCTCGGTGGTCCGCTTCATCGAGGACAACTGGCTGGACGGCGAGCGCATCGGCCAGGGTTCGAACGACGCCAGTTCCGGCAGCATCATGGACATGTTCGACTTCCACCGTGGTCGCGCGTTCGCGACCCAGCCGCTGTTCCTTGATCCGGATAGCGGCACCGAGGTGGCGTCGTCCGATCCGGATCATGGGCACGGCCGCGGTCGTTGGCCGAGGCCCTGGCGCTACTGATCTGCGGTGATCCGTCGGCTCGTGCGCGGTCCTGCCGGTCTGCGCATGACCCGGCGAGCATCGTCCCACCACCGTTTCGCCGGGCTTGCCTGGCGGAGCGGTCGTCGCTGCAGAGACCGACCACCATGGCCCTTTTCCGCATCAGCTCCGGCGCAGCGCGTGGCGCGCTCGCCACCCGTTTTCATCAGGCCGCCGCACGCTGGTTCGGCGGTTCACTATGCCTGGCTGCCATGGTCGGCACAGGCCTGGTGCTGGCCTGGATGAACCACGCGCAGGCCGCGCCGGTGGCATCCGACACTGCCGTCGTAAGCAACGGCATCAATCCGCACCCCGTCGAATTGCGCTTGCCGCCGGATCGCCCGTTGAGCGCCGTGGCGCAGCTCGGGCGGCGCATGTTCTTCGATCCGGCGCTGTCGGCCTCGGGCCGGCAGTCCTGCGCCTCGTGCCACGACCCGGCGCACGGCTACAACCCGCCCAACGGGCAGACGCTGCAACCGGGGGGCGCGCGCATGGGACAGCTGGGTTTCCGCCCGCCGCTGTCGCTGGCCTATCTGTACCGGCAGCAGCCTTTCGGCATCGGGCCGGACGCCGGCGAGGCCGAAGCACCGGCCAACCTCGACACCCTGGCCCGCACCGCCGGCCAGACGGCGCGCGCGCAGAAGTCGGCCGGCACCGCGTCGGCCAGCGCGCCGCTGGTGCCGATGGGCGGGCTGTTCTGGGACGGCCGCGCCGCGTCGCTGCAACGCCAGGCGCTGGTGCCGATGCTCAATCCGGTCGAGATGGCCAACACCAGCATCGAACAGGTCGCCGCCAAATTGGCCGCCAGCCCGTACCACGCACAGTTCCAGCAGCTGTTCGGCGAGGGCATCCTCGCGCACCCCGATCGGCTGGTCGCCGAGGCGATGTTCGCGATCGGCCGCTTCGAAATCGAAGACGCTTCGTTCCATCCCTTCACCAGCAAGTACGACGCCTGGCTGCAGGGCAAGGCGCGCCTGAGCGCCGCGGAAGCGCGCGGCCTGGACCGGTTCAACGATCCGCAGAAAGGCAATTGCGCCGCCTGCCACCTGAGCAAGGTCACGCCCGACCGGCTGCCGCCGCTGTTCACCGACACCCAGTACGAAGCGCTGGGCGTGCCGCGCAATCCCGCGCTGCCCAGGAACCGCGACCCGCACTTCCACGACCTGGGCCTGTGCGGCCCGTTCCGCACCGACCTGGCCCGGCAGACCCAGTACTGCGGCATGTTCGTCACGCCGACCCTGCGCAACGTGGACCGCCGCCAGGTGTTCTTCCACAACGGCGTCTACCGCACGCTCAGGCAGGTGCTGGATTTCTACAACCTGCGCGCCGTGGCGCCGGAAAAGGTCTATCCACGCGACGCCAATGGCACGCTGGCGCTCTACGACGACCTGCCCGCGGCCTACCATGCCAACGTGGACACGACCGATGCCCCCTTCGATCGCCACATCGGCGACACGCCGGCGCTGACCGACCAGGACATCCGGGACATCATCGCCTTTCTGCACACGCTGGACGACGGCTATTCCCGGCCCGGCCTGATTCAGCCAGGGTTCTTGCCCCAGAGCACGTTGACCACCACCCAGCGTCCGTTCCACAGCGCCAGTTCCAAATAGTCGACGCCATACCAGGCGACGATCTTGGCCGTCGCGGCATTGGCGAAGACGTCGAGCACGGTCACATCGTGGCGCTGCCTGTCGGGCGCCACCTTTCCCTTTCCTTCGCGCGTGAGTTCGATGAGCTGCTGCGCGCCGATGTCCTGCGTGAGGATGCTGGCGCCGCTGTGCGGGTCGATGCCCACGTGCCGCATCACGAAGCGCGGATGCAGCGCGCGCGCCATGCGCGCGGCGTCGCCGGCATACCAGCTCTCCTCGAAATCCAGCGCGGTCTGCGCGATGGCCGCGCGATCGGCGGCGCTCGGCGCCTCCGCTTGGCAGTGGGCGCTGGCGGCCAGCAACAGCGACGTGAGGATGAGAAAGGCGGTGCGGGACATCGGACTCTCCGGAGGACGATTTCCGCCACGGTAGCCCGGGATCACCCATCCATCCAATGGAATGTTTCTTTGGATATGATTCGTAAATCTTATTCTGAAGGCCCGGTTTGCATGGACCTCAAGCACCTTCGCCTGATCCAGACGGTCGCGCAATGCGAAGGCCTCACCGCGGCCGGCGCCCAGCTGCATCTATCGCAGCCGGCCTTGAGCCAGCAGCTGGCGAACATCGAAGCCGAGCTCGGGTTGCGGCTCTTCCACCGCCTGGGCAAGAAGATGGTGCTCACCGCGGAAGGCCGCCTGGCGCTGGATCACGGCCGCGAGCTGCTGGCGGGCATGCGTGATCTGGAGGAGCGGCTGCGGGGACGCGCGCGCGGCCTCTCCAGCGAACTGCGCCTGGGCATCCAGTGCTACACCGCCCTGCACTGGCTGCCGGAGGTGATGGCTCGCTTCTACCGGGCGCACCCTCACGTCGAGCTGAAGATCGTGGGCGATGCGACCCACGAACCGGTGCGTGCACTGCTGGATGGGCGCATCGACATGGGCATCCTCAACATGGAAGAGGAGAACCCGCGCCTGCGCATCACGCCCCTGTTCAAGGACGAGCTGGTGGTGGTCAGCGCGCGCGGCCACCGGTTCGGCGCGAAAACGCATGTGACGGTCGAGGACCTGATCAGCGAGCACGTCATCGTGTATAGCTCGCCGCAGGCGAACGCGGGCGTTCTCGGCGCGGCGCTCAAGCCCGTGCGCGGGCGATTGTCCCGGATGACCGAGCTGCAGTGGACCGACCCCATCATCGCGCTCGTCGCCGCGGGCATGGGCGTGGGTATCGTTCCGGACTGGGTGCTTGCCGCACCCGCCAGCCGCAGGAAACTCCAGCGGACGCGGATTACGTCGCGTGGACTGCGCCGGACCTGGAGCATCGCCACCCTGGATAGCCCGGCGGTCCCGTCATGCGCGAGCGATTTTGCGCAGGCGTTGATCGAGGCTACCCGCAAGGCCCAAGGCCAAGGTTAAGCGGTCGGAGCGTCCTTCTTCTGTTGCTTCCCGACCCGCGCGGCAGGTGCCTTGGGTCCAAAAGGTGCTCACCTCGCGGCAGGCAACACTTGCGCCCCCGATGATCCGCTCTGCCTATCGGGGACTGCGACGCGATTTATTTGGCCAGGTCGTCCGTATCACGCGCGGTCGCCGTGCCGACCCGGGTCCACATGTCGAGGTCGCGCAGCAACTGCTCGGCGTGCCCGCGCACCGCGTCCAGCGCGTCCTGGCCAAGCTGCAGCCGCAGCGGGGTCCGTTCGGCGCGTAGCGCTTCGTCGATCGCCTGGGCGGCCTTCATCGGGTCCCCGGCTTGAGTGGCATGCATGGACCGGGCGAACGCCCGGGTGCCGCCCACGGTGTCGCGATAGGCGTCCAGTTCGGGCATATGCTTCATCGCCGCGCCGGCGAGGTTGGTGCGAAACGCACCCGGCTCGACGATCAGCACCTTGATGCCCAACGGCGCCACTTCGGCGGCAAGTGCCTCGGACAAGCCCTCCAGTGCGAACTTGCTCGCCGAGTAGGCGCCGAAGCCGGCGAAGGACATCTGCCCGCCCATGCTGGACATGTTGACGATCGCGCCGGTGCGCTGTGCGCGCAGTACGGGCAGCGCCGCGCGGATCACCGCGGCGGAGCCGAAGAAGTTGGTCTCCATCTGCGCGCGCAGTTCGTCCGCTGGGGTTTCCTCCACGGCGCCGACGATGCCGTAGCCCGCGTTGTTGACCAGTACGTCGATGCGGCCGAAGCGCTCGACCGCCGCGGCCACGGCGGCCTCGGCGTCGCCTTCGCGGGTGACGTCCAGCGGAAGTGCCAGCACGCGCTCGGGCGCCTGTGCCACCAGGGCAGCGAGCTTGCCGGTGTCGCGGGCAGTGGCGACCACGCGGTAGCCGCGTGCCAGCGCATGACGGGCGAAGGCGTCGCCGAACCCGCTGGATGCGCCGGTGATGAACCAGACCAGGGAAGTTGCCATGGGGAGTCTCCTTGTTCGGCGCGGGGATGGCGCCTCTGGGACCTACGATGCGCCCGCGGGGACCAATTGATAATTCCGTTTGATTCGCACGGGTTATTCGATATTGTTCAGCAATGGATCGTGACGTGCTCACCCATCTCCCCGTGGTCGCCGCCGTCGCGCGACGGCTCAGCTTCGCCGCGGCGGCGGCCGAACTGGGCATGAGCCCGTCGGCGGTGAGCCACGCCGTGCGGCTGGTGGAGGAGCGGCTGAAGGCGCCGCTGTTCGCGCGCACCACGCGCAGCGTGGCGCTCACCGAAGCCGGCGAGGATTTCTTCGCGCGCGCATTGCCGGTGCTGGAGCAACTGGGCGAAGCCATCGAGGCGACGCGTGCACTCAAGGGCGTGGTCAGCGGCACGCTGCGCATCAACGCGCCGCGCGTGGCGCTGCCGATGGTGCTGACCGACCTGGTGGTCACACTGGCCACCTGCCATCCCGACCTGGTGGTGGACGTGACCTGCGACGACGCCCTCACCGACATCGTGGCGCAGGGCTACGACGCAGGCGTGCGGCTGGGCGAGATGGTGGCCGAGGACATGGTGGCGGTGCGGCTCACCCCACCGGTCAGGGCGATCATGGTCGCATCGCCGACCTACCTCGCAGCCCATGGCGTACCGGCGCACGTGGCCGACCTGCAGACTCACAACTGCATCAACTACCGCCAGGCCAGCACCGGCGGCACCTACGCCTGGGAGCTGCGCGAGGGCGGCAAGGACGTGGCCGTGACCGTGCGGGGCACGGCACGCGTGTCCGACTCGCTGTTCGCCATCGACCTGGCACTGGCCGGCGTAGGCATCGCCTACCTTTTCGAGCCGCTGGTCGCCGACCACCTGCGTGACGGCCGCCTGGTGCCGGTGTTGCCCAAAGCCGCGATCGAGGAGCCAGGCCTGTTCCTGTATTTCCCCCGCCGCGCTGCGGAAGCACCCAAGCTGCGTGCGTTGATCGGGGCGGCTCGCGCGCGTCTGGGCTGAATTCGCCCGGTATCGGTTCCACTCCTTCGGACGAGGTTTAAGCCCCTCTATTTCGGCTGCCCCGCCGTCACGGTGCGACGTCGAACTGCGCCTGTCCCGTCGCCTGCGAGCTGCCGCCGACCCAGACCGTGTAGTGCGTGGGCTCCACGACCTGGCGGCTGTGGACGTCGTAGAAGGACAGCTCCGGGAAGCCGAGTTCGAAGCGCAGCTGCCGCGACTGGCCCGGTTTCAGCGTCACGCGCTGGAAGCCCTTCAGGCTGCGCACCGGCTGCTCGACGCTGGCGCCGAGGTTGCGCACGTAGAGCTGCGCGACTTCCGTGCCTTCGCGCCTGCCGGTGTTGGTCAGCGTGGCGGTGACCGTCACCAGCGAGCGCGCATCCGGCCGGTTGGCCTCGGCGAGCGGCAGCGTGCTGCGCGACACGCGCACGTCGGAATAGGCGAAGCTGGTGTAGTTCAGCCCATAGCCGAACGGGAACAGCGCGTCGTTCGGCACGTCGATGTAGCGCGAGACGAAGCGCGTGTCGCCGCCGCTGGGCGGCCTGGACAGGTCGGCATCGCCGGCCGGGCGTCCGGTCGGGAACTGGTCGTAGTAGAGCGGCTCCTGCCCGACCGCACGCGGGAAGCTCATCGGCAGCTTGCCGCTGGGCGCCACGTCGCCGAACAGCACGTTGGCCAGCGCGTTGCCCGCCTCGGTGCCGGGGAACCACACCGCCATGATCGCCGGCACGTGCCGGGCCGCCCAGTCCAGCACCAGCGGCCGGCCGGAGAACACCAGCAGCACCACCGGCTTGCCGGTCGCTGCGACCTGCTCCAGCAGTTGCTGCTGGTTGCCCGGCAGGTCGAGGTAGGCGCGCGAACCGGCCTCGCCGCTCATTTCCGACGATTCGCCCAGCGCCATGACCACGACGTCGGCCTGGCGCGCCGCCTGCACGGCCGCGTCGAAGCCGGCCGTCGAATCGCTCAGGATGTCGGCGCCGTGTGCGAACAGCACGCGGCCGCCACGCTGCTGCATGCGCCGCTCCAGCGCCTGGCGCAACGTCACCACGTCGGACGCCTGCGTTGCGCCGCCCCAGGCGCCCTGCATCTCGTTGGAGGCATCGGCGAGCGGGCCGATCAGCGCCACTGATTTAACGCCCGGCCCCAGCGGCAGCACCGGCTGTCCGTTGGCCGGCGCATTGCGCAACAGCACGAACGACTCCTCGGCGGCGCGGCGCACCAGCGGGCGATGTGCGGGCATCGCGTGCGTCACCTCGGTGCCCTGCGCGTAGGGATGCTCGAACAGTCCCAGCGCGAACTTCACCCGCAGCACGCGGCGCACCGCCTCGTCCACGGTGGCCATCGACAGCTTGTGGTCGGCCAGCAGTTTCGGGATCTGCGTGTCGTAGAAGTGGGACATCATGTCCACCTCCACGCCCGCTTCCAGCGCCTTCTTCGTCGCCGTGGCGGCGTCCAGGGCGACGCCGTGGTGGGTCAGCTCCATCACCGCCGTGTAGTCGCTGACCACGAAGCCGTCGAAGCCCCATTCCTTGCGCAGGATCTCGTCCATCAGATAAGGATCGGCGGTGGCCGGCACGCCGTTGAGCGCGTTGAACGAGCTCATCATGGTCGCTGCGCCCGCCTCGACCGCGGCCTTGTACGGCGGCAGGTAGACCTGGCGCAGGCGGATGTCGGACATGTCGGTGGTGTTGTACTCGCGCCCGGCCTCGGCCGCGCCGTAGGCGGCGAAGTGCTTGACCGAGGCGGCCACGCTGTCCGGCTTCGACAGGTCGGTGCCCTGGTAGCCGCGCACGTAGGCGCGCGCCATCGCCGCGCCGAGGTACGGGTCCTCGCCCGCGCCCTCGGTCGAGCGGCCCCAGCGCGCATCGCGCGAGATGTCCACCATCGGCGAATAGAACCACTTCACGCCGGCGGTGGTGGCTTCGGTCGCGGACATGTGGGAGAGGTCATGGACCAGCGCGGTATCCCACGACGCGGCCAGGCCCAGCGGCACCGGATAGATGGTGCGGTAACCGTGGATCACGTCCGCACCGAACAGGATCGGGATGTGCAGGCGGCTGTGCATCGCCGCTTCCTGGAAGGCGCGCGTCTTCTGCGCGCCGATCACGTTGAGCATCGAGCCGAGCCGGCCCTGCTTCGCCAGCGCCATGGCGTCGACCTGGGTCTTGGTCTCCGGGTTGGCGGCCAGCGCCTTGTCGCCGTTGGCGGCGGTCGGCGCGCTGAAGCCCTGGTCGTTGTACTGCACGAGCTGGCCGATCTTTTCCTCCAGCGTCATCTGCTTGAGCAACGCGTCGACCCGCCGCTCGATCGCGGGCGAGGCCAGTTGTGCGTTCGACGGTGCCGCGGCGCGCGGCAAGGCGTCGGCGTCTCCCTTGGCATGGACATCTGCACAGGCAAACGTGCCAGCGAGCAGCAGTACGGCGGGATACAAGCAGGAGATCGATGATCGTTTCATGGACGCACGGAATGCAGGCGGCAGCGCCCGCTTGAGCGTGAGATATTTACACGACCGGGAGTGAAAAGATCCACATCTGACCCGTGGGTCCCCGTTCCGACCGAGGTCGCATGCCATGCCACACGCCTGCCCTGTCCGTTCCCGCCTCGCCCTCGCCCTGTTGGTGGTCGGCACCCTTGCCGCTCCTGCTGCCGGCGCCGCGGTGAATCGGCATGGGCGCACCTGGGCCAACCCGGTCGACGTCGACTACCGCTACAACTACGAGCAGATGAACCAGGGCGTCTCCTACCGCACCGGCGCCGACCCGGCGGTGGTGCGCTACGGCGATGCGTATTACCTGTTCCTGACCCTGGCCGACGGCTACTGGCGCTCCACCGACCTGCTGCACTGGGACTTCATCAAGCCGGACCGCTGGCCGTTCGATGGTCCGGTGGCGCCGGCCACGCTGGTCGCCGACGGCAAGCTGTTCCTGATGCAGTCGGCGATGCAGCCGGTGCCGCTGCTCTATTCCACCGACCCCGTGCACGGCCACTGGAACTTCTGGACCCGCCTGCTGCCGCCGGTCCCCGGTGCGGTCTCGGCCGGCCACGAAAGCGAGATGAAGCCCGGCGACCTGCCGCCCGGCCCGTGGGACCCGGGCCTGTTCCGCGACGAGGACGGCACGACGTACCTGTATTGGGATTCCTCGAACATCTTCCCGATCTACGGCGCGCAGATCGACCTGGCGCTGGACCACGCGGACGAAGGCGAAGGCAAGCGCGTCACCTTCGCCGGCAAACCGCAGGCCCTGCTGCGCCTGCATCCGGACCAGCACGGCTGGGAGCGCTTCGGCCAGGACCACACCGACGAAAGCATCGACCCCTACGTCGAGGGCGCCTGGATGAACCGCCACGGCGACACCTACTACCTGCAGTACGGCGCGCCCGGCACCGAGTTCAACGTCTACGCCACCGGCGTCTACACCAGCGACAAGCCGCTCGGTCCGTTCCACTACGCGCCCTACAACCCGATCGGCTACAAGCCCGGCGGCTTCGTGGTCGGCGCCGGCCACGGCTCCACCTTCGACGACGCCTACGGCAACACCTGGAACACCGGCACCATGTGGGTGGCCGTGAACTGGCGCTTCGAGCGCCGCGTCGACCTGTTCCCCGCCGGCTATCACGACGACGGCCAGATGTGGGTCGACACGCGCTTCGGCGACTTCCCGCAGCGCATGCCCGAGCACAAGCTCAAGCCCGGCGAGAGCACGTTCACCGGCTGGATGCTGCTGTCCTGGCGCAAGCACGCCACCGCCTCGTCGCAGTTGCCCGATCACGGCCCGGCCGAGGTCACCGACGAGAACCCGCGCACCTACTGGGTCGCCGCGCAAAACACGCCGGGACAGACGCTGACCGTCGATCTCGGCGCCGCACGCACCGTGCGCGCGGTGCAGGTGAACTTCACCGACTACAAGGCCGGCCGCTACGGCGACGCGCCGGACATCGTCACGCAGTTCAAGCTCGAAGGCTCCACCGACGGCACGCACTGGACCACGCTTGCCGACCTCTCGCACGAGACGCGCGACCGGCCCAACGCCTACCTGGAACTCGACCAGCCCGCGCACATCCGCTACGTGCGGTACGTGCACGTGCATGTCGGCGCGAAGCACCTGGCGATCTCCGACCTGCGCGTATTCGGCAACGCCGACGGCCCGCCCCCGCCGGCACCGGAGCTGGTGTCCGCCACCCGCGATGCGGACGCACGCAACGCCGAGATCGCCTGGAAGCCGGTACCCGGTGCCGTGGGCTACAACGTGCGCTGGGGGCTCGCCCCCGACCGCCTGCACGAGACCTACCAGCGCTTCGCCGATCAGCCCACGCACCTGCAGTTGCGCTCGCTCAACAAGGGCGTGCGCTACGTGGTGGCCGTCGAGGCGTTCGACGAACACGGGGTGTCCAAACTCTCGCGGGTGGCGACGCTCGAACCCTGACCGACACGGGTGCGTCGGGTCCGCCCTCGTGCGGCGCCTCGGCCGCGGCCAGCGGCAACAAGCGGCCGCTGCGCGCGGGTCAGGGCACGGGCGTGTCCAGCCAGCCGCCGGTGAAGCCGGCCTGCTCCAGGCCTTTGCGGATGTACGGGTTGCGCCGCATCACCTTCCACACGAAGTCGCTGCGCCAGTTCTCGATCATCAGCACGATCGGGCCCTGGTCGATCCCCAGCTGCACGGTGTCGGCCCAACCCAGCTC
>NZ_JABFWW010000307.1 GCF_013362045.1 Frateuria sp. | reverse complement strand
CACCGCGATTCCAGCTCCTGCCGCCAGCGCCGCGCCGGCTACCGCGACGCGATGCAGGCGGCCGGCCTTGCGGTGGCGCCGCAGTGGGAAGTCGAGTGCGCGCCGACCCGCCTCGATGCGGCACGCTGCGCCGAAGCGCTTTTCGCAGCCGAGCCGGCGCCCACCGCGGCGGTCTGCTACAACGACGCGGTGGCGCTGTGCCTGATGCACGGCCTGGCCCAGCACGGCCTGGCGCCAGGCCGCGACTTCGCGCTCACCGGCTTCGACGATATCGCGGAGGCCGCGCTGGCCGCCCCCTCCTTGACCACGCTCGCCGCCGCGCCCCGCGCGCGCGGCCGCCAGGCAGCGCAGATGCTGCTGGAGCGGCTGCGCGACCCGGGCGCGCAGGCGCGCCGCATCGTCGTCCCCGTCCAGCTGGTGATCCGCGCCAGCAGCTGCCCGCCACCCGCCTGACCAGGAGCCCATCCATGGCTTTCGCCAACGCACCCGCCCCAACGCCCGTCGCCTCCGCGGACGGCCCGCGCGAACGCTACACCGACAATCCGGTGGCGCTGGGCGTGGTCACCACGATCTTTTTCATGTGGGGCTTCCTAACCTGCCTCAACGACATCCTGATCCCGCACCTGAAGGCGCTGTTCGAGCTGAACTACGCACAGGCGATGCTGGTGCAGTTCACCTTCTTCGGCGCGTACTTCCTGATGTCGCTGCCGGCCGGTCGGCTGGTGGCGCACCTGGGCTACAAGCTGGGCATCGTCGCCGGCCTGGCGATCGCCGGCGTCGGCGCGCTGGGCTTCTGGCCGGCCGCGGGCCTGCATTCCTACCCCGGCTTCCTGGGCGCGCTGTTCGTGCTGGCCACCGGCATCACGGTGCTGCAGGTCGCGGCCAACCCGTACGTGGCGCTGCTGGGGCCCGCGCGCACCAGTTCCAGCCGGCTCACGCTGGCGCAGGCGCTCAACTCCTTCGGCACCTTCCTGGCGCCGCACTTCGGCGGCCTGCTGATCCTGAGCGTCGCGGTGAAGAGCTCGCTGGAGGTGGCGCAGCTGTCGCCGGCGGCGCAACTGGCCTACCGCGCGCAGGAAGCGCAGACCGTGCAGGGCCCCTACCTGGGCCTGGCCATCGCGCTGTTCGCGCTGGCGGTGCTGGTGTACCTGTTCCGCCTGCCCGCACTGGAAGAAGCCACCGAACAGGCCGACCGCAGCCGACATACCCTGCTCGACGCGCTGCGCCACCCGCACGTGCTGTTCGGCGTGATCGCGATCTTCTGCTACGTGGGCGCGGAGGTCTCGATCGGCAGCTTCATGGTCAGCTACCTGACGATGCCGCAGATCGGCCACATGCCCGAGACGACCGCGGCCACCTATGTCTCCTACTACTGGCTGGGCGCGATGATCGGTCGCTTCGCCGGCTCCTGGCTGATGACGCGCTACTCGCCGCGCGCGCTGCTGGCGCTGTTCGCGCTCGTCAACATCGTGCTGCTGGCCACCACCATGAGCACGGGCGGCATGACCGCAGTCTGGAGCGTGGTGGCGATCGGCTTGTTCAATTCGATCATGTTCCCGACCATCTTCACCCTCGGCATCGAGCGGCTCGGGCCGCTGACCGAGAAAGCCTCCAGCCTGCTGATCATGGCCATCGTCGGCGGCGCCATCGTGCCCTTCGCGCAGGGCGCGCTGGCCGACCACATCGGCGTACAGATGGCCTTCGTGCTGCCGGTGCTGTGCTACGCCTACATCGTGTTCTACGGCCTGCGTGGATCGCGCGTCGCCGGCTCCCAGCCGGAGGCACGATGAACCGTCCGATCCTCTGTTTCGGCGAGGCGCTGATCGATTTCCACGCCGAAGGCAGCAGCGAAGGCGGCTTCCCGCGCGCCTACGTGCCCTTCGCCGGCGGCGCGCCGGCCAACGTGGCGGTGGCGGTGGCGCGACTGGGTGGCGATGCCCGCTTCGCCGGCATGCTCTCGACCGACCCGTTCGGCGATTTCTTGCTCGACAGTCTGCGCCGTACCGGCGTGGGCGTGGACGACGTGGCGCGCACCGACGAGGCCAACACGGCGCTGGCCTTCGTCAGCCTGGACGCCCGCGGCGAGCGCAGCTTCAATTTCTATCGCCCGCCCTCGGCGGACCTGCTGTTCCGTCCGCAGCACTTCCGCGCCGGCGCATTCGACGACGTGGCGGTGTTCCATGTCTGCTCCAACAGCATGACCGATCCGGAGCTGGCGCAGACCACGCGTGAGGGCATGCGCCGGGCGCAGGCCGCCGGCGCGCTGGTGAGCTTCGACCTCAACCTGCGCCCGGCGCTGTGGCCGCGCGAATCCAACCCGCGCCCCTCGGTGTGGCCCGCGCTGCACCTGGCCGACGTGGTCAAGCTGTGCGCGGAGGAGTTCGCCTGGCTGACCGAGGACGGCGACCTGCTCGACCGCCTGTGGCAAGGCCGCACACGCCTGCTGGTGGTCACCGACGGGCCGCGGCCGCTGCGCTGGTTCGCCCGCGACGCTCGCGGCGAACTGCCCTGCCCGCGGGTCGAGGCGGTCGACACCACCGCCGCGGGCGACGCCTTCGTCGGCGGCCTCCTGTGCCGGCTGGCGGCGCTCGGGCATGCGGACGCCTTCGCCGCCCTGCTCCACGACCAGACGGCGTTGCACGACATGCTCGCCTTCGCCGCCGCCTGCGGCGCCCTCACCGTCACCCGCCAGGGCTCGTTCACCGCGATGCCCAGCGCGCGGGAAGTCCATGCCTTCCTGGAATCGAACCGATGACCCCCCTGCCCGACTTCCGCAGCGAGAGCTTCCTGCGCGAGCACATCGCCCAGACCATGGCGTTCTACCATCCGCGCGCGATCGACCCGGCCGGCGGCTTCTTCCACTACTTCAAGGACGACGGCACGGTCTACGACCGCAGCCACCGCCACCTGGTCAGCAGCACGCGCTTCGTCTTCAACTACGCGCTGGCGGCGATCGAGTTCGAGGATGCGGAGTACCTGGAAGCCGCCCGCCACGGCCTGCACTATGTGCACGAGGTGCACCGCGATCCGGCCAGCGGGGGCTACGCCTGGACGATCCGCGACGGCAAGCCGGAGGACCGCACCAACCACGCCTACGGCGTCGCCTTCGTGCTGCTCGCCTGCGCCAGCGCGCGACGCGCCGGCATCGTCGAGGCCGCGCCATGGATGGACGAGACCTGGGACCTGCTGGAGAAGCGCTACTGGGACGCCGAGGCGGGCCTGTACAAGGACGAGGCGGACGAACACTGGAACTTCTCGCCCTACCGCGGCCAGAACGCCAACATGCACATGTGCGAGGCGATGCTCGCCGCCTACCAGGCCAGCGACGACGTGCGCTACCTGGACCGCGCGCTCACGCTGGCCGACCACATGACCCGCCGCCAGGCGGCCAAGGCCAACGGCCTGGTGTGGGAGCACTACGACGCACACTGGAACGTCGACTGGAACTACAACCGCGACAACCCGCGCCACCTGTTCCGTCCCTGGGGCTTCCAGCCGGGCCATCAGACCGAATGGGCCAAGCTGCTGGTGATCCTCGAATCGCTGCTGGCCGAGCGCGGCCGCGAGGAGCGCTGGCTGCTGCCCACCGCGCGCCACCTGTTCGACACCGCGCTGATGCGCGCCTGGGACGACAAATACGGCGGCATCAACTACGGCTTCGCGCCCGACGGCACGATCTGCGACGGCGACAAGTACTTCTGGGTGCAGGCCGAATCGCTGGCCGCCGCCGCGCTGCTGCACGCGCGCACCGGGCTGGCCATGTATGACGACTGGTACGGGAAGCTGTGGGCCTATGCGTGGCAGCATTTCGTCGACCACACGCACGGCGCGTGGTATCGCATCCTCACCCACGACAACCGCAGGTACGACGACGAGAAGAGCCCCGCCGGCAAGGTCGACTACCACACCATGGGCGCCTGCCACGAAGTGCTCGCGCTGATCCGCGCCGGCGGCCAACCGTAGCCACAGGGGATTCCATGAAAGCTTCCGCTCTTTCCATCGCTGGCGCACTGGCGCTGGCGATGGCCTCCGGCATTGCTGCAGCCGATGCGCCGCGCTTCGATCCATTGCAGAGCTTCGCGCCCTTCACCTATCCCGACCCGGTCAACGCCTACCGCTCCGCGGACGGCCGGCCCGGCCCGCTGTTCTGGCAGAACCGCGCCGACTACGCGATCGAGGCGACGCTGGATCCCGCCAGCCACCAGCTCAGCGGCCGCGAGACGATCACCTACACCAACCACAGTCCCGGCGCGCTCGACGTGCTGTGGCTGCAGCTGGACCAGAACCGCTACAGGACCGACGCGCGCGGCGCCTTCACCAGCCGGTTTCCGACCGAGTTCACCAGCGGCTACAAGATCGCTTCGGTCGAGGTCGAAGACGCCAAGGGCCATCGCCAGGGCGCGAAGTGGCTGGTCTCCGATACCCGCATGCAGATCCGCCTGCCCGAGGCGCTCAAGGCCAACGGCGGTGTCGCGCGCGTGCACATCGCCTGGAGCTTCACCGTGCCGGGCGAGTTCGGCGGGCGCATGGACGTCAACCCGAGCAGGAACGGCGACATCTTCGAGATGGCGCAGTGGTATCCGCGATTGTGCGTCTACGACGACCTGCGCGGCTGGGACACCGCGCCGTACCTCAACAGCGAGTTCTACCTGGAGTACGGCGACTTCGACTACAAGGTCACCGTGCCCGCGGACATGATCGTGGCCGGCTCCGGCGAG
Source organism: Frateuria sp. (assembly GCF_013362045.1). Classification (GTDB taxonomy): domain Bacteria; phylum Pseudomonadota; class Gammaproteobacteria; order Xanthomonadales; family Rhodanobacteraceae; genus Frateuria_A. The sequence continues at coordinate 7,109 of NZ_JABFWW010000307.1, read as the reverse complement.
CTGGTGAACCCCAGGGACGTACTCACCGCCACGCAGATCAGGCGCCTGGACGAGGCCCGCCACAGCGACAAGACGGTGATGATCCGCACGGCGGAAGAGGTCAACCAGCCGTCCAGCCGTCCGAAACAGGGCGGCACGCTGACCTGGCACTTCCGCATGCACAACAGTCGCGACGTGGCGTTCGGCGCGTCGAAGGCGTTCATGTGGGATGCCGCGCGCATCAACCTGCCCCAGGGCAAGACCGCGCTGGCGATGTCGGTCTATCCGGTCGAAAGCGGCGGCAACGATGCCTGGGGCCGCGCCACCGAGTACCTCAAGGCCTCCACCGAATACTTCTCGAAGGAGTGGTTTCCGTATCCGTGGCCGGTGGCCATCAACGAGGCCGGCACCGCCGGCGGCATGGAATACCCGGGCATCACCTTCGACGCCAAGCGAGCGAAGGGCAAGAGCCTGCACATGGTGATCGCGCACGAGATCGGGCACAGCTGGTTCCCCATGATCGTGGGCTCCAACGAACGCCGCCACGCCTGGATGGACGAGGGCTTCAACACCTTCATCGACATCGGCGAGGCGGACGCCTTCGGCCACGGCATCTACGCGCCCAAGCGCGACAGCGAATATGCGCCCAAGGGCGGCAACCCCGCCGACGAGATCGCCGCAGTGCTGGCCGATGCGGACGCCCCTGCACTGCTCAACGGCGCCGACGAAACCAGCGAGAAATACCGCCACCCGATCAGCTACTTCAAGGGCGCCTTCGGCCTGGTCCTGCTGCGCGAGCAGATCCTGGGGCCGGAGCGCTTCGACGACGCCTTCCGCAAGTACATCGCCACCTGGGCCTACCACCATCCGTCGCCATCGGATTTCTTCCGCTTCATGGAGAGCGAGGCAGGCGAAGACCTGGGCTGGTTCTGGCGCGGCTGGTACCAGCACAACTGGACGTTCGACATGGCGGTGCGCAAGATCGAGCCGATCGACGGCGACTGGGCGCACGGCGCGGCCGTGACCGTGGCGAACCTGGATCCGCTGGCGCTGCCCAACACGCTGCGGCTGACCTACGACGACGGCAGCCACCGGGACGTGCGCGTGCCGGTGGAAACCTGGCAGCAGCACCGCGAGTACGTGGTGCGGGTGGCCGGGTCGCGCAAGGTGGTGTCGGCGGCGCTGGATCCGGAGCACGGGCTGCCGGAGGCGGACCGCTCCAACGATACGTTGCGCGTGAAGTAGGCAACGTCTTCCCCCTCTCCCCAACCCTCTCCCCCGGGGCGGGCCCGGGGGAGAGGGAGCAGACTGCCGCACAACCACCGACTCCCTTTCTCCCGGCCCCGCCGGGGAGAGGGCTAGGGAGAGGGGGAGGCTCTTTGGCGCGCTAGCCAGAGCATCGCCCGCAAGCTGGCCCTAAACCTTCGGCAACCGCTGCTGCAGCTTGGCCATCCCCTCCCAGGGATCGGCCTTCAGGCTCCGCGCGCGCTCAAGCGCCGCCTGCATGCCGAACGCGGCACCGCCGCCGACCTCGCCCAACTCCTCCCACCGCAGCGGCATCGCCACCGGCGCGCCATCGCGCGCCCGCAGCGACCAGCCGCACACGCTGGTCGCGCCACGCGCGTTGCGCAGCCAGTCGATGAAGATCTTCCCTTCCCGCCGGGCCTTGCTGGCGGTGGCGATGTAGCGATCGGGCTCGCGCTCGACCATCGCGTCGGCCGCCCGTTCGCAGAAGTCCTTCACCGCCTGCCAGCCCGGCCCGCGCCGGAACGGCATCACCACGTGCAGGCCCTTGCCGCCGCTGGTGCGCACGAAGCTGGCCAGGCCCATCCCTTCCAGCAACTCGCGGATCCCGTGCGCCGCCTCAACCACCGCCGTCCACGCCACCCTGGCCGCGGGGTCCAGATCGAACACGATGCGGTCGGGCGAATCGGGCTTGTCCACCCGCGCGCCCCACGGGTGGAACTCGATGGTGTTCATCTGCACCAGCTGCAGCAGGCCCTTGCGGTCGCGGATATAGACGTAGTCGTCCTCGCCGCCTTCCTTTTCCTCGATCGGAATGGGATGCACGCTGGAGCCCAGCTTGGCCGCATGGTGCTTCTGGAAGAAGCACGCGCTGTCCGTGCCGCCCGGGCAGCGCACCATCGACAGCGGGCGGTTGATCAGTTCCGGAAGGATCCAGTCCGCTACCGCGGCGTAGTAGGCCGCGACCTCGCCCTTGGTGATGCCGTCGCCCGCGGTGATGCCGTCGCCCGCATAGACCACGCGCGCGGGGTGAGTGATCCGCACGCCAGCGATCTCGATGGGTTTGTCGGCGTGCGGCCGCTTCATGGCGACACGAGCGTCAGTCGTTCACTGTGGGAGCGCACCCTGTGCGCGACCGCCATGGCGACCCCGCGGGATGCGGCCGCACACAGGGTGCGCTCCTACAGGGGTTAGGCCGCGGGTCATCCGGCCTTGCGCCCCTTGCGCGCGGCGCTCGCCTTCTTTGCCGGGCTCTTGCGTGATGCCTTCTTCGCCGCGGGTTCCGCCTTCTTGGCGGCCGCCTTCTTCGCGGCGGGCTTCTTCTCGGCCCTCTCCGGCTCCTCCTTGCCCTTGGCCGGCGTGCGCTGCTTGCCCTCGATGCTCTTCTTCAGCAGAGCCATGAAGTCGACCACGTTGGTCGCGGCGTTGGCGTGCGCCGGCTCCTCTTCCTCCAGCGCGGTGGTGACGCCCTTGCTCTTGAGCCGTTGCTCGATCACCGCGGTGAGGCGCTCGCGGAACTCGTCGCGGTAGTTCTCCGGCTTCCACTTGCCGGACATAGACTCGATCAGCTCGCCGGCCATGTCCAGTTCGCGGTCGCTGATGCGGTAATCGGAGACCGCCTTGTCCGGCAGCGCGTACTCGTCGGCGTCGACCAGTTCCTGCGGGAAGCGCAGCAGCACCAGCATCAGCGCATCGTCCTGCGGCATCACCGCGCAGAGGTACTCGCGCGTGCGGATGACCACCCGCGCGATGCCGATCTTGCCGGTACGCCGGAGCGTCTCGCGCAGCAGCACGTAGCCCTTCTCGGCCTTCTTGCCCGGCACCAGGAAATAGGGCTTCTCGAAATAGGCCGGGGTGAGCTGGCCCGCGTCGATGAAGGTGTCGATCTCCACCGTCTCGTGCGCCTCGGCGGCGGCGTTGCGGATGTCCGACTCCTCCAGCACCACGTAGTTGCCCTTGGAGTATTCGTAGGCCTTGACGATGTCCTTCCAGGGCACTTCCTCGCCCGATTCGGCATTGACGCGCTCGTAGCGCACCGGCTGGTTGTTGCGCTGGTCGAGCATGCGAAAGTGCAGGTCGACCCTGCGCTCGGCGGTCATCAGGCGGATCGGGACGTTGAGCAGCCCGAACGACAGCGTGCCGGTCCAGATGGGGCGAGCCATGGCTTACCTCCGTAACGGCGGGTTTCGATGGTAGGCACGCCGCCCGTGCACGGAATGCCAAGGCGCGCTGGCGCGCGCGCAGGCGATCGTCCAGACTTGACCCGATGAGCGCCCTGTCCGCCGCCGCCCGCCTGCTCGCCTGCGCCGCCCTGCTGTGGCCGCTGGCCGGCCGCGCGGCCCAGCACCGCTACCGCTACGACACGGTGCACAGCCAGATCCTCTTCAGCGTGGACCACGACGGCTACTCGCGCCCGTTCGGCCGGCTGCACATCGCGCGCGGCTGGCTGCGCTTCGACGCGGACGACTGGAGCGATGCAGCCACGGAGCTGGACATCGACCTGGCCAGCCTGGACATGGGCGACCCGGACTGGAACGCCGCCCTGCTCAAGAGCGCGTTCCTCGATGCCGCGCGGGAGCGCTACGCGCACTTCGCCAGCACCTCGGTCGAGCGCACCGACGCCACCCACGGCGTGCTGCACGGCCGGCTGAGCCTGCGCGGTGTCGACCGCGAGATCGCCATTCCGTTTACGTTCAACCGCGAGGCGCGCACCATTTTCGGCCTGCACACCATCGCCGGGTTTTCCGCCACCGCCATGCTCGACCGCACCGATTTCGGCATGACCTCCCACCTGGGCTCGATCGGCCGGAGCGTGGCGCTGTGGCTACAGATCGAGGCCATCCGCCAGGAGCCCGCCCCCGCCAAGGAACCCGCCGATGCTGCGCAATGACGAGTTCCGCTGGGGCGCGGTGGCCAAGTTCTTCCACTGGGCAATCGCGCTGCTGATCCTGGGCAACGGCACGTTCGGCCTGCTGATCGACCTGGCCAGCACGCCGATGCAGAAGATCAACTGGATGGCTCTGCACAAGTCGATCGGCCTGACCGTGCTGGCGCTGTTGGCGCTGCGCCTGCTGTGGCGCCTGGGCAACCGCCCGCCGCGCGAGCTGCCCGCACCGCACTGGCAGCGATGGGCCGCACGCATGGTGCATGCGCTGTTGTACCTGCTGGTGGTGGCGCTGCCGTTGTCGGGTTGGTGGTTCAACTCGGTGCGCGGCTACCCGCTGCAGTTCTTCAAGCTGTTCAACCTGCCGGCGATCGCCGCCAGGAACCCGGACCTGCGCAACCTGGCGCATGCGGTGCACGAATACCTGTTCTGGTTCCTGCTGCTGGTGCTTGTCGCGCACGTCGGCGCGGCATTGAAACACCATGTGTTCGACCGGGACGACGTGCTGCGCCGCATGTGGCCGTTCGCCCGCCTCCGTCACGGACCGAAAGGAGATTCCGCATGACCACGACCGTCACCAGGCACCTCATCCCGCTGCTGTTCTGCCTCGCCCTGCCGGGCACTGCCGCGGCCGCCGATTACCGCGTGCAGCAGGATCAGAGCAGGCTGGGTTTCAGCGCTACTTTCCAGGGCGCATCGTTCCAGGGCAGCTTCTCGCAATGGCATGCGGACATCCGCTTCGACCCGACCCACCTGGGCACGTCGAAGTTCGACGTAAGCGTGGACACCACCAGTGCGGCCACTGGCGACTCCGACCGCGACGGCGCGCTGCCCGGCGCGGATTTCTTCAATGCGACCAAGTACCCGCAGGCGCACTACCTCACCACCGGCTTCATGCGGCTGGACGGCAACCGCGCGATCGCCCGCGGCAACCTGACCCTGCGCGGCGTGAGCCATCCGCTCAATCTCACCGTGACCTTCACGCCGCAGCCCGGCGGCGGCGCGCTGATGGATGTGACCGGCACGCTCAAGCGGCTGGATTACGGCGTAGGCGGCGGCGAGTACGCCGACACCTCGGTGATCGGCAACGACGTCACGGTCAACGCGCACCTGGTGCTGGCGCCAAAGTGAGGTAGCGCGCTCCGCTCGCCCCATCCGCCTGCCGCCACATCGCGCGCGGAATCCTTCCCCTGCTCCACGAGGGAAGAGGTGCCCGAGGGTGAAGGGGAGCCTTGCCTCAGTCCCCCACGAACTCCCGCACCGCCTCCGCCTCGAACGGCCAGTCCAGCTCGCGTCCGTCGCGCGCATCGCGCAGCACCGGCACCCGCGTGCCGTAGCGCGCTTCCAGCATCGGATCGTCGTCCACCCACACGCTGTCGAACTCCGGCGCGCGCGCCTGCGCCAGCACGGCGAGCGCCTGGTCGCACAGGTGGCAGTAGTCGCGCTGGTAAAGGACGAGATAAGCCATGCTGCGGCGAATGGACTGCCAAACGTGAGGTGGGCGCGTAGAATAACGGGTCCGCCTCCCACACTGCAGCGCATCCATGGCCGTCAGCGTTTTCGACCTCTTCAAGATCGGCATTGGCCCGTCCTCCTCGCACACGGTCGGCCCGATGCGCGCGGCGGCGCGCTTCGCCGAGCACTGGCTGGAAGAAAAAGGGGTGCTCGACCGCGTCGTGCGCGTGCGCGCCGAACTGTACGGTTCGCTGGCCATGACCGGCCGCGGCCACGGCACCGACAAGGCCGTGCTGCTGGGCTTCGAAGGCCACTACCCCGACAAGGTGGACGCCGACCGCATCCCCGAGATCCTCGAGCGCATCCGTGGCACCGGCCGGCTGCAGCTGCTGGGCCGGCATGAGATCGCCTTCGACGAGAAGGCCGACCTGGTCTTCAACAAGCGCCAGAAACTGCCCTTCCACACCAACGGCATGCGCTTCACCGCCTATGACGCCGACGGCAACGAAGTGGCCACGCGCGACTACTACTCCGTCGGCGGCGGCTTCGTGGTCAACCAGGACGAGGCGGCCGAAGACCGCATCGTGGCCGACACCACCGAGCAGCCCTACCCGTTCTCCACCGGCGAGCAACTGCTCAGCCTGTGCGAAAAGCATGGCCTGACCATCGCCCAGCTGATGATGGCCAACGAAAGCGTGTGGCGCCCCGAGGCCGAAACCCGTGCCGGCCTGCTGACCATCTGGAAAGCCATGCAGGATTGCGTCGCCCGCGGCCTGCGCTCGCCCGGCACCCTGCCCGGCGGCCTGCACGTGACGCGCCGCGCGCCGGCGATGGCCGAGGAGCTGCGCAACCAACCCGAGGCCGCGCTCAAGGACCCGCTCACCATCCTCGACTGGGTCAACCTCTACGCCCTGGCCGTCAACGAGGAGAACGCCGCCGGCGGCCGCGTCGTCACCGCCCCGACCAACGGCGCCGCCGGCATCGTGCCCGCCGTGGGCCACTACTACCTGCGCTTCTGCCCCAAGGCGGACGAGAACGGCATCATCGACTACCTGCTCACCGCCGCCGCCATCGGCATCCTCTACAAGGAAAACGCCTCCATCTCCGGCGCCGAGGTCGGCTGCCAGGGCGAGGTGGGCGTGGCCTGCTCGATGGCCGCCGGCGGCCTCACCGCCGCGCTCGGCGGCAGCATCTGGCAGGTGGAGAACGCCGCCGAGATCGGCATGGAACACAACTTAGGGCTAACCTGCGACCCGATCGGCGGCCTGGTGCAGATCCCCTGCATCGAGCGCAACGCCATGGGCTCGGTCAAGGCCATCAACGCCAGCCGCATGGCGCTCAAGAGCGACGGCAAGCACCGCGTCAGCCTGGACAAGGTCATCAAGACCATGCGCGACACCGGCCGCGACATGAAGGACAAGTACAAAGAGACGAGCCGCGGCGGCCTGGCGGTCAACGTCATCGAGTGCTGATCGCCCGGCGCCCTCCCTCCGCGGGAGGGCGCTCGAGCATCCCCAGCCAGAAGCGGCCGCGCGCAGGAAACAGC
>NZ_JABFWW010000098.1 GCF_013362045.1 Frateuria sp. | reverse complement strand
GCCTCGATCGCCGCGTAGGCGCAGCCGACGCTGGGATGGCCGGCGAAGGGCAGCTCCAGGCGCGGGGTGAAGATGCGCACGCGATAGTCCGCCCCCGGTCGCGTGGGGCGCAGCAGGAAGGCAGTTTCGGAGAGGTTGGTCCAGCGCGCGATGCGCTGCATCGTCGCGCCGTCCAGCGCATCGGCGCCGATCACCACCGCCAGCGGGTTGCCCTCGAGCAGGCGCGCGGCAAAGACGTCCAACTGCAGGAACTCGAAACTCGGCATGGGGGTCGTGGCCTCGGCACGGTCCAGCAGTGTAGGTGATCCCCGACAGCGCCCGGAGTGCGCCATCCCTAGAATGCGCGGGGCCCGGCCACCCCGACCGGGTCCTCAAAAAATCGAAACAGGGAGTGTCACCGCATGAACAGGATTCTTACCGCCGCTCTCGGCGCGGCGCTGGCCGTTGCGTCTGCCTCGGCCGCTGCTGCCGATACCGGCGCGTTCTTCATCAACGCCGGCGTGGGCCAGGCGCAGTACCACGTGGGCCGCACCGACGGCCTGGGCTACACGCTGGACGAGAAGGACACCGCCGGCGCGCTGCGCTTCGGCTATGCGTGGAAGGTCGGCAACGGCTTCGACCTCGGCGTCGAGGGCGGCTACACCGACCTGGGCAAGGTGGTTTCCAGGTACTACTACGCCACCACCAACTTCGCGCAGACCGCGCACGCCGACGCCAATGCCAAGGGCTGGCTGCTGGGTGGCACCGGCAGGTACAACTTCGCCGACAACTGGTTCGTGTCGGCCCGCGCAGGCTGGTTCCGTTCGACCGTCCATGCCACCGCCAACTATTCCCAGACCGGCTACGGCAGCGGCTATGCCAGCGGCAGCGCCGACGGCGACGGCTGGTATGGTGGCGTCGGCGTGGGCTACGACTTCGCGCCGAACTTCAGCATGGGCCTGAACTACGACAACTACCACGTCAAGGGCAAGACCGACGCCGGCTCGGTGACGGGCAACGTGGGCAGCTACATGCTCTCGGCCGAATACCGCTTCTAAGGCACACGAGGCTTCCGGCAACACCCGCAACGGCCGCCCCGCGCGGCCGTTGTTTTTGTCCGGCCCGGCCGGCTGCGGCACAATAGACGGCTTCTGCGCCGCGCAAGGCGGTGCGTTCGAAGCGAAAGCCGCCCATGACCACCATCAAGCAAGACGACCTGATCCAGTCCGTCGCCGACGCGCTGCAGTACATCAGCTACTACCACCCGGTCGATTACATCGCCAGCCTCGCCGCCGCCTACGAGCGCGAGGAGTCGCCCGCGGCGCGCGACGCGATGGCGCAGATCCTGATCAACTCGCGCATGGCCGCCGAAGGCCATCGTCCGCTGTGCCAGGACACCGGCATCGTCACCGTGTTCCTCAAGGTGGGCATGGGCGTGCGCTGGGACGCCACGATGAGCCTGGAGGACATGGTCAACGAGGGCGTGCGCCGCGCCTACAACCATCCGGACAACAAGCTGCGCGCCTCGGTGCTGGCCGACCCGGCGGGCAAGCGCCTGAACACGCGTGACAACACGCCGGCGGTGATCAACGTGTCGATCGTCCCGGGCGACAAGCTCGAGGTGATCGTGGCGGCCAAGGGCGGCGGCTCGGAGGCCAAGAGCAAGTTCGTGATGCTCAATCCGTCCGACTCCATCGTCGACTGGGTGCTCAAGACCGTTCCGACGATGGGCGCCGGCTGGTGCCCGCCGGGCATGCTCGGCATCGGCATCGGCGGCACCGCCGAAAAGGCGATGCTGCTGGCGAAGGAATCGCTGATGGAGCACATCGACATCCAGGAGCTGATCGCGCGCGGGCCGTCCAACCGCATCGAGGAGCTGCGCATCGAGCTGTACGAGAAGGTCAACGCGCTGGGCATCGGCGCGCAGGGCCTGGGCGGCCTGACCACCGTGCTCGACGTCAAGATCAAGGATTACCCGACCCACGCGGCCAACCTGCCGGTGGCGATGATCCCCAACTGCGCGGCAACCCGCCACGCGCACTTCACCCTGGACGGCTCCGGCCCGGTGATGCTCGATCCACCCTCGCTGGAGCATTGGCCCAAGCTCACCTACGACGCCTCCAAGGGCCGGCGCGTGAACCTCGATGCCGTCACGCGCGAGGACGTGGCGAGCTGGAAGCCGGGCGAGGTGCTGCTGCTCAACGGCAAGTTGCTGACCGGCCGCGACGCTGCGCACAAGCGCATGGTCGACATGCTCAACAAGGGCGAGCCGCTGCCGGTCGACTTCAATGGGCGCTTCATCTACTACGTCGGTCCGGTCGATCCGGTACGTGACGAGGTGGTGGGCCCGGCCGGGCCCACCACCGCCACGCGCATGGACAAGTTCACCGGGCAGGTGCTGGCGCAGACCGGCCTGCTCGGCATGGTCGGCAAGGCCGAGCGCGGGCCGGCCGCGATCGAGGCGATCAAGCAGCATCGCTCCGTCTACCTGATGGCCGTGGGCGGCGCCGCCTACCTGGTGTCCAAGGCGATCAAGGCCTCGCGCGTGGTCGGCTTCGCGGATCTGGGGATGGAGGCGATCTACGAGTTCGAGGTCAAGGACATGCCGGTCACCGTGGCGGTCGATTCGTCCGGCACCTCGGTGCACCAGACCGGGCCGAAGGAATGGCAGGCGCGCATCGGCAAGATCCCCGTGGTTGTCGAATAAAGCCGTGCGCGCAGCGCACACCCTCGCTTCCTCTCCCCTTCGGGGAGAGGATTGAGGTGAGGGGTCACGGCTTGCCGTAATCCGCCTTGCTTCCTCTCCCCTCCGGGGAGAGGACCGAGGTGAGGGGTGGGTGCTCGCGGGAAAGCCGCATCGGACGGATGCCTCATTGGCAGGACCGGGGCAAGGTTGATCCCTCACCCCCGCCCTCTCTCCACAGGGGAGAGGGAGCAAGGAGAGTTTGTGGCGTTTGGATGGCTAAACGTCCAAACATTTGCCATAAAAAATCCATTGCAATCCGATTGCCGCAGCGCAACACTGGTGCGATTGCCTTTCCCCACCACCCGCAATGGAGCCTTTGTGAACCCGCAGAACCCCGCGCCGCTGTCGGCGGACGCGCCCGTTCCAGAGAAACCCTGGATCGTGATGAAGTTCGGCGGCACGTCCGTCGCGACGCTGCCGCGCTGGCAGAACATCCGTGAGCTGATCGCCAGCCGCCGCGCCGAAGGCGCCCGCGTGCTGGTCGTCGTGTCCGCGCTCACCGGCATCACCGACGCACTGAAACAGCTGTGCGCCGAGGGCAACGGGGACAAACGCAGGCCGGCGGCCAGCGCGATCGCGCAACGCCACCAC
>NZ_JABFWW010000224.1 GCF_013362045.1 Frateuria sp. | reverse complement strand
GCCACACCGGGCCAGGGCGGCCGTCCGCACAACCGCGGCAACCGGCCGCAGGGCCATGGCGGCGGCCGCCCGCCGGGCGGTCGCGGCGGCAACCGGCACGGCAACCGCTGAGGCGCATCGGGATGAGCGTGCGCATCTACCACAACAGCCGCTGCTCCAAGTCGCGCGGCACGCTCGAACTGCTGCAGGCCCGCGGCATCGAGCCTGAAGTGGTCAATTACCTGGACACGCCGCCTAGCGCGGACGAGCTCAGGAACCTGCTGCGCATGCTCGGCATGACGCCACGCCAGTTGCTGCGTACCGGCGAAGCCGAGTACGCGGAACTGCGACTCGCCGATCCTGCGATCGATGACGAAGCCATCCTGCAGGCGATGACCGCTCACCCGAAGCTGATTGAACGGCCCATCGTGGTCGCCAACGGCAAGGCCGCCATCGGCCGCCCGCCGGAAGCGGTGCTGGCCATCCTAAGCTGATCGCAGGTGATCGCAGACACTCGCCTGCGGGGAGGCTGAGGGGCAAGCTGCGCTTTCAATGCTTTCCCCTATTTCCCTCCGTGAGGGCTGCCCGAAGGGTGGAGCGGGTTCGGCCGTGCGTGGTCCCCGGGTGCCATCGCTCCACAGGAGGGCGAGGATCTCGGATTCCGGCTAAAGCTCCAGGCGGAACTCGTCGGCATCCATCCAGGCCGGAAAGCGCTCGCGATGCGCAAGCAGCGGTGCGGGGTCCAATCGCAGCGTGGCGACCTGCTCCTGAGCGCCCAGTTCGATCAGCGTCTCGCCGACCGGGTCGATCGCGGCGCTGTCGCCGGCGTAGGCGATCTCGTTGCCGTCCACGCCCACGCGGTTGACGCCCACCACGTAGGCCAGGTTCTCGATCGCACGTGCGCGCAGCAGGGTGCGCCATGGTTGCCGGCGCGGCGCGGGCCAGTTGGCGACGAACAGCGCCAGGTCGTAGTCCATGCCGCCGGCCGCGCCTTCCAGCCGACGATTGCGCAGCCACACCGGGAAACGCAGGTCGTAGCAGACCTGCGGCAGGATGCGCCAGCCCTTCAGCTCGACGACCAGCCGCTCGCGGCCGCCGCCGTACCGGGTGTGCTCGCCGGCCATGCGGAACAGGTGGCGCTTGTCGTACTGCGCGTGGCTGCCGTCCGGACGCATCCAGAACAGGCGGTTGTAGACGGTACCGTCCTCGTTGATCGCGAGGCTGCCGCAGACCACCGCATTCACCTCGGCGGCCAGCGCGCGCAGCCAGGCCACGCCTTCGCCGTCCATGGTGCCGGCGCTGGCGCGCGTGTCGTTGCTGAAGCCGGAAAGGAACGTCTCCGGCAGCACCACCAGATCGCTGCCGCGCGCCTGGCGCGCCAACGCGCCGTAGTAGTCCCGGTTGGCCGGCGCGTCGTGCCAGCGCGTGGCACCCTGCACCAGGCTGACGGTCAACGGTTGCAGGTTCACAGGCGGCATAGGCGCTCCGCGGCGGCGGCGAGCGTGGCGTCGCTCTTGGCAAAGCACAGGCGCAGCAGGCGCGCGTCCGCCGGCTTCTCGTAGAACGGCGTCAGCGGGATGCCGGCCACACCGCCGTGTTCGACCAGCCAACGCGAGAAGGCGACGTCGTCCTCGTCGCGGATGGCCGAGTAGTCGACCAGCTGGAAGTAGCCGCCCGGCACGTCCAGCAGCTTCAGGCGCGAGGGCGCAAGCAGCGCGCGGAAGTGGTCGCGCTTGGCCTGGTAGAAGTCCGGCAGCTCCAGGTAATGCGCCGGATCGCTGGCCAGGATCTCGGCAAACGCCGCCTGCGCCGGATGGAAAGTGCAGAAGGTGAGGTACTGGTGCACCTTGCGGAACTCCGCCGACAGCGCTGCCGGCGCCACCGCGTAGCCGACCTTCCAGCCGGTGCAGTGGTAGGTCTTGCCGAAGCTCGACACCACGATGCTGCGCTCGGCCAGTTCCGGATGGCGCAGTACGCTCTCGTGCCGCCTGCCGTCGTAAACGATGTGTTCGTAGACCTCGTCCGACAGCACCACGATGTCGGTGTCGCGGGTGATTTCGGCAAGGGCGTCCAGGTCCGCGGCCGACAGCACCGCCCCGGAGGGGTTGTGCGGGCTGTTGATCAGGATCATCCGCGTCTTGGGCGTGATCGCATCGCGCACGCGTTGCCAGTCGATCGCGAAGTCCGGCAGCGTCAGCGGAATGTGCACGGCGCGCGCGCCCTGCAGTTCGATCGCCGGCTCATAGGAGTCGTAGGCGGGGTCGAACACGATCACGTCCTCGCCCGGCCGCACGATGGCCGCGATCGCCGAGAACAGCGCCTCGGTGGCGCCGGAGGTCACCGTGACGTCGGTGAGCGGATCGACGGGTCGTCCGTACAGTTGCTGCGTCTTACGTGCGATCTGCTCGCGCAGCGGCGCCGTGCCGATGCCGGGCGCGTACTGGTTCTTGCCTTCGGCCATCGCGCGCGTCAATGCGTCGCGCAGCGACTGCGGCGGCTCGAAATCGGGAAAGCCCTGCCCCAGGTTCACCGCCTGGTGATCGAGCGCCAGCTGGCTCATCACGCTGAAGATGGTGGTGCCCACCTTGGGCAGCTTGGTGTCGATGTTCATGCGTCCGGATGTCTGGAAGGCCAAACGCGAAGCCTAGCACGGCTCACGCCGGCGGCTGCTCGAGCGGCGCCAGCGGACGCAGCTTGCATTGCTCGTGCTTCTGCCGCGTGGCGTCGGGCAGCCGCTCGGCGAGGAAATCCACCAGCGCCCGCACGCCCGGCAGCATGCCGCGCCGGCTCGGGTAGACGAAGTGCATGGTGCCCTCCGGCACGCTCCAGTCGGGCAGCACCACCTCCAGCTCCCCGCGCGTGATGGCCGGCGCGCAGACGAACTCGGGCAGCAGCGCGACGCCGAGCCCGCGGCGCGCAGCTTCCAGCAGCAGGGCGAATTCGCCGGTGACGAGCCGCGCCCCCATCTCCACCGTAACGCGCTCGCCGCGTGCATCGATCAGCTCCCAGACCTGCGCGCCCTCGTGCTCCTGCATCGACAGCGCAGGCAGTGACGAAAGCCCGGCAGGTACCTTGGGCCGCCCGAGGCGGTCCAGCAGCGTGGGGCTGGCCACCGCCAACACGCGGGACAGGCCGAATGTGCGCATCACCAGGTTGGCATCGCTGTCCAGTTTGTTGCGCACGCGGATGGCGATGTCGTAGCCCTCGCCCACCACGTCCACGCGGCGATTGCTGGAAAGCACGCGCACCTGCACCTTCGGATATTGCGCCATGAAGTCGGGCAGCACGTGCGCGACGACCGTCTGCGCCAGCGAGACCGGGCAGCTCAACCGCACCACGCCGCGTGGCTCGGCGCGCAGTTCGTCGACCGCTTCCTGCGCGGCCCGCGCCTCCTCCAGCACCGCGCGGCAATGGCCGTAGAAGCGCTCGCCCACTTCAGTGATCACGAAGCGGCGGGTGGTCCGCTGCAGCAGGCGCACGCCGAGGCGTTCCTCCAGTTGCGCCACGCGCTTGCTGAGCCGCGACTTGGGAATGCCCAGCGCGCGCCCGGCAGCAGAGAAACCGTTGTGCTCGACCACCATCGCGAAGAAGTAGAGGTCGTTGAGGTCCTGCAGCGTGCCGTCGAGGGTCATGGCCTTTGTTTCCCATTGGGAACGATAAGTTCGATATTAGCCGACTTATCAGGAGATTGTCCCAAAACTATCGTAGCTCCCGTCGCCGGCATGCCGGCCTTTGATCGGAGCCACGCCATGAAACTGCTGCATATCGACTCGAGCGCCCTGGGCAGCCACTCGGTCTCGCGCGGGCTGACCGCCGACATCGTCTCTCGGTTCAAGCGCAACCGCCCGGACGCGAACGTCCGCTCCCGCGACCTGGCGGCGCAGCCGCTGCCGCACTGGTCGCCGGTGGCCGACGCCGCCGATCCGGCAGCCCTGCTCGGCAGCGAAGTGATGGACGAGTTCCTCGCCGCCGACGTGATCGTACTCGGCGCGCCGATGTACAACTTCGGCATTCCCAGCCAGCTGAAGTCCTGGATCGACCACATCGCAGTGGCCGGCAAGACCTTCCGCTACACCGCCAACGGGCCGGAAGGCCTGGCCGGCGGCAAGCGGGTGATCGTCGCCTCCAGCCGCGGCGGTTTCTATGGCGCCGATACCGCCGGCGCGGCGATGGACTTCCAGGAGAGCTACCTGCGCGCGGTGCTCGGCTTCCTGGGCATCACCGCGATCGAGTTCGTGCGCGCCGAGGGCGTGGCGGTCAGCGCCGACCACAAGGAGCAGGCGTTGGCGGCGGCGAAGGAAGCGATCGGGACGTTGTTGCCCAAGGCGGCGTAACCCCCACGCGATACCACCAATCGCCTCGCGCAAACCGTTCGTGCTGGCCGCAGGCCGAAGTCGAAGCACCTCTCAGGGCCCTTCGACTTCTGCGCTTTGCGCCTACGCTCAGGGCGAACGGCTTTCTCTTTTTCGTCGCGCGTCCCTGTCGGTGGAAAAACCGGCCACAGCCCGACACACTGCGGACTTTCCCTGCACAGGAATCCGCACGCATGAACCACTCCCTGCGTCTGTCCCTGCTCGCCCTGCTGGCCATCGCGCCGGCATTGCAGGCCGCCGATCTGTACGTGCACAACGTCAAGGGCTACACCCTGGACGGCCACGGCAAGCTGCAGCACTTCGATGCGCTGCTGGTCGACCGCGGCAAGGTGGTCGCCACCGGCACCGATGCCGCGCTGGCCAAGCGGGCGGGTCGTGCCAGGGTGGTCGATGGCCACGGCAAGACCCTGCTGCCGGGCCTGATCGATGCGCACGGCCACGTGCTGGAACTGGGCTACGCGCTCACCCAGGCCGACCTGACGGGCACGCAGTCGCTCGACGAGGCACTGGCGCGCATCAAGGCTTATGCCAAGGCCCACCCGGATGCCCGCTGGATCACCGGCGGCGGCTGGAACCAGGTGATCTGGAAGCTCGGCCGCTTTCCCACCGCAAAGGAACTGGATGCCGCGGTCGCCGACCGGCCGGTGTGGCTGAGCCGCGTCGACGGGCACGCCGCCTGGGCCAACACCGCGGCCATGAAGCTCGCCGGCATCACCCGCGACACCAAGGATCCGCCGGGTGGCCGCATCGAGCGCGACGCCCAGGGCAACCCGACCGGCGTCTTCGTCGACGGCGCCACGGCGCTCATCAGCGCGCCCGAACCCACCGACCCGGAACGCGCCGCCGCGCTCGATACCGCACTGGCCGACATGGCGCGCGTGGGCCTGACCGGCGTGGACGATGCAGGCATCGACCTGCCCAACTACCGCCTCTACAAGCGCTACGCCGACGAGCACAAGCTCACCGCACGCATCTATGCGATGGTGCGCGATACCGGCGAAGCCTTCGACACGATCGCCGCGGAAGGCCCGCTGGACGGCTACGGCGACGGTCTTCTCACCGTGCATGCGGTCAAGCTGTTCGCCGACGGCGCGCTGGGCAGCCGCGGCGCGGCCATGCTCCAGCCCTATTCGGATGACCCGCACAACCACGGACTGTTGCTCATGAGCCCGGGCACGATGGCCTCGAAGATCGAGAAGGCCTTCGCCAAGGGCTACCAGGTCAACATCCACGCCATCGGCGACGCGGCCAACCGCGAGGTGCTCGACGCCTTCAGCGCAGCCTACAAGGTGCATCCGGAAGCGAAGGCCCTGCGCAACCGGGTCGAACATGCGCAGATCGTCTCCATGAAGGACATCCCGCGCTTCGTGCCGCTGCAGCTGATCGCCTCGATGCAGCCCACCCACGCCACCTCCGACATGAACATGGCCGAGGATCGCGTGGGCCACCAGCGCATCCAGGGCGCCTACGCGTGGCGGCGCTTCCTCAAGCAGGGCACAGTGGTCGCGTTCGGCTCGGACTTTCCGGTGGAATCGCCCAACCCATTCTTCGGCCTGCATGCGGCGGTGACCCGGCAGAACCACCAGAACCAGCCGCCTGGCGGCTGGTACCCGGACCAGAAGCTGAGCCTCGTCGAGGCGTTCCGCGCCTTCACCCTCGACGCGGCCTATGCCGGCCACGCGGAGAAGGCCCAGGGCACGCTGGAGCCGGGCAAGTACGCCGATTTCATCCTGATCGACCAGGACATCTTCAGCATCAACCCGCAGGACATCTGGAAGACCAAGGTGCTGGGCACCTGGTTGGGCGGCAAGCAGGTGTATTCGGCCGGCCACTGAGGCATGCACTCTGCCCTCTCCCCGACCAGGCCGGGAGAGGGCGCATGAGCGCCGGGCGCGGCAAAGCGCGCCGTAATCCATTGATTTCAATCAAGGCACAGGCATAGCCCATCAGTCATGGGCAGTTGCCTGTTGACGCTTTCTTGGATGGTGTTATAGTTCACTACAACACCGGTCCACGAGGTCACTAAAGGAGACCCGCCATGAAAGCGCAGAACCTGATCGCCCTGGCCGCCGCCACGCTGTTCACCGCGACGGGCCTGGTTGCCCTGAGCTCCCCGGTGCGTACCGCGCCGGTTTCCGAAATCAACGGCATCCGCGTGGTCAACCTGGCCCCGGTCGAGGTGCACCCCGGCGCGAGCGAAATGCGCGCCGCGCTGCTCGGCGAGGCCGACCTGTCCAGCGCCTTGCTCGTGCCGGCACTGGACGCGCACGCCGGAGCGGGCGCCACCCTGCTCGGGGCGCAGCTGGCTATGCCCTACTATTCGTTTGGCACCCAGATCGCCCGTGCCAGCAAGGAATAACGTATGACCATCACCTGGAACGACAGCGTCCCGATCTACCGCCAGCTGCGCGAACGCGTAGTGGCGATGATCCTGGATGGCGCCTTGAACGAAGGCGACTCGCTGCCGTCGGTACGCCAGGTGGCAGCGGACTTCCAGATCAATCCGCTGACGGTGTCCAAGGCGTACCAGGAGCTGGTCGACGATCAACTGGTCGAAAAAAGGAGGGGGCTGGGCATGTTCGTCACCGAAGGGGCCCGCGAGGCCTTGCTGAAATCAGAACGCGAGCGCTTCCTGCGCGAGGAATGGCCGGCGCTGTATGCGCGCCTGCAGCGCCTGGGGCTCGATCTCAAGACGCTGATGCGCGAAGCGCCGGCCAACACGGAATCGCAGCCATGAGCGCCATCGTCACCGCGCGAAGTCTGAGCAAGCACTACAAGAACGCCACCGCGCTGGACGGCGTGAACTTCACGATCGAATCCGGCCGCATCGTCGGCCTGATCGGCCCCAACGGCGCCGGCAAGACCACCGCGCTCAAGGCGATCCTGGGCCTGACCAGCTTCGAGGGCGAGCTCAACGTACTGGGCTATGACCCGCGCACGCAGCGCGACAAGCTCATGGAGCAGGTCTGCTTCATCGCCGACGTGGCGGTGCTGCCGCGCTGGATCCGCGTGCGCGAGGCGATCGACTTCGTCGCCCACGTGCACCCGCGCTTCGACCGCGCCAAGTGCGAAGGTTTCCTCAAGCGCACCAAGCTCACGCCCGACCAGCGCGTGCGGCAGATGTCCAAGGGCATGATCGTGCAGTTGCACCTGGCCCTGGTGATGGCCATCGACGCGCGCCTGCTGGTGCTGGACGAACCGACCCTTGGCCTGGACATTCTCTACCGCAAGCAGTTCTACCAGAGCCTGCTGGAGGACTACTTCGACGAGAACAAGACGATCATCGTGACCACCCACCAGGTGGAGGAGATCGAGCACATCCTTACCGACCTGATGTTCATCCGCGACGGCAAGATCGTGCTGGACACCGACATGG
Source organism: Frateuria sp. (assembly GCF_013362045.1). Classification (GTDB taxonomy): domain Bacteria; phylum Pseudomonadota; class Gammaproteobacteria; order Xanthomonadales; family Rhodanobacteraceae; genus Frateuria_A. The sequence continues at coordinate 4,177 of NZ_JABFWW010000224.1, read as the reverse complement.
ACGCCGTCGGCGAGCGCTTCGCCGAGGTGATGGTCGCTGCCGACAAGGCCGCCTCCGCCCGCACGCTCAACCCGCTGGACGAGCGCCAGGTGTTCGGCAAGAGCATTTTCCTGTTCGACGGCGCCGACCGCGCGACGCTGGAGGCGCTGGGCGAGATCCGCCGGCCGTCCGTCAGCGACCTGTTCGTCGCCACCATGAAAGGGACCTACGCATGAAAACCTTCACCTGGCTCGTCAAGCGCGAGTTCTGGGAACACCGCGGCGGCTTCCTGTGGGCGCCCGTGATAACCGGCGGCATTTTCCTGCTGCTGAACCTGATGGCGATCATCGCCGCCGAAGTCGTAGGCTCCCGCCATGGCGTGCGATGGGGGGCCAGCAGCGAGCTGCAGGAGGTGATCAGGCGCATGGATGCCGGCGACCTGAGCCAGGTCGGCACGGCGCTGGACATGGCGATGTATTCGTCGATGGCGTTGCTTACCGTGGTGCTCGGCTTCGTGGTGTTCTTCTACTGCCTCGGCGCGGTGTACGACGAGCGCCGCGATCGCAGCATCCTGTTCTGGAAGTCGCTGCCGCTCTCGGATTCGGCCACGGTGCTGTCCAAGGTCGCCAGCGCGACCCTGGTGGCGCCCATCATCGCCACGCTGGTCGGCCTTGCCGCGGGCATCCTGCAGCTGGTCATGCTCGCCGTGGCGCTGTCCTTCCATGGGGTCGACGTATGGCGGCTGCTGCTGCTCTCCCATCCGTTCCGCGTCGCCGCCAACCTGATCGGCTACATCCCGCTGTACCTGCTGTGGGCGCTGCCTTCGGTGGGCTGGCTGCTGCTGTGCTCGGCATGGGCGCGAACCAAGCCGTTCCTGTGGGCCGTCGCTCTGCCGGTGGCCACCGGCCTGCTCGTCACCTGGTTCGGCATCATGGGCCTGTTCAACCTGTCCTCCGGCTGGTTCTGGCAGAACATCGTGCTGCGCGCCCTGTTCAGCGCTTTCCCCGGCGCGGGAGTGGCCTGGAATGCCGACCGCCTGACGGTGTCCACCGACGGCGGCCATGCCAGCCTGGACTTCATGAACCTCGGCCAGACCTACCAGATGCTCGGCTCGGCCAACCTGTGGATCGGCGTGCTGGCCGGTGCGGGCCTGATAGGCGCGGCCATTTGGTTCCGCCGCTGGCGCGACGACAGCTGACGCATCGGGGAGACGACTCATGTCCCGTCGAAATCTCGCCCTAGCCTTCGCAGCCGGCCTCCTATTGGCTGGCTGCGGCAACGGCGGCCACTCGACCAGCATCGCCGACGGCGGCATCGTCGTCCGCGGCGGCGAAGTCACCCTGCACGGCAACGGCGGCATCGAAGGCCGGCTCGATGCCGCCGGCGACCTCGCGGTGGACGGCCACGCCATCGCCATCGACCCGGCCCAGCGCGAACAGCTCAAGCAGTACTACCGGGCAGCCCTTGCCGTGCGCGAACACGGCCTCGCCACCGGCATGGCCGGAGCGAGCGTGGCAGTGGACTCGCTCAAGAGCGCCGCCACCAAGGTAGTGGGCGGCGACGGTAGGCAGGCCGACGCCAGGCTCGAGGCCGCCGCCAGCCGGATCAGGCAGGAAGCCTCGAAGATCTGCCTGGACATGCAGCAGATCAAGGCCGCGCAGGACCGGTTGGCGACCTCGCTGGCGGCGTTCAGGCCTTTCAGCGGAATCATCGGCAACGATGGGACCGGCTGCCGGGACAAATCGTGACCTGATGCCGCCTGGCGCGGCGCCAAAAGCAACGACAGCGAGGACGCATGAACGGAATCGCCCGGCTTGCCGGCCTGCTTTACCTGATCACCGTGGTTGCCGGCAGCTTCTACCTGGGTTACGTGCCTTCGCAGCTGGCGGCCCATGGCGATGCCGCGGCCACGGTCGCCCGCATCCAGCAGTCGGAGGCGTTGTTCCGCTTCGGCATCCTGGCGGAGGTGGTCTGCAATGTCGCCTTTCTGCTGTTGCCGCTGGCGCTCCATCGGTTGCTGAGCCAGGCCGGCCGGCGTGCCGCCGTGGCGATGGTGGCACTGGCCACGGCCAGCGTGCCGATTGCCTTCGCCAACATGTTGCACCACCTAAACGTGCTCTCGCTGCTGGGGCACGCCGACGGACTGCGCGCGCTCACCGCCGAACAACTGCATGTCCAGGTGATGCTGCAGCTCGACGCCTACCGGCAGGGCCTGCTCCTGCTGGAGATCTTCTGGGGCCTGTGGCTGCTGCCGTTCGGCTACCTGGTGTTCAAGTGCGGCTTCCTGCCTCGCGTACTGGGCGTGCTGCTGATGCTCGGATGCCTGGGCTACCTGGCCGATTTCCTCGGCACGCTGTTGCTGCCTTCGTATCCGGCATCGGCGGCCGCGCAGTACGTCATGCTGCCGGCTTCCCTCGGCGAAATCGGTACCTGCCTGTGGCTGTTGCTGCTGGGCGTACGCCTGCCGCCGAAGTCTGCGGTCACCGCCGGCATGTCCTCTTCCGGCTCTATCGATACAGGGAAAGACGATGGTTTCGACGCGACTTGAAGACCCGAAGATCCACGTGCGGTTCAAGCTGTCCGCGCTGTGGACGTCCATCATGTTCTGCTACATCTACGGGGATTTCTGGGGGCTGTATCGGCCCGGCAGCCTCAAGGACATCCTCGATGGCATCGGCCCACTGGGGCCCACGAGCCAGGGTTCGCTGGTGGCCGTTTCCGTGCTGGTCGCCGTCCCGGCGGTGATGGTCTTCCTGTCGCTGGCCCTGCCGCCGGCGCTGGCCCGCTGGCTCAACGTCCTGATCGGGGCGGCCCTGACCGCGATCGTGCTCGCCACGCTGCCGGGGGCATGGGCCTTCTACGTGTTCATGAGCATCGTCGAAGTGGTGCTGCAGCTGGGAGTGCTCTGGTACGCCTGGCGCTGGCCGCGGCAGGCGACGCCTTGATCGCAGGCGCCGGCGTGGACCGGCGCATTGATGTCCGAAAACGGCGAGTCCGGCGATCGGAGCGGTGCTAGCCTGCGCCGCATGTCCACCCTGCCCGACCACCAGATCTGCGAACAGGCGCGCCTGAGCCGCGATGCGCGCTTCGACGGACTGTTCTTCACCGCCGTCAGCAGCACGCGCATCTACTGCCGCCCGGTCTGTCCGGCGCCATCGCCCAAGGCGTCCAACGTGCGCTACTACGCGAACGCCGCAGCCGCGGAAGCGGACGGCTACCGCCCGTGCCTGCGCTGCAGGCCGGAACTGGCGCCCGGCAACCCCGCCTGGCACCGTGGCGAACACGTGGTGGCGCGTGCGTTGAAGCTGATCGACGCGGGTGCACTGGCCGATGGCTCGCTGGATGCCTTGGCAGGCCTCGTCGGCGTGGGTGCGCGCCAGCTGCGCCGGCTGTTCGTCGAGCACCTGGGCGCACCGCCGCTCAGCGTGCACACCACGCGACGGCTGCTGTTCGCCAAGCAGTTGCTGACCGAGACCGCGCTGTCGGTCACCGAGGTGGCGCTCGCTTCGGGCTTCGGCAGCCTGCGCCGGTTCAACGCCGCCTTTGCGCAGGCCAACCGCATCGCCCCGCGCGAGCTTCGCCGCCGGCCGCACTCCCTCGATGCCGGCGAGGCACTGGTGCTGCGGCTGGGCTACCGGCCGCCGTACGACTTCGACAGCGTGCTCGATTTCCTGCGCACGCGCTCCCTCCCAGGCATCGAGCAGGTGGATGCGCATGCCTACGCGCGCGTGTTCGGTCCGGCCGATGCACCGGGCTGGCTGCGCCTGTCCGCCTGGCCGGGCGACGAGCACGCGCTCCGATTGGAACTGCACTGCCCGCGACCGTCCGAGCTGCTTCCACTGGTGACACGACTGCGGCGCATGTTCGACCTCGACGCCGAACCGCGCGCGATCGCAGCCACCCTCGGCGCGGGCGGCGTGCTGGCGCCGCTGTTGCGCAAGCGCCCGGGCCTGCGGCTGCCTGGCGGCTGGGACGGCTTCGAGATCGCAGTGCGCGCGGTGCTCGGCCAGCAGGTCACCGTCGCGGCCGCGCGAACGCTGGCGCGCCGTCTCGTGGACGCCTTCGGCGCGCCCGTCGCGACGCCGTGGGACGACATCCACCGCGCATTCCCCGCGCCCGAGACGATCGCGGCGCTGCCGATCGAGCGCATCGCCGAGCTCGGCATCATCCGCACGCGCGCCGCGGCCCTCGTGGCGTA
>NZ_JABFWW010000168.1 GCF_013362045.1 Frateuria sp. | reverse complement strand
GCAGGGTGTTCTCGGTGGTCTGGGCCAGGCCGCGCTCGGCGCCGGTGACGTCCTTGGCGCGCGTCTTGAAGAACGCCTGCAGGCGGTCGGCTTCCTCCTTCGAACAGCCGCCACCACCCATCAGGCCAGGCAGCCGGCCACCGGCGAAGCTGCCGGTGCGCTCGACGATGCGGTCGTAGTGGGCGACCGCCCACTTCCACATCGCGTCGCGCTGGGCGCGCGTCTCGCGGCTGCCGCGCAGCAGGGCAGCCATCTCGCCGACCTTGACCTGCTTGTCCAGCGCGAAGTCGCGCACCTGCTCGGCCAGGGCCGGATCCTCCACAGCGCTCAGGCCGGCCAGCATGGCGTTGCGCTGGGCGGGATCGGAGGTCTTGGGCAGCTCGGCGACCAGCGCATCGACCGCGCTCTTGCCGTGCTGCTGCACCGCCACGGCAAGCGCGCTGTCGAGCAGGTCCGGATCGGCCGCGTCCAGGCTGAGCCGGCCGTCGGCCTTGCGCTTGAGCGCCGCCTCGCCCTGCTCGAGCAATTGCGCGCGCACCTCGGGCAGTTTCACATCCAGCGCAAGGAAGCCGGCCAGCGTGCTGCGCAGCAGGGAATCGTCATCCGGCTCGCCGGCCTTGCGGTGGTAGCCCAGCAATTCCATGCGCGGCAGGTAGGCGGACTTGGCCCATGCCTCGAGGGCATTGCGCTGCGCGCCGGTGCCGGCCAGGTAGCGGTTGATCCACTCGAAGCTGGCGATCGGCGCGGTCGCCACCGCGCGCACGCGCGAGGCGGTCAACGGCTTGAGTGCGGCCAGGAGGTCGCCGGCGCCGATGTCGCCATGGTGGAAGCTGGCATCGGCTGCATCGGCGAAGGCCAGTTGCTCGGCGTCGGTCAGGTGGCTGATCTGGCCGCCCAGGCGGACCAGGTCGTCCTTGCCCATCCCGAAGCGGTAGTAGCCGCTGGCGTTCGCGTTGGGCATCACCCAGGTGGTGGCGCTGGCGCCCGGCAGCGCGATCGTGCCGGTGGCCTTTTCCAGCAGTTCGCAGTTGACCTTGCTGCCGTCGGCGGTGCCGTAGCGCACGCACACCGGCACGCCCCACACCTGCACCGCGTTGCCCTTGCTGCCAACCGGCAGGTAGCGGCTCTGGCTGAGCTCGAGCACGGTCTGGCCATCCTTGCGGGCGAGCTTCGTCTGCACGTAGGGCACGCCGGGCTGGTTGAGGAAGCTCTTGAAGGCCTGCTTGAAGTCCTCGCCCTTGTCGGCGGCCCTGGCGATCGAGTCGACCAGGTCGTCGGCGGTGGCGATGGAGAACTTGTGGTCCTGGATGTACTGGCGCATGCCCTGCTGGAAGGTCTTCTCGCCGACGTAGCCCTCGAACATGCCGAGCACGCTGGCGCCCTTCTGGTAGGTGATCGAGTCGAATGCGGTCTCGATGTCGCCGTTGCCGGTGATCGGCTGGCGGATCTTGCGCGCGGTGACCAGGCTGTCGTTGTCCATGGCGTACTGCGCGCCGCGCACGCGGTCGAGGTCCGCGCGGTATTCCGGGTGCACCTTCATGGTCACTTTCTGCTGCATCCAGGTGGCGAAGGCCTCGTTGAGCCAGATGTCGTTCCACCAGGCGGTGGTGACGGTGTCGCCGGTCCACTGGTGGGCCAGCTCGTGCGCGTTGACATTGAACGAACCGCGCACGTACTGCGCCGGGGAATCCGGATCGAGCAGCAGCAGCCAGTCGCGGAAGGTGACCAGGCCCGCGTTCTCCATCGCGCCGGCGGAGAAGTCCGGCGCGGCGAGCAGGTCGAGCTTGTCCCACGGATAGCCGAAGCCGTAGTAGTCCTCCAGCGTATGGATGATGCTCGGCGTCTCGGACAACACGTGCTGCATGCGGTGGCCCTCGCCCTTGGCGGCGATGCCGCGCAGCTGCAGCGGCGTGGCGCGGTAGGCGTCCGGCGAGATGTCCGGCCCGGCGACGATGTCCCACGGACCCACGCCGAAGGCGACCAGGTAGGTCGGCAGCGGCTTGGTCTGCGAGAAGGTCAGCGTCTTCCAGCCGCTGCCGGCGGGCGCTTCCTTGACCTGCTTGGTATTGGCGACCGCCTTCTCGTCGTTCGGGATGGTCAGGCTGATGTCGAAGGGCGTCTTGAAATCGGGTTCGTCGAAGCCGGGAAAGGCATAGCGCGCGCTGATCGGCTCCATCTGCGTCATCGCATATGGCACGCCCTCGTGGCTGACCTTGTACAGGCCCTGCAACTGCATGTTGAGCGGCGCGGTGTAGTCGAAGCTCAAGGTCAGCTGCTGCGGCTTGAGCGTGTCGGCGAAGTCGACGCGCACCACGCCTTCCTTCGGCGCCGCCTCGACATACTTGGCTGCGTGCGTCTTGCCGGCCGCATCGGTCACGCTGACCCTGGACACCTTCAGGTCATGTCCGTGCAGCCAGATGTGGTCCGATGCCTGCTTGAGGTCCACCTTGATGGTGGTGGTGCCGGAGAAATCCTGCTGGCGCGGATCGACCTTGAAGGACAGCGCATAGGACTGCGGCACGGCCCAGCGCGGCAGCTTGCCGTGCGGTACCTGGTCGGCGGGAGCGGCGAAGGCGGCGGCGCAGCAGGCGGCGAGCGCGGTGAGTACGAGCGGACGGACGAGTCGACGCATGGTGTTTTCCCCGGGGACTGTGAAGGCAACCTCCGGAAGCTAGGCCGGGCATGACTTGCGACACAGTGCCAAAAGGCATGGCCGGACGGCCGGCGGCGTGCTCGCGCAAGGCTCGTTTTCCTCAGGAAAGGGCTGGGGTGAGGTGGAGGCTCTGGCCCTGCCCAACGTGAAGCCTGCGCCCACGAGCGGGCAATGCTTCTGGCTTTTCCAAGAGCAAAGGCCTCCCCCTCACCCCGGCCCTCTGCCCCGGCTGGGCCGGAGAGAGGGAGGTGGAGGGTAGTCGCCCTGATAAAAAAACCCGGCCATCGCTGGCCGGGTTTCGGTGCAGTGGACACCCGCGCGGATCAGCCGGCCACGTCGGCCTGTTCCAGCGCCACCGCCACCGCGTGGATCACCGCGGCAATGCGGATCGCGCTCTGGATCGGCTGCGCCGAGAGCCCATGCTTGCGCAGGGTCTTCTCGTGCGAGTCCACGCACATGCCGCAGCCGTTGACGGCCGAGACGGCGATCGAGGCCAGCTCGAAGTCGATCTTGGCGCCGCCGGGGTTGGCGATCGCGTTCATGCGCAGTGCGGCGCGCAGGGTGCCGTACTCCGGCTCGCTCACCATGTGCACGAAGCGGTAGTAGATGTTGTTCATGCCCATGATCGAGGCGGCCACGCGGGCGCCGTTCAACTCCTCGGCGCTGGCGTGCTGCGCGGCCTCTTCGGCCACCGCCTGGGTC
>NZ_JABFWW010000093.1 GCF_013362045.1 Frateuria sp. | reverse complement strand
GTGCCGGTGCCGTCCTCCAGCCGCACGAAGGCGTCGCTGTCGCCGCGCTCGCGCACGGGGGTGACCATGCCTGCCACGGTCCAGGGCGTGTCCGGCCCGCGGCGGAAGCGGTTGCCGTCGTCGTTGTCGTTCTTGCGCAGGCGCGGTGGCTGGTAGCGTTCGGCGATCTCGCCGAGGGGGCAGGTGGACAGCTGCGCCAGCTCCTCGCGCCACGGGTCGGTCGGGTGGCCGGACAGATAGTGGCCGAGCGTGTCGCGTTCACCCTGCAGCTTCTGCTCCAGCGGCCACTCCGGCGCCGTCGGCAATTCGATCTGCACCACTGGCGCCGCCGTGCCCATCGATGCGCCGAACATGTCGTTCTGGCCGGACTGCGCGTCGCGCAGGTTCTGCTCGGCGGCCTTGATCGCGCCGGGCAACTGCAGCATCAGGCTGGCGCGGGTGGGCGCCAGCGCGTCCAGGCTGCCGGAGAGGATCAGCGCTTCCAGCACGCGTCGGTTGAGCCTGGTCGGATCGACGCGACGGCAGAAGTCGGCCAGGTCCTTGTACGCGCCCCCACGCCGTCGTTCCTCGACGATCGACTCGCAGGCGCCCTGGCCGACGCCCTTGATGGCCCCCAGGCCGTAGCGGATCACGCGCGGCTCCACCGCCACGAACATGAAGTCCGAGGCATTGACGTCCGGCGGCAGGATGGTCAGGCCGATCGCGCGCGACTCGTCCAGGAACGTCACCGCCTTGTCGGTGTTGTCCATGTCCGAGGAGATCGTCGCGGCCATGAACTCGGCCGGGTAATGCGCCTTCAGCCACGCGGTCTGGTAGGACACCAGCGCGTAGGCGGCCGCGTGCGACTTGTTGAAGCCGTAGCCGGCGAACTTCTCCATCAGGTCGAAGATGGCGTCGGCCTTCTCGCCGGACAGTCCGTCCTTGGCGGCACCTTCGCGGAAGGTCGCGCGGTGCTTGACCATCTCCTCGATTTTCTTCTTGCCCATCGCGCGACGCAGCAGGTCGGCGCCGCCGAGCGTGTAGCCGCCGACGATCTGCGCCATCTGCATCACCTGCTCCTGGTAGACCATGATGCCGTAGGTCTCTTTCAGGATCGGCTCGACGCGCGGGTCGGGGTATTCCACGTCCTCGCGGCCGTGCTTGCGCGCGACGAAGCTGGGGATCAGGTCCATCGGGCCGGGGCGGTAGAGTGCCACCAGCGCGATGATGTCCTCGAAGCGGTCGGGCTTGGCGTCCTTGAGCATGCGCTGCATGCCGGAGGATTCGAGCTGGAACACCGCAACCGTCTGCGCTTTCTTCAGAAGCTCGTAGGGCGCAGGATCGTCCAGCGGCAGCGTGGCGATGTCCAGCGGTTGCTCGCCTGCCTTCGCGCGGCGTGCGTTGATGGCCTTGACCGCCCAGTCGATGATGGTGAGCGTTCGCAGGCCGAGGAAGTCGAACTTGACCAGGCCGACCGCCTCGACGTCGTCCTTGTCGTACTGCGTCACCACGCCGCCGCCGCCCGGCTCGCAATACAGCGGCGCGAACTCGGTCAGCGGCTTGGGCCCGATCACCACGCCGCCGGCGTGCTTGCCGGCGTTGCGGGTGAGGTTTTCCAGCTTCAGCGCCAGATCCACCAGCGTGCGCGCTTCTTCGTCCTGCTCGTAGAGCTCGCAGAACTCCCTGACGACGCGGTCGGGCTCCTTCTTCGACTTCTCGGTGCGGCCGAGCGCATCGGACAAGGTCAGGTCCAGCGGCCGCGGCGGGATCAGCTTGGCGATGCGGTCGACCTGGTTGTACCCCATGCCCAGCACGCGGCCGGAGTCGCGCAGCACGGCCTTCGCGGCCATCGAGCCGTAGGTGATGATCTGGCTGACGTGGTCGCGGCCGTACTTGTGCGCGACGTAGTCGATCACTTCGTCGCGGCGGTCCATGCAGAAGTCGATGTCGAAGTCCGGCATCGACACGCGTTCGGGGTTGAGGAAGCGCTCGAACAGCAGGTCGAACTGCAGCGGGTCGAGGTCGGTGATCTTCAGCACCCACGCGACCAGGGAGCCGGCGCCCGAGCCGCGGCCGGGTCCGACCGGGATGCCGTTCTGCTTACCCCAGTTGATGAAGTCGGCCACGATCAGGAAGTAGCCGGGGAAGCCCATGCGGATGATGACGTCCAGCTCGCGCTCCAGCCGCGCTTCGTAATCGTCCAGCGTGTAGCCGGGCGCCAGCGGTGCGGTGGCGAGGCGCTCGGCCAGGCCCTGACGCGCGGTCTCCCGGATGTAGCTGTCGAGGTCGTAGCCTTCGGGCACCGGGAAGTCGGGCAGGTAGTAGGTGCCGAACTTGAGTTCCAGGCTGCAGCGCTTGGCCAGCTCGACCGTGTTCTCCAGCGCTTCGGGCAGGTCGGCGAACAGCTTGGCCATCTCGGCCGGGGACTTGAGGTACTGCTGGTCGGAATAGTCGCGCGGGCGCTTGGGATCGGCCAGCACGCGACCCTGGTGGATGCATACGCGCGCCTCGTGCGCCTCGAAGTCGTCCCGCTTGAGGAAGCGCACATCGTTGCTGGCCAGCAGCGGCAGCTCGAAGGCATCGCCCAGCGCCAGCGCCGCGGTGTTCCAGGCTTCTTCGCCCTCGCGGCCGCAGCGGGTGAGCTCCAGATAGAGGCGGTCGGGGAACAGGCGCACCAGTGGCTGCAGTCGCGCATGCGCCGCCTCCACGCCCTGGTTGGCCGCCACCCGGCCGACCTCGCTTTCACGCCCGAGCAGGGCGATCAGCCCCGCGCTGGATTCGGCGGTAAGCCAGCCGGACTCGACCAGCGCCTTGCCGCCATGCTGGCCCTCGCGCCATGCGCGCGAGACCAGCCGGGACAGGTTGAGATAGCCCTCGCGGTTCTGGCACACCAGAGTCAATCGCCAGGGGCGCGGGTCGTCGGGCGAGCCGATCCACAGGTCGCAGCCGCCGATCGGCTTGATGCCGGCGCCGCTGCACGCCTTGTAGAACTTCACCAGCGCGAACATGTTGCTGTCGTCGGTGAGCGCCACCGCCGGCATGCCTTCGCGCACGCAGGCATCGACCAGCGCCTTGATGCGGATGGTCGAGTCGACCAGCGAGTACTCGCTGTGCAGGTGGAAATGGACGAAGCGGGCGGACATGCAGACTCACTCGGGTGAGTCCGTGAAGGCTACGCTGCGGCGCCCGCTTCCCACAAGCTTGACAGCGGGTGGGCGGCTGCTGCCGCCGGCTTCAGTGCACGAAGAACCGCTCGTCGTCCTCGTTCCATTCGACGTAATGGTCGAAGCCGCTGGTCGCCAGCGGTCGCCGGTCGTAGTCGGCGTGGGGAGGGCTCGGACCGGTCGGTCCCGGCGTCTCGTCCGCGCGGGGCTGGACGGCTGGCGTGGCGAAGGGTTTCAGGCTGGAGCGCACGTGGAAGAAGCGGGACAACATGGCACGACTCCTGCGGAGGGCATCCGCGGTGGAGAACGACGGCGTCCGTGCGAACGCTGGAAGGCCGGAGCGACGACCCTCTTTCCATGACCGATAGGATGCGCCGATTGCAGCGAAAGTTGCATAGACCTATGACCTATTTTTGCCGCCGCACCCGGCGACCGCGCGCGACCGTGCAGAGGCGGGCATGCGTCTCCGAGGTATTGCGGGAAGGCTGACGGCCACGGCCACGATCGGCGTTCCGCCAGGCAATGTTTCCTGCGTTAGAACAACGTGCCCTGGTCGTGCAGCAGCTTCACCGGCGCGAAGCTGCGTCGGTGCAGCGGGCAGGGCCCCAGCTGCCTGAGCGCGGCCAGGTGTTCGGGCGTGGAGTAGCCTTTGTGGTTGGCGAAACCGTAGCCGGGATGGTGGCCGTCGAGTGCGTGCATCAACCGGTCGCGGGTGACCTTGGCGATGATCGAGGCGGCGCTGATCGCCGGCTCCAGCGCATCGCCGCCGACGATGGCGCGGCCCGGGCAGGGCAGCGCCTTGGGCAGCTGGTTGCCGTCGACCCAGGCTTCGTGCGCGGCCACCTGCAGGCCCGCCACGGCCCGGCACATGCCGGCCATGGTGGCCTGATAGATGTTGATGCGGTCGATTTCCTCCACCTCGACCAGCACGACGTGCCAGGCCAGCGCGCGCTCGACGATCTGCGCATAGAGCGCCTCGCGCCGCGCTTCGGTGAGCTTCTTGGAATCGTCCAGGCCACGGATGCGGCGACGCGGATTCAGGATCACCGCGGCCACCGCCAGCGGGCCGGCGAGCGGGCCCCGGCCGGCTTCGTCGACGCCGGCCACCAGGCGCGCGATCTTCGGCGAAGGCCGCGCGCCTGGTGGCAATGGACCGCCCGCCACCGGGATGCCGCATGGCATCTCCGCGATAGCTGCCCCGTCGCCAGGGTGCGTGCCCACCTCGGAAGAGGGCGGGAGCAAGGTCGCGACTTCGTCGGAACCGTCAGGAAGCATGCCGGCCCTCCAGCAGCTCGGCCACGGCGGCGGCCGCGCGCCCGCCCGCACCGCCTTCCTCCGATCCGCGCAGCACGCGGTGCAACTGTTCGAACGCCGCCACCACCCGGCCGCGCCGCTCGCTGTCCGCAAACAGCGCCAGCGTGGCCTGGGCGAGATTCGCGGCGGTGCAGTCCTCCTGCATCAGTTCGGGCACCAGCTTCTCCTGGCCGAGCCCGCAGGCGCGCGCCAGGATGTTGGGCAGCGCGTACACGTCGGTCTTGAGCATGCGCAGGGCGCGGGCGATGCGGTAACTCCAGGGCGACACGCGGTAACCGACCACCATCGGCCGCTTGGCCAGCATCGCTTCCAGCGTGGCGGTGCCGGAGGCCAGCAGCACCACGTCGGCGGCGAGCATGGCTTCGTGGGCATGGCCTTCGATCAGCAGGGGCGCGCCCTCGTCGCGCGGGCCCGTCGCGAGCAGGGCTTTCAGGCGTGCGTGCACTTGCGCGTTGGCGGCCGGGATCACGATGCGCAGGCCCGGTAGCGCCGCGCCCACGCGCCGTGCGGCCTCGATGAAAATGGTACCCAGGCGCTCGATTTCCGACGGCCGGCTGCCCGGCAGCACGGCCAGCACCGGTGCGTCCTGCGGCAGCTGCAGCAGGTCGCGGGCGCCGACCCGGTCGGACACCAGCGCGAAGCGGTCGGCCAGCGGATGGCCCACGAAGCGCGCGTCCACGCCGTGGCGCGCGTAGATCGGCGGCTCCATGGGGAACAGGCACAGCACGCGGTCCGCGCTCGCGCCGATCTTTTCGGCACGCTTCTCGCGCCAGGCCCAGACCGACGGGCTTACGTAATGGACAGTGCGCACGCCCGCCTCCTTGAGGCGGCGCTCGACGCCCAGGTTGAAGTCGGGCGCGTCGATGCCGACCACCACGTCCGGGCGCACGTCGAGCAGCCGCTGCAGCAGCGCCTTGCGCAGGCGCAGCAGGCGCGGCAGATGGCCGATCACCTCGGCGAAACCCATCAGCGACAACTCGCGGATGTCGTACCAGGACTCGAACGCCTCGCGCTGCATGCGCGCTCCGCCGATGCCGACGAAACGGGCATCCGGGTAGCGCCTGCGCAGGGCCGCGACCAGCTCGGCGCCGAGCTGGTCGCCGGAATCTTCGCCGGCGATGAGGGCGATGAGAGGCGAGGAACGCATGGAGCAGGAGTGTAGCGCGCGCGGGTCGGGCCTTGTCGCGGGCTCGACACCCTCGCCCCGCCTCCCGCAGGAAGAAGAAGTTTGGCGTGGATGACGCGGGACGTTGCTACCGTGCCAGCGAGCGCTCGCTACGGTCGAGGAAGTCCAGCATTTCGCGCACGTCATCGCTGTCATGCGCCTGCGTGGCGAGCTGCTGGCGCGCCTCGGGCAGCGACAGCCCGGCCATGTACAGCGTGCGATAGGCGCGCTTGATCGCCGAGATGCGCGGCGAGTCGAAGCCGCGGCGCTTGAGGCCTTCGCTGTTGATGCCGCGGGGGCGGCCGTGCTGCTCGTTGGCCATCATCACGAACGGCGGCACGTCGGAGCCGACCAGGCAGCCCATGCCGATGAAGGCGTGGGCGCCGACCTTGCAGAACTGGTGCACGCCGGCATAGCCGGAGATGATCACCCAGTCGCCGATCTCCACGTGCCCGGCCAGCGCCGAGTAATTGGAGAACACCGCGCGGTTGCCGACCTGGCAGTCGTGCGCGATGTGCACGTAGGCGAGCAGCCAGTTGTCGTCGCCGATGCGGGTGCAGCCGCCGCCTTCGCCGGTGCCGCGGTTGATGGTGACGAACTCGCGGATCAGGTTGCGGTCGCCGATCACCAGTTCGGTGCGCTCGCCGGCGAACTTCTTGTCCTGCGGCGGCCCGCCGATCGAGGCGAACTGGCTGATGCGATTGTCGCGGCCGATCCGCGTGGGGCCTTCGATCACCACGTGGGGCCCGATCACCGTGCCTTCGCCGATTTCCACCTCCGCACCGACCACGCTGTAGGCCCCGATCGTGACGTTCCGCCCGATCACGGCGCCCGGATCGATCTGCGCGGTGGGGTGGATCATTTGTCGGACCTCGCGGCGCACATCAGCTCGCAGCTCGCCACTTCCTTGCCCTCGACCAGCGAGCGGGCGACGAACAGGCCCATGCCGCGCATCAGCCGCTTGAGCGAAACCTCCAGCCGCAGCTGGTCGCCCGGCACCACCGGGGCGTTGAAGCGGGCGTTGTCGACCTTGGCCAGATAGAACAGCGGGCTGCCCTGGTCGCCTTTCATGCGGCTGGAGATCTGCGTCAGCAGGCCCGCGGCCTGCGCCATCGCCTCCACGATCAACACGCCGGGCATCACCGGATGTCCGGGGAAATGGCCGAGGAAGAAGTGCTCGTTGATGGTCACGTTCTTGAGCGCGACCACGCTGGTGTCCGGCACCAGTTCGATCACGCGGTCGACCAGCAGGAACGGGTAGCGGTGCGGCAGCAGCTGCTGGATCTGCTCCACATTCACCGGCAAGGTCCATGTCGCGGGGGCATTACTCATCGTTACTGTCCTTCTCCAGCGTCGACAGGCGACGCGCGAACTCATCAAGGTGCTTGAAGCGGGCGGCGTTCCTGCGCCACTGGCGGTTGTCCTGCAGCGGCACGCCCGAGGAATACTCGCCCGGCTCGCGGATCGAATGCGTGACCAGGCTCTTGGCGGTAATGGTAACCCGGTCGGCCAGCTCGAGATGGCCGAGCACGCCGGCGTTGCCGCCGATCTGGCAGTAGCGGCCGATCTTGGCGCTGCCCGCCACCGCTGCGCAGCCGGCCATTGCGGTATGCGCGCCGATCAGCACGTTGTGGGCGATCTGGATCTGGTTGTCCAGCCGCACGTCCTCTTCCAACACGGTGTCTTCCAGTGCGCCGCGGTCGATGGTGGTGTTGGCGCCGATCTCGCAGTCGTCGCCGATGCGCACGCCGCCCAGCTGCGGAATCTTCACCCAGTGGTCCCGCTCGAAGGCCAGGCCGAAGCCGTCGGAGCCGATGACCGCGCCAGGATGCACCAGCACGCGCCTGCCCAGCGTGACGCGCATGACCAGGGTCACCCGCGCGACCAGGCGCGATTGCGCGCCCACCACGCAGTCCGGTCCGACGATGCAGTGCGGGCCGAGGACGGCGCCATCCTCCACCACGGCACCGTCCTCGATCACGCAATGCGGACCGATGCTGGCGCCGGTGCTGACCCGGGCGCTGGTGGAGACCACCGCGCTGGGATGGACGCCGCGTGGCGCGGCGGGCAGGCGCTCGAACAGCGCGGCGAGCCGGGCATAGGCGACGTACGGGTCGGCGGCAACGAGAGCCGCGGTGGGGCAGTCGGCCAGGTACTCCTCGCGCAGCACGACCACGCCGGCGCAGGTCGCCTTCAACTGCGCGGCATACTTGCCGTTGGAAAGGAAGCTCAACTGGTCCGGTTGCGCCGAGGCCAGCGTGCCCACGCCGGCGATCCGCCGCGCGCCATCGCCATGGAAGGCGAGGCCGAACCTCCCGGCCAGCTCGGCCACTGTGTAGTTGTGCTCGCTCATGGGCGCTCCGGTTGAGGCTGGCCATTGTAGGCGAGGGCGCGCGGCGGCACGACGCCCGTCCGTGCGGCCGTGCCCGCAAACGAAAAGCGCGGCCCGGGGGCCGCGCCTTGGGGTCGCGCCTGCGGCCGGGTCAGAACTGGCTGCCGAAGGTGAACTGGATGCGCTCCTCGTAATGGCGATCCTCCGCCTTGGAGCGGATCGGCATGGCGAAGTTGATGATCAGCGGACCGATCGGCGCCTGCCACTGCAGGGCGATGCCGGCCGAGGCACGCAGCTCGCTGGCGTCGAAGCTCTGGTAGTTGCGGAACGCGTTGCCGACGTCGACGAAGGCGGAAACGCGCGCGGTGTTGACGTCCTTGAGGAACGGCAGCGGGATGAACACCTGCGCCGTGCCCAGCACCTTGAAGGCGCCGCCGATCGGCTGGGCGTACTGGTAATAGCCGTTGGAGCAGGTGCCGTTGGCGTTGGGCACGCTGGTGGCACCGGAGGCGCCGATGCACACGCGCGGGCCCAGCGTGTTGTCCTGGAAGCCGCGGACGTCGCGCACGCCGCCGGAGTAGAAGTTCTCCCAGAACGGAAAGTCGTATTTCTGGCCCGCCACGAAGTCGCCGAAGGTGCGGCTGTAGGTCTGGTTGCCGTAGCTTTCGCCGTAGCCGACCTGCCCGTCGAGGTACAGCACGAAGCCGCCGCCGATCGGCCAGTAGTGGTTGGCCTCGCCCATGAACTTCCAGTACTGCACGGTGGAGCCGGGCAGTGCGATCTCGGTGTTGGCCGAGAGCAGGCCGCCGCGGGTGGGCGCCCAGTAGCCGTTGCGGGTGTCGTGGTTCCAGCCCAGCGTGCCCGTCCAGGTGTGGACGGTGCGGTTGCCGACCGCGTTCTGGTAGTCCACCAGCACCTGCGGGGTGATGCCCGCGAAGGTGTTGATCTTGTTGCTGGACACGCCCAGGCCCACGCGCAGGCCGTCGGTTTCGCTGATCGGGATGCCGAGGTAGCTGGAGAACGACTTGGTGCTGTTCTCGTAGTTGGCGAAGTCGGTATTGCCGTAGTCGGTCTTCGAATACGTGGCGTTGTAGCCGATGCCGATGCCGTTGTCGGTCAGGTACGGGTTGTAGTAGCTGGCGGTGATGCGCGAGTAGTAGCTCGAATGCTCCGCGCCCACGCTGAAGCTGTCGCCGGTGCCCAGGAAGTTGTTCTGCGACACCGAGGCGTTGAGGATCACGCCCGAATACTGCGAGTAGCCGATGCCGAACATCATGCTGCCGGCGGACTGCTCCTCGACCTTCACCGTGACGTCGACCTGGTCCTCGGTGCCCGGCACGCGTTGCTTGTCGATGTCGACCTTCTTGAAGTAGCCCAGGCGCTGCAGGCGGATCTTGGAGCGGTCCAGCGCCGCCTGCGAGTAGTAGGTGCCCTCGAGCTGACGCATCTCGCGGCGCAGCACGTCGTCCTCGGTGCGGGTGTTGCCCTGGAACACCACGCGGCGCACGTACACGCGCTGGCCCGGCTCGATGTAGAAGGTCAGGTCGACGGTGCGCTTTTCCTTGTCCAGCTTGGGCACCGGCGTGACCTTGGCGTAGGCGTAGCCGATGTTGGCCAGCATCGCCTTGATCGCGTCGGAGCTCGCCTCCACCGCCTTGCGGTTGAAGGTCTGGTCCTTCTTGACGAACACCAGCTGGCGCAGCATGTCCTCCGGCAGGATCAGCTCGCCCAGCAGGTGCACGTCCGAGACGGTATAGATCTCGCCCTCCTTGATGCTGGCGGCGATGTACATGGCGCGCTTGTCGGGCGCGATGGTGACCTGCGAGGAGTCGATGCCGAAGTCGGCATAGCCGCGGTCCATGTAGTAGGACTGCAGCTTCTGCAGGTCGCCGGAGAGCTTCTCGCGCGAGTACTGGTCGTCCTTGGAATACCAGGACATCCAGTTGGTGGTGTCCGACTCGAAGTCCTCGCGGATGGCCTTGTCGGTAAAGGCGGTGTTGCCGACGATGTTGATCTGCTTGATCTTGGCCGCCTTGCCCTCGCGGATCTCGATGTCGATCGCCACGCGGTTGCGGTCCAGCCGGGTCACGTGCGGGTCGACCGAGACGTTGTACTTGCCGCGGTTGTAGTACTGGCGGATCAGCTCCTGCTGCACGCGGTCCAGCGACAGCCGGTCGAAGGTCTCGCCCTCGGACAGGCCGATCTCCTTCAGGCCCTTGCGCAGGTCCTCTTCCTTGATGTCCTTGTTGCCGCGCAGGGTGAGCTTGGCGATCGACGGGCGCTCGACCACCTTGATCACCAGGATGCTGCCCTCGCGCGAGAGCTCGACGTCGCTGAAGAACTTGGTGTTGTAGAGGGCGCGGATGGCGCGCTCGGCCTCGTCGTCGGTGAGCCGGTCGCCCTTGTTGATCGGCAGGTAGTTGTAGACGGTGCCGGCGGAGATGCGGCTCAACCCGTCGATGCGGATGTCGGAGACGACGAACGGCTCGAACGCCAGCGCGTTCGCGGAGAGTGAGGCGAGCAGGAGCAGGGCGGCGATACGCTTCATCGTCGATTCCGGTGGGTTATTCCGACGGCCGGCCTTGCGAGCCGTTCCGAGCATGAGCCTGATGAGAGGGACGGGGCTGGGCCTCGTCCCGGGACGCATCCGCACCCGTACCGGGCGTCGCTGCCGCCGACGGGCCGATAGCCGCGGGGGAGGGCACGCGCGTCACGAAAGCAGGGTGCGGTGTATGTCGTTGTAGAACGCCAGCCCCATCAGCGTGAACAAAAGGACCAGGCCGATGTACTGGCCGATCATCTGGGTCCGCTCGCTCACCGGGCTGCCTTTGACCAACTCGATAAGGTAATACAGCAGGTGTCCGCCGTCCAAGACGGGGATCGGCAGCAGGTTGAGGATCGCCAGGCTCAGCGACACCAGCGCCAGGAAATTGAGGAACCAGGGCAGGCCCATCTGCGCCGACTGGTTGGCGACCTGGGCGATGCCGATCACGCCCGAGAGGTTGCGGGTGGAGGCCTGTCCGCTGACCATCTTGCCGATCATGGTGAAGGTCTGGCGGGTGCTGTCCCAGGTCGACTGCAGCGCCGCGCCCAGTGCCCTGACCGGGCCGTAGCGGCGCATCGCGCTCTCGCCGGGAACCGCGCCGATGCCCACCGCCCAGCGGGCCGGCTGGCCCTGCAGCGACTCCCAGCGCGCCACCACCGGCAGGTGCAGCACCTGGCCGTCGCGGCGCACGGTGACATCGAGCCTGGGCGACTGCGGCGCGGCGTCCTTGACCGCCGTGGCGAAGGCGTCGAAGTCGGACACCGGCTTGCCGTTCACGGCCAGCAGCGCATCGCCGCTGCGCATCCCGGCCTGCGCCGCCGGTTGGCCAGGCATCACGGTGGCGGCGATCGCGGGGGGCGGCGCGAGCTTCAGGCCCAGCGTGTCGAAGTATTTGTCGATGCTGAGGCCGGCCGGCAGCTGCTGCAGCGGCAGCACCACGTCGCGCTGGGCGCCGTCGCGGCCCTTGACCACCAGCGGCAGCGGTTCGCGCCCGAGCAGGGCGGTGGCGACCTCGTCCATCGAGTCGCTCATGGTGGCCACCGGGGCACCATCCACGCGCAGCAGGCGGTCGCCGGGCTGGATGCCGGCCGCGGCGGCCATGCTGCCGGGCGCGGCGGTGACCACGGGCGCCGCATCCGGGCGGCCCAGCATGAACATCAGCCAGAGCGCGGCCACCGCGAAGATCAGGTTGAAGCCGGGGCCGGCGATGACGATGGCGATGCGCTTCCACACGCTCTTGCTGGTGAACTCGACCTCGCGCAGTGCGGGGTCGACCTCGCCCTCGCGGGCGTCGAGCATCTTCACGTAGCCGCCCAGCGGAATCATCGCGACCTGATATTCGGTGCCGTCGCGGCCGATGCGCCTCCACACCGCCCGGCCGAAGCCGACCGAGAAGCGCAGCACCTTGACGCCGCAGCGGCGCGCGACCCAGTAGTGGCCGAACTCATGGAAGGTCACCAGCACGCCCAGCGTGACCAGCAACCAGAACACCGAGCCGAAAAAGGGATTCATCGAAAACCTGGGGATTACTTCTCGAGTCCGAGCTTATCAGCAAGCCGTGCGCAACTTGCGCCGCGCCACTGAACGTGCCTGCGCGTCGCGTTCGCGCAGGGCCTGGACATCGACCACGGGCTGGGCCGGCAGTTCCTCGAGCACGCCCTCGACCAGCTCGGCGATCGCCAGGAACGGCAGCGTTCCGGCCAGGAAGGCCTCCACCGCCACTTCGTTGGCGGCGTTGAGGATGGCGGGGGCGTCGCCGCCTTCGCGCAGCGCCTGGAAGGCCAACGCCAGGCAGCGGAAGGTCTCGAGGTCCGGCTTCTCGAAGGCCAGCGGTGCGCAGGTGGTCAGGTCCAGCGGCGCCACGCCGGCTTCGATGCGCCGGGGCCAGGCCAGCGCGTGGGCGATCGCCGTGCGCATGTCCGGGTTGCCCAGCTGGGCCAGCACGGAGCCGTCGGCGTACTCGACCATCGAATGGATCATGCTCTGCGGGTGCACCACCACCTCGATGCGCCCGGGCGCGGCGCCGAACAAATGATGCGCCTCGATGACTTCCAGGCCCTTGTTCATCAGGGTGGCCGAGTCGACCGAGATCTTGCGGCCCATCACCCAGTTGGGATGCCTGCAGGCCTGCTCGGGCGTGACGCCGGCGAGTTCGGCGCGGCTCCTGCCGCGGAACGGGCCGCCGGAGGCGGTGAGGATCAGCCGGCGCACGCCTTTCGCATCGAGGTCGGGACGGCCGCCGGGCAGGCACTGGAAGATGGCGTTGTGTTCCGAATCGACCGGCACCAGATCGCCGCCACCCTCGCGCAGCGCGGCCAGCAGCAGTTCGCCGGCCATCACGATCGATTCCTTGTTGGCCAGCAGCAGGCGCTTGCCCGCGCGCGCGGCGGCCAGGGTCGACTCCAGCCCGGCCGCGCCGACGATGGCGGCGACCACCGTGTCGCACAACGGGCCGGCTGCCGCGGCGGTGATCGCCTCGGCGCCGCTGGCCACTGCGCAGTGCACGCCGGCGGCGTTGAGCCCGCGGGCGAGCGCGGCCTCCAGTGCGGAGTCGGCGATGATCGCCAGCTCCGGGCGGTGCCTCGCGCACAGCGCCACCAGCGCCTCGACGTTGCGGTTCGCGACCAGCACGGCGGCGCGGAAACGATCCGGATGCCGGCCGATCACGTCGAGCGTGCTGCCGCCGATCGAGCCGGTGGCGCCCAGCACGGCGACTTGGCGGGGCACGCCGGCGTTTACAGGCGCCGCAGTCATAGGCCCAGCAGCAACTTGCCCAGCGCGAACACCGGCACCGCGGCGAACACGCTGTCCATGCGGTCGAGCAGGCCGCCATGGCCGGGGAACATGCGGCCGGAATCCTTCACCTGGGCGTGGCGCTTCATCAGGCTCTCGATCAGGTCGCCGATGATCGACGCGGCCACCGTGAGCACGGCCAGCAGCGCCAGGCCGAGCAGGCGCAGGCCCTCGACGCCGAGCAGCCAGCCGCCCGCGACCGTTATCAGCGCCCCGGCGGCGAACGCGCCATACACACCCGCCCAGGTCTTGCCCGGGCTGATGTTGGGCGCGAGCTTGCGCTTGCCCAGGAAGCGGCCGCTGAAGTACGCGCCGATGTCGGCGGCCCACACGATCGCCAGGGCGAGGAAGGTCCACCAGTGGCCGTGCGGCTCGCTGGCGTGGATGGCCAGCAGACCGACGAACGCCGGAAACAGCACGAACACGCCCGCGGTGAGCTTGAGGTTGCGGTTCTCCGGGGTCGGCGCGGCGGCGAAGGTGTAGTGTCTTAGCCAGAGGCAGGCCAGCGCCCACCAGGCGACGCCCGCCACCAGCAGCACGGGCCACACGGGCGTGGCCTGGAGCCACCAGAGCAGGCCGAACGCCGCCAGCGCAACGGCCAGCAGCGCGCCGCGCACGCGCCGGTTGCGCAGGCCGGACAGGCGCGTCCATTCCCACAGCGCGGCCAGGAAAACCACGGCTACCACCGGCGCGAACAGCCAGGTGGGCGGCAGCAGGATCACCAGGAAGACCACAGGCGCAAGCAGCAGGGCGGTGAGGGTGCGTTGGAGCAGCATCGAGGATCCTTCGGTTATCGCCCGATCATACGGACTCAGGCGATCTGCTCGCCGGTACGCCCGTAGCGGCGTTCGCGGCGGGCAAAGTCCTCGATGGCGCGGGCCAGGCAGGCCTGGTCGAAGTCCGGCCACAAGGTATCGGTGAAGTACAGCTCGGCGTAGGCGATCTGCCAGAGTAGGAAGTTGCTGACGCGCATCTCGCCGCCGGTGCGGATGAACAGGTCCAGTGGCGGCAGTTCGGCCAGACTGGTCCAGCCGTTGAAGCGCGCCTCGTCGATGTCCTCGACGCGCAGCTCGCCCTGCGCCACCGCGATGGCCGCCCGGCGCGCGGCGTGCACGATGTCCCAGCGCCCGCCGTAGTTGACCGCCACGTTGAGCGCGAGCTTGAGATTGCCCGCGGTACGGGCCATCGCCAGCTCCATGCGCTTGCGCAGTTCCTCGTTGAAGGCGGAGAGGTCGCCGATGAAGCGCAACCGCACGCCCTGCTCGTGCAATTCGTCGACCTCCTTGTCCAGCGCGCGCAGGAACAGCTCCATCAGCGCGCCGACTTCCTCGTCGGGGCGCCGCCAGTTCTCGCTGGAGAAGGCGAACAGCGTGAGCGCCTCCACGCCCTGGCGCAGGCAGCCTTCGACCACCTCGCGCACGGCCTTGCGCCCCGCGTTGTGGCCGAAGCTGCGCGGGCGCAGGCGCGCCTTCGCCCAACGGCCGTTGCCGTCCATCACGATGGCGATGTGGCGGGGAATGGTCATGGATGTGCGCAGGCTGATCCTTCTCCCTTCCGGGGAGAAGGTGCCCCATAGGGGCGGATGAGGGGTTGTGGCTTGCGGGCAGGGTCGCTCGTGCAGGCCTCTCGCAAGAACGGCCCCTCACCCCATCCCTTTCCCCTGAAGGGAGAGGGAGAAGAATACGGGGAGCGCGCAGCGTTCATGGCAATGAGCGGATGGCCGCTCAAATCGCCATCAGCTCGTCTTCCTTGGCCTTGACCACGGCATCGACTTCCTTGACGAAGCGGTCGGTCAGCTTCTGGATCTCGTCGTCGGCGCGGCGCTCCTCGTCCTCGCTGATCTGCTTGTCCTTGAGCAGGTCCTTGACCTTCTGCATCGCGTCGCGGCGGATGTTACGGATCGCGACCTTGGCGTTCTCGCCCTCGTGCGCCACATGCTTGGCCAGCTCCTTGCGGCGCTCTTCGGTCAGCGGCGGCATGTTCAGGCGGATCACGGTGCCGGCAGTGGTCGGCGTGACGCCGATGTCCGAGGCCATGATCGCCTTCTCGATCGGGCCGACCATGCTTTTCTCGAACGGCGAGATCTGGATCGAGCGAGCGTCGGCCAACGACACCGAGGCCACCTGGTTCAGCGGCATGTCCGAGCCGTAGTAGGGCACCTTGATGTGGTCCACCAGCGCGGTGCTGGCGCGGCCGGTGCGCAGGCGGGTCAGGTCGTGCTTGAGCGCGTCGATGCTCTTGCCCATGCGGGTCTGGGCATCGTTCTTGATGTCGTTGAGCATGGGAGTCACCCGGCGTTGCGTGAAGCTGGCGAGTATAGCAGCGCGGGACCGGTGCCGGCCGCGCCGGGCACCGGATCAGCTTGCGGTGACCAGCGATCCCACCTGCTCGCCGCGCATGATGCGCATGAGGTTGCCCGGCACCGTCATGTCGTAGATGCGCAGCGGCATGCCGTGGTCGCGGCACAGCGCGATGGCGGCGGTGTCCATCACCTGCAGATTGCGCTGGATGACCTCGTCGTAGGTCAGCTGTTCGTAGCGCGTGGCGCTGGCGTCGCGGGCCGGGTCGGCGGTGTACACGCCGTCGACCTTGGTGGCCTTGAGCAGCAGGTCCGCGCCGATCTCGACGGCGCGCAGCGCGGCGGCCGAGTCGGTGGTGAAGAACGGGTTGCCGGTGCCGGCGGCGAACAGCGCGATGCGCCCTTTCTCGATGTGGCGGATGGCGCGGCGGCGGATGAAGTCCTCGGCCACGTCGTGGATCTGGATCGCGCTCATCACGCGCGCGTAACCGCCGCGCTTCTCGATCGCGTCGGCCATCGCCAGCGCGTTCATCACCGTGGCGAGCATGCCCATGTGGTCGCCAGTGACGCGGTCCATGCCGGCCGCAGCCAGCCCGGCGCCGCGGAAGATGTTGCCGCCGCCGATCACCACGCCCACCTCCACGCCGGCCTTGCTCACCTCGATGATCTCGTTGGCCAAGCGGCCGATCACCTTCGGGTCGATGCCGTAGTCCGCCTCGCCCATCAGCGCTTCACCGGAGAGCTTGAGCAGGATGCGGCGGTACGAAGGCTGGTCGCTCATGGGGTCTCCGGATTGTGGGTAAACCGGCGCATTGTAGCGGCAGCGCGGGGTGGCCGGCAGGCGTGGCGCGGCTGCAGTTCACGCGCGATGCGGGTTTCCGGTGAACGTGGGCGCGCCGTGCGCTTGATCCGTCCCTCGTTTCACGGGGGAAGGCGCCCGAAGGGCGGACGGGAGGCGGTCTTGCGGGGAGGCAAAAAAAAGGCCGCGGTTTCCCGCGGCCTTTCCGGGCAAACAGGGATGGCGCTTACGCCAGGCCCGCCTGCTTCATCACTTCGGCGTGGAAATCCTCTTCCACCTTCTCGATGCCCTCGCCGACGGCCAGGCGCACCACCGTCTGCACGTCGGCGCCTTCCTTCTTCAGCGCCTCGGCCACGGTCATGTTGGTGTCCAGCACGTAGGCCTGGCCGAGCAGGGTGACTTCCGAGACGATCTTGTTGATCTTGCCGGAGATGATCTTCTCCAGGATCTCGGCCGGCTTGGCCTTGTCCTTCTCGGACATCTGGCTCAGCGCGATCTCCTTCTCCTTGGCGATGAAGTCGGCCGGCACGTCCTCGGCGCGCACGTACGGCGGGTTCATCGCCGCCACGTGCATCGCCACGCCCTTGGCCAGCTCCTCGGAGCCGCCCTTGATCGACACCAGCACGCCGATGCGGCCGCCGTGGATGTAGCTGCCGATCTTGCCGTCGGCGGTCTCGACGCGGGCCATGCGGCGCACTTCGATCTTCTCGCCGATGGTGGCGATCAGCGCCTTGGCGGCTTCCTGCACGTTGCTCGCGCCCGGGAAAGCGGCGGCGTTGAGCGCAGCGGCGTCAGCGGCGCCCGACTCCAGCGCCACGTCGGCGACGGTGTCGGTGAACTTCAGGAAGCTGGCGTCCTTGGCGACGAAGTCGGTCTCGCAGTTGATCTCGACCAGCACGGCCTTGCCGTCCTTCTGCGCGGACACCACGCGGCCTTCGGCGGCCACGCGGCTGGCCTTCTTGTCGGCCTTGGCCAGGCCCGACTTGCGCAGCCATTCCATGGCCACGTCGATGTCGCCGTTGTTCTCGACCAGCGCCTTCTTGCATTCCATCATGCCGGCGCCGGAGCGCTCGCGCAGCTCCTTGACCAGTTGTGCGGAGATATTGCTCATCTCAAATCCTCGAATCTTGGTGCGCCATGGCGGCCATGCCGCCATGGCGGCGTGAAAGGCTTACTCGGCGTCGGTCTGCTCGCGACCACCGCGGCCACGACCGCCATCGCGGCCACCGCGCGGAGCGCCGGCGCCCTTGCGGGCCGGGCCACGGCTGTCGCGCTCGCGACGCGCCGGGGCGGCCTTGCGCTCGTCCTTGGCGACGGGGTTGCCTTCCTCGTCCAGCTCGACGAACTCGTTGGCGTCGCCGTGGGCGGCGTCCGGAGCGGCAGCCTTGCCCTCCAGGATCGAGTCGGCCGCGGCGCGGGCGTACAGCTGGATCGCGCGGATCGCGTCGTCGTTGCCCGGGATGGCGTAGTCCACCAGCTCCGGGTTGTAGTTGGTGTCAACGACCGCGACCACCGGGATGCCGAGCTTCTTGGCTTCCTGCACCGCGATGTCCTCGTGGCCGATGTCGACCACGAACAGCGCGTCGGGCAGGCGATTCATGTTCTTGATGCCGCCCAGGGAGTTTTCAAGCTTTTCGCGCTCGCGGCGCAGGGCCAGCACTTCGTGCTTGACCAGCTTCTCGAACGAACCGTCGGTCTCGGCCGCTTCCAGTTCCTTCAGGCGGGCGACCGACTGCTTGACGGTGCGGAAGTTGGTCAGCATGCCGCCCAGCCAGCGGGCGGTGACGAAGGGCATGCCGGCGCGGGCGGCCTCTTCGGCCAGCGGTTCGCGGGCCGAGCGCTTGGTGCCGACGAACAGGACGGTGCCGCGCTTCTGCGCCAGGCCCGACAGGAAGTTCATCGCGTCGGTGAACAGCGGCAGGGTCTTCTCGAGGTTGATGATGTGGATCTTGCCGCGCGCGCCGAAGATGTACGGGGCCATCTTCGGGTTCCAGTAGCGGGTCTGGTGACCGAAATGCACGCCAGCTTCGAGCATCTGGCGCATGGTGACTTGAGCCATGGTGGTATTCCTGATTGTTGGGCCGCGGAACGGCCCGGGGGTTGGGACCTCCACGCATCCCCGGCTTCGACCGCGGCCGCCGGAAGGCGGATCCGCGGCACCCCGAAGGCGGTGCCGATGCGTGTGTGGCGTTGGTTGGGCTTGATACCGCGAGGCGGTTACAATCCCGTTTCGTCTTGCGCCGCGGACCTTCTCGAAGGACTTCAACGGCTTGCAAAACCGTGCAATTGTAGCCGGCGCGCCGGCTTCGCGGCAAGTTGCCCCGGCACGGGCGCTGCCGCCCCTTCCGAAGCGGACTCCATGGCCATCACCCTCAAATCTCCCCAGGACCTCGAAGGCATGCGCGTCGCCGGCAAGCTGGCGGCCGAAGTGCTGGCGTTGCTCAAGGAGCACGTCAAGCCCGGCGTCACCACCGAGGACCTGGACCGCATCGCCTACGAGCACATCGTCAACGTGCAGAAGGCCGTGCCCGCCAACGTGGGCTACAACGGCTTTCCCAAGACCCTGTGCACCACGGTCAACCACGTGATCTGCCATGGCATTCCGACGCCGGGCAAGGTGCTCAAGGACGGCGACATCATCAATCTGGACGTCACCGTCATCAAGGATGGTTGGCACGGCGACACCAGCCGCATGTACTTCGTCGGGACGCCCTCGGTATTGGCCAAACGCCTGGTGGACACCACCTACGAGGCGATGATGCGCGGCATCGGCGCGGTGCGCCCGGGCGCGACGCTGGGCGACATCGGCCACGCCATCCAGAAGCACGCCGAGGCGGCCGGCTTCTCGGTGGTGCGCGAGTACTGCGGCCACGGCATCGGCAAGGTCTACCACGACGAGCCGCAGGTGCTGCACTACGGCAAGCCCGGCACCGGCGTGGAACTGAAGAAGGGCATGACCTTCACCGTCGAGCCGATGATCAACGCCGGCAAGCCGCAGACCAAGCAGCTGCCGGACGGCTGGACGGTGGTCACCAAGGACCACTCGCTCTCCGCGCAGTGGGAACACACCGTGGCGGTGACCGACGACGGTTTCGAGATCCTGACGCCCTGGCCGGATGCGTGAGTGCACGGCAACTGACGGTTGCCCGTACGTTCGGCTTCCACGCGTGCCCTTCGACTACGGCCCTGCGGGCCTACGCTCAGGGCGAACGGTCAACCTCAGCCCGTTCGCCCCGAGCGTAGCGCAGCGAAGTCGAAGGGCCGTTCCGGTGCCGCGTGACAGGCATATAAGCTGGCCTATCCGGTGAACTGAGCTGCCGTGACCGCCGACCCCATCCGCCCCGCGCTCCCTCCGCTGCCGCGCCTGCCGCCGGCCGTGCCGCGTTCGGGCGTCTCGGCGGAAGCCCGACGCGCGTTGCGGCAACTGCTCGAGGACATCGACCGCGCGCTCGCCACCGCCTTCCGCGACGGCGCCGATGCCGGGGCGCTGGCCAGGCGCCGTGGCGAAGCGGTCGGGCGCGTCGTCGCGCACGTGTGGACGGCCTGCCTGGGCGAGGTCGAAGGCGCCGCGCTGTTCGCCGTCGGCGGCTTCGGCCGCGGCCTCCTGTTTCCCCATTCGGACGTCGATCTGCTGGCGCTGGTGCGCGAGGCGCAACCGGCCCGGCTGCGCGCGCTGGAGCAATGTTTCGCCACGCTGTGGGACGTCGGCCTGAAGGTCGGCCACGCGGTGCGCGATCCGCTGCAGTGCCGTGGGCTG
Source organism: Frateuria sp. (assembly GCF_013362045.1). Lineage (GTDB taxonomy): Bacteria > Pseudomonadota > Gammaproteobacteria > Xanthomonadales > Rhodanobacteraceae > Frateuria_A. The sequence goes on along the minus strand of NZ_JABFWW010000093.1, from coordinate 13,868 downwards.
GCGGCGCAGGAGGCCAGCGTGTTCACCAGCCTGCTGGATGCGCGCCGCCTGGCCGGCGATCCGGCAATGGACGCGGCCCTGCGCGCCATCGTCGACGACCCGGCACTGTGGCCGCCGGCCGCCTACCTGGCCGTGCGCCTGGCCGAGCGCGACGCCCGCCACGCGCGCCATGACGACACCGCCTACAACCTGGAGCCCAACATCAAGGAGGGCCCAGGCGGCCTGCGCACGCTCGACGCGCTGCGCTGGCTCGGGCGCCGCCTCGCGCATGCGGAAGGCTTCGAGGCGATGGCCGGCGAAGGCCTGCTCGATCCGGCCGAGCGCGCCACGCTGGAGCAGTCCGAAGCGACCCTGCGCCGCTACCGCTACGCCCTGCACCTGGAGGCCGGCCGCGCGGAGGAGCGGCTGTTGTTCGACTACCAGCGCGCGCTGGCGGCGCGGCTGGGCTTCGTCGACGAGCACGCCACCAATCTGGGCGTGGAGCAGTTCATGCAGGGCTACTACCGCGCCGCGAGCCAGGTCGAGCGCCTGGGCGTGCAGATCATCGAGCGCTTCGAGGAAATGCTCGAGGCGCCGCAGTTGCCCGTGCCCGTGGGCGAACATTTCCTGCGCTTCGGCAAGCGGCTGGCTGCGCGCGATCCGGAACTGTTCGTGCGCGAGCCCGCGGCGCTGGTGCAGGCCTTTGCCGTGCGCCTGGGCGAGCCGGGCATCGTCGGCTTCACCGCGGACACCATGCGCCGCATCCACCAGGCCACCGCGCTGCACGACGGCAGGCTGGCCGACGATCCGGCCGTGCTGGCGGCCTTCCTGCGCCTGCTGCGCCAGGGCGCGCGTGCGGTCGATGCGCTGTGGCGGATGAACCGGCACGGCCTGCTGGCGGCGATCCTGCCTGCGTTCGGCCGCGTGTTCGGGCGCATGCAGTACGACCTGTTCCACGTCTACACGGTGGACGAACACACCTTGCGCGTGCTGCACAACGTGGCGCGTTTCGCCGATCCGGCCGCGCAGGCGGAGTTCCCGCTGGCGAGCGAGATCTGGCCGACCTTGCCCACGCCCGAGGTGCTGCTGCTGGCCGCGCTGTTCCACGACATCGCCAAGGGCCGCGGCGGCGACCATTCGGTACTGGGCGAGGAGGAGGCGCGCGCGTTCTGCACCCGGCTCGGCCTGCCGCCCAACGACGTCGAGCGCGTGGCCTGGCTGGTGCGCCACCACCTGCTGATGAGCGTCACCGCGCAGCGCCAGGACATCACCGACCCGGACGTGGTCGCGCGCTTCGCCGACGTGGTGGAGAACCGCGAGCAACTGGGCCAGCTGTATCTCCTCACCATCGCCGACATCACCGGCACCAGTCCCAAGCTCTGGAACGGCTGGAAGGACCGCCTGCTGGCCGACCTGTACAGCGCCACCCGCTATGCGCTGCGCAGCGACGTCGAACTGCCGCGCGACGCCGCCACCCGGGTGCGCGAATGCCAGGAATACGCGTTGCCGCTGCTCGAAGCCGACGGCTTCGATGCGACCGCGGTGATGCGCGTGTGGACCGACTTCCCGCAGGCCAGCTTCCTGCGCCACCGGCCCGAGCAGATCGCCTGGCAGACCGCGGCGATCCTGCGCGCGGGCGGCGCGCCGTCGCTGATCGCCGTGCATCCGCTGTCGGTGCGCGGCACCACCGAGCTGTTCGTCCACACCCCCGACCGCGACGGCCTGTTTGCCGCCGTGACTGCGATGCTGGACCGCCTGCGCCTGTCGGTGGTGGAGGCGCGCGTGCTGGTTTCCCCGCGCGGCATGGCGCAGGACACCTTCCTGCTGCTGGACACCGAGACGCAGCAGCCGGCCACGCCGGCGCGCGCGGAGGAACTGCAGCAACGCCTTGGGCGTGCGCTGGCGCAGACGGTACCGGTGCATCCCGTCCGGCGCAGCACGTCACGCCAGTTGAAGCATTTCCAGATGACGCCCCGCGTCGGCTTCCACGCTGCCGGCGGGCGCACCCAGCTGGCCCTGGTCTGTACCGATCGCCCGGGCCTGCTCGCCGCGGTGGCGCAGGCGATGGTCGAGGCGCAGGTGCGCGTGCACGACGCGCGCATCGCCACCTTTGGCGAGCGGGTGGAGGACTTCTTCCAGCTTACCGACCGCCATGACGCGCCATTGGACGAGAGCCAGCAGGAACGGTTGCGCCAGGCACTGCTGGCGCGGCTGGGGCAGCGCTGAGCGGCAGCGGCCGGGCGGTGGCGGGCGGTGGCGGCCGGAGCGCGATGCGGCGGCGCTCAGGGTCTCCCGCTCAGGCGTGCGCGTCGGTGCCCCACAACGCGGCCATGTCCGCCTCGATGCCCAGCGCGGCCAGGTCGACCACTTCGCTCACTTGGTGCATCTCGACGTCGCCGCGGCGGCGGATCGGCGCACCCACGCGCAGGCCGTCGTGGGTGGTGAGCGAGGCGACCACCGGCTGGTGGCCGGCCGGTCCGCGCTGGATCACCATGGCGATGGAGCCGCTGCGCAAGCGCACGCCGGTGCCGGGCGGGTAGATGCCCAGGGTCTTGATGAACAGGCGGGCGAGCCGTTCGTCCAGCGCCGCCCCTTCGTTGAGGAACAGCCAGCGCAGCGCCAGCGTCGGCTGCAGCGGCGGCCGGTAGTCGCGGCCCGAGACCCGCGCGCAATAGACGTCCGCCAGCGCGAGCAGGCGCGCCGGCCGGCCGATCTCTTCGCCCATCTTGCCGCCCGGGTAGCCGCTGCCGTCGGCGCGTTCGTGGTGGTCGCGCACGGCATTGAGCCAGGCGGCACTGGTGATGCCATGGTCGCGCAGCCGCGCCACGCCCAGCAGGCAGTGCGCGCGCACCGCGGCGTGCTGGTCGTCCGACAGTGGCCCTTCCAGTGCGACCAGCTGGTCGTGCAGTTCGAACATGCCGATGTTCATGGTCAGCGCCGCGGACACGGTGGCCGCCAGTTCGGCGGGCTCCAGCGCCATCGCGGTGCCGGTGAGCTGGCAGGCGATCGCGGTGTTGACCGCATGGCGCGTGCCGTAGGGACCTTCGCGGCACAGCAGGATGCTGGCCAGCGCCACGTCGGGATTGCGCCGGCAGGCCTCGCGCACCTGCTCGACGATGGCTGCCAGCGCGCCGGAAAAGTCTGCCGGCGCAGCGTTGGTCAGCAACGCCTGCAACTGCTCGCGCGCTTCCAGCACCAGCGCCAGCGGCGAGGGCGCCGGCGGCAGGAAAGGCGCACGGCATTCTTCCTCCGAACCGTAGAAGATCCCGTGTTCGAGCAACTTTTCCAACTGGCCCTCGCTTTCGATCATCTGCCCCAGGCGCATCAGGAGCTTGCCCCTGGCGTCATAGGCATTGAAGCGCAGGGGTTGTCCGACCATGATCTCGGCCGGGTCGATCGGACGCCGTGGCATGGCTCCCCTTCCTGCCGTCCCCACCCACCCGCGTGGTCCGCCGCCCGGCGGCACGGTGCGGGGCGTCTGGTAATCGGCGGGTGAGTGGCCAACTTGAGCCGGCCGTCACGCGAAGCGGCCGCCTCAGGCTCCCTCCGGCACCGGGCAGGTTCGAACGGGTGCAGCGTACGGCGGAAGGACGAGTTCGGTGGGCTGCGGCCGGCACCGGAATCGGGCGCGCGGCAGTGCCGCCCTCCGTATACTTGCCCGTCCCGCGCCGCGTTGCGCGACGTTTTTGCAGACGGACCACCCATGCCCTCCATCGACACCCTGATCGACGACGCCTTCGCGCGCCGCAACGAGCTCAGCCAGAGCGAGATCGAAACCCACCTGCGCCCCGCGCTGGCGCAGGTGATGGAATTGCTGGAGTCCGGCGAGCAGCGCGTGGCCGAGCCGGACGGGCAGGGCGGCTGGAAGGTCAACCAGTGGTTGAAGAAGGCGGTGCTGCTGTACTTCCGCATCAACGGCAACCGCGTGGTCGACGGCGGCCCGGCGCTGGCCTTCGACAAGGTTCCGCTGCGCTTCGGCCACGGCAACGACATGGAACTGGAAAGTCTTGGCGCGCGCGTGGTGCCCGGCGCGCTGGTGCGCCGCGGCGCGCACATCGCCAGGGACGCGGTGCTGATGCCGAGCTACGTCAACATCGGCGCCTACGTCGGCGCGGGCACGATGGTCGACACCTGGGCCACGGTCGGCTCCTGCGCGCAGATCGGCGCGCGCGTGCACCTGTCCGGCGGCGTCGGCATCGGCGGCGTGCTGGAACCGCTGCAGGCCAACCCGACCATCATCGAGGACGACTGCTTCATCGGAGCGCGCTCGGAGGTGGTCGAGGGCGTGGTGGTGGAGAAGGGCAGCGTGATCGGCATGGGCGTGTTCCTGGGCCAGTCCACGCGCATCTACGACCGCGCCACGGGCGAAGTCAGCTACGGCCGCATCCCGGCCGGCAGCGTGGCGGTGGCCGGCAGCCTGCCGGCCAAGGACGGCAGCCACAGCCTGTACGCCGCGGTGATCGTCAAGCGGGTCGACGAGAAGACGCGCGGGAAGACGTCGATCAACGAACTGCTGCGCAGCGGCGAGTGAAGTGAAGCCACGGAGACCCTGGGAATGGAAAAGATTTCTTACGGCGGCACGTTCTTCTTCAAGGTCGTTTTCCCGGGATTCTGGTTCGCATTCCTGACGGTGTTCCTGGTTGTAGGCCTCCTCCATGGTGTCCAGCGCCAACCGATATTCGTCATCCAGCCGCTGCTCATGATGATTTTCGGCTATTTCCTCTTTCGCAAGCTGGTCTGGGACCTGGCCGACGAAGTGCGCGACGGCGGCGGTTATCTGCTGGTGCGCAAGGGATCCGTCGAACGGCGCGTGCCACTGACCGACGTGATGAACGTAAGCATGAGCCAAGCCACCAGCCCCAGGCGGCTGACGCTTCGCCTGCGCACGCCCGGCGATTTCGGCGACGAAATTACATTCATTCCGCGTATGAAGACGTTCCAGCTGAATCCGTTTGCACGCAATGCCATCGCCGAAAACCTGATCCGCCGCGTCGATGCGGCACGTCTGGAGCGCCGCACATGACCACCCTCTACGGCCTACCCAACTGCGACACCTGCAAGAAGGCGCGCAACTGGCTCGCCCGCTTCGAGGTGCCGCACGACTTCGTCGATTACCGCGCAGATCCGGTACCGGCGGCCACGCTCAAGGCCTGGGCGCAGCAGCTGGGCGGCTGGGAGAAGCTGGTCAACAAGGCCGGCACCACCTGGCGCAACCTGCTGCCGCAGCGCAAGAACCCGGACAGCGACCCGGAGTGGACGCTGCTGCTGAAGGAATATCCCGCGCTGGTGCGCCGGCCGGTGGTGGTGCGGGACGATGGCTCGGTGAGCGTGGGCTTCACCGACAATGGCTTCAAGAAGCTGTTCGGCAAGTAGCCATCCAGGGTGTCCAGTCCATGAGCGACGTGCTCGACCTCACGCATGATCTGATCAGCCGCCGCTCGGTGACGCCCGAGGACGCCGGCTGCCAGGCGCTGATCGCCGGACGCCTGGCGCGCGCCGGCTTCGCAGTCGAGCAGCTGCGCCACGGCGAAGTGGACAATCTCTGGGCCACGCACGGCAGCGGCGGCCCGACGCTGGTGTTCCTGGGGCATACCGACGTGGTACCCAGCGGCCCCGAGGATGCCTGGGCCTCGCCGCCTTTCGAGCCGGCGTTGCGCGATGGACGCCTATACGGCCGCGGCGCGGCGGACATGAAGGGCTCGGTCGCCGCCATGGCGGTGGCGCTGGAGCGCTTCGTCGCCGCGCACCCGGACCACGCCGGCCGCGTCGCGCTGCTGCTGACCAGCGACGAGGAAGGTCCCACCAACCTCGATGGCGTGCGTCGCGTGGCCGAGGCCTTCCGCGCGCGCGGCGAGCGCATCGACTGGTGCGTGGTCGGCGAGCCATCCTCGAAGGAGCGGCTGGGCGACCTGATCCGCGTCGGCCGGCGCGGCTCGCTTTCGGCCGCGCTCACCGTGCGCGGCGTGCAGGGCCACGTGGCCTATCCGGAGAAGGCGGACAACCCGATCCACGCCTTCGCGCCGGCGCTGGCGGAACTGGCCGCCACGCGCTGGGACGAGGGCAACGCCGATTTTCCGCCGACCTCGTTCCAGGTGTCCAACCTCAACGCCGGCACCGGCGCCACCAACGTGATTCCCGGAACGCTGGTCGCGCAGATCAACTTCCGCTACTCCACCGCCAGCACGGCCGCGGATCTGCGCGCGCGCACCGAGGCGATCCTCGACCGCCATGGCCTGGCCTGGCAGCTGGACTGGAACCTTTCCGGCGAGCCGTTCCTGAGTGCGGCCGGCGGACGGCTGCGCGAAACCACGCGGGCGGTCTGTCGGGAACTGTGCGGCGCGGAACCGGAGCAGAGCACCGGTGGCGGCACCTCCGACGGCCGCTTCATCGCGCCGCTCGGCGCCGAGGTGGTGGAACTGGGGCCGGTCAACGCGACCATCCACAAGGTGGACGAACATGTGGCGGTGGCGGACCTGGAGCGCTTGCCTGCTCTTTACCAGGCGATCTGCGAAAGGCTGCTGGTTTAAGGCCAAGGGCCTCCCCCTCACTCAACCCTCTCCCCCGGTGGGGCGGGGGGAGAGGGGCAATGGGTTGCGGCAAGACCCCTTGCGACAGCTTCGCCTACGACGCGACCTTCGCCCCGCATCCGGCCGCCCGCTCCAGCATCACGGCCCGCTCCTGAGCATTCTGCGTCATCGCGGCCGCCCGCTCGAACGCCATGCGCGCCTCGTCGGCCCGCCCGAGCTTGGCCAGCAGATCGCCGCGCACCGCGGGCAGCAGGTGGTAGTTGGCGAGCGCCGGCGCATCGGCCAGCGCATCGACCATCGCCAGGCCGGCGGCCGGCCCTTCGGCCATGGCCACGGCGACGGCGCGGTTGAGTTCCACCACCGGCGACGGCGCGACGCGGGCAAGCGTGGCATAGAGCGCGGCGATCCGCCGCCAGTCGGTCGCCTCGGCGGTGGCGGCGCGCGCGTGGCAGGCGGCGATAGCGGCCAGCAGCCTGCGCACGCGCTCCAGCGCATCCAGCCCGCGGTGGATCAGCAACTGGTCCCACAGCGCGCGGTTCTGCTCCAGCAGCAGTACCGGTCGGCCCTGCGCATCCACGCGGGCATGCGCACGCGAAGCCTGGATCTCCATCAGCGCAAGCAGGCCCAATACTTCGGGCTCGCGCGGCATCAGCCCGGCCAACGTGCGGCCCAGGCGCAGCGCCTCTTCGCACAGCGCCGGGCGCATCCAGTCGTCGCCGGCGGTCGCGGTATAGCCCTCGTTGAAGATGAGGTAGATCACGCCCAGCACGGCGGCAAGGCGCTCGGACAGCTCCTCGCCGCGCGGCACCTCGAAAGGCACGCGCTTGTCGGCGAGCGTGCGCTTGGCGCGTACGATGCGCTGGGCGATGGTGGGCTCGGTGGCGAGGAATGCGCGGGCGATTTCCCCGGTGGTGAGGCCGCCGAGCAGGCGCAGGGTCAGCGCGACTTGCGCCTCGGTCGACAGCGCCGGGTGGCAGGCGGTGAAGATCAGCCGCAGCAGGTCGTCGCCGATGTCGTCGTCGAGCGCTTCCAGGTTGGGCATGGTGAACGCCTCATGCTCCGGATCGCCATCCAGCGCGGCGTGCTTGCGCTCGACCAGCTGCCTGTGCCGCAGCAGATCGATACCGCGCCGCTTGGCAGCGGTCATCAGCCAGGCGCCGGGGTTGTCCGGCACGCCGGCCGACGGCCATCGCTCCAGGGCGGCCACCAGCGCGTCCTGCGCCAGCTCCTCGGCAAGGTCGATGTCGCGCACGACGCGGATCAGTGCGGCGACCAGCTTGGGCGCCTCCAGGCGCCAGACGGTTTCGATGGCACGGTGGGTGTCGGCTTGGCTCATGCCGCCGATCAGACCATCGCGTGCGGCAGGCGGCAAGCCCACCGACCGGCTGGACGGGATGTCAGGCTCTCCCGGCGATTTCGCCGCGCATGCGGTCCTCCGCAGCGCGCAGTTCCGGCGTCATCGCCTCGCCGAAGTCGTCGGCCTCGAACAGCGGACGGATCTCGATGGCGCATTCGCCCTCGAACGGCGCCGGGCAGCGGCGCGCCCATTCCAGCGCCTCGTCCATCGAGCGCACCTGCCACAGCCAGAAACCTGCGATCAGCTCTTTCGCTTCGGCGAAGGGCCCGTCGACCACGCGGCGGCGGCCATCGGCGAAGTACATGCGCTTGCCCTGCGAGCTGGGCTTGAGCCCCTCGCCGGCCAGCATCACGCCGGCCTTCACCAGTTCCTCATTGAACGCCGTCATCTGCTCCAGCAGCTGCTGGCTGGGCATCACGCCCGCTTCCGATTCGGCCGTCGCGCGGACCATCACCATGCATCGCATACGTCGCTCCCGTTGACGCCGGCAGTCGCCGGCTTGCGTTGACACGACGGCCCACGGCCGGTGAATTCGACATGTTTCAGCGCGATCCTTCGCGGCGCGCGTAGTCGCCCGGCGGGCGGCCGACCAGCCGCGTGAAGTCGCGAATGAAATGCGCCTGGTCGAAATAGCCCAGCGACAGCGCGAGCTCGGCCCAGTCCACCGCGCGGCCGTCCTGCACCCGCGCGATCGCCTCGTGCAGGCGGTAGCGGTTGATCACCCACTTGGGCGGCACGCCCACGTAGCGGTCGAACAGACGCTGCAGGCTGCGCATGGTCAGGCCGGCGCGGTCGGCCAGGGCCTGCACCGAGAGCAATGCCGGATCGGCGGCGACCTGCGCGACCAGCGCCGCCAGCCGAACGGCCTGCAGGTCTGGCGTCGGCAGGTGGGCGAGCAGATGGCGGTCGGCGACCGCGGCCATCGCCTCCATCGCCTCGCAGGCGAGTACGTCCGCTTCGAGTGTGCCGGCGTCGGGCAGCACGGCGGTGACCGGCAGCGAGCGGTCGGCCAGCGTCGACACCGGACGGCGCAGGAAGGCATGGAAGCCGCCCACGCGGAACTTGACGCCGAACACGCAGCCGCGGCCCTCCAGCACTCGCACGAAACGCCCCTGGTGCACGCCATGGATGGCCGTCTGGCCGCGCTCGATCACCAGGTACACGTTCGGATGCGGCAGGGTTTCCTGCGTCTGCGGCGGCTGCCCGCCAAGGTCCCAGCGCACGCGCCAGTAGTGCTCGACGAAGGGCGCCAGCGCGGGGTCGGGCGCATGCCGGCGATGCTCCATGTCGCCGCTCGGCAGCCGGTGCAGCACGCCGCGCGGTTGGCCCAGGCCCGCCGTCATGGCCGTCGCGTTTTTCCAATCATGGATGCCGCTCCTGCGCTGCAATGGAAGGCGATGGTAGGGCAGGCTGCGCCTGCGCCATCATCGCCCCATCGACTTTGCCCGGAGCCACCATGCACGCCAGCGGAACCTTCGACGTGAAACTCGCCCCGCAGCCGGCCGCGCCCGGCATCGAGCCCGCCCAGCTGGGGCGCATGACCATCGACAAGCAGTTCCAGGGCGACCTGCAGGCGAGCAGCCTGGGCGAAATGCTGTCGGCGGGCACCGTGGTGACCGGCTCGGCCGGCTACGTGGCGATCGAGCGCATCTCGGGCGCGCTGCACGGCCGGCAGGGCAGCTTCGTGCTGATGCACTTCGGCCTGATGGACCGTGGCACGCCCAGCATGCGCGTGACGGTGGTGCCCGATTCGGGTACCGGCGAACTGGCGGGCATCCGCGGCGAGCTGACCATCCGCATCGAACGAGGGCAACACGAATACGGTTTCGACTACGAGTTGCCGTAAAGCTCCCTCTCCCGTGGCATAGCCGGGGAGAGGGTTGGGAAGAGGGGGAGGCCTTTGGCACTTCTGCCCCTGCTTCGCCGAAGGCGCATGCCGGGAACCACGACCGAGCCCTCGGACTACGGCTTCCCCGGTTGCAACACCAGCGTCCACTTCGCCGGCCCCGGCAGCAGCGGCGTGGGGCGGCCTTCGACCCAGTCGGCGTGGCCGGCGCCGTAGTAGGGCGACAGCGGGTTGTCGGCCTGGCCGCCGGGCATTTCCAGGATGCCCTGGGCCTCGTGCCCGGGCGACACGGCCAGCCGTTCGGAGGCGCCGAACCCGGGCGCAGCCACGCGCGGCATGTTGGCGTCGCCGGGCAAGGGTTCGTCCGGCATGTCCAGGAAATGCGCCAGCACGCCGGGCAGCGCCGGCGAGAGCGCGTGGCGGATGTCGCTGCGGTTGACCTCGCCCCAGCTGCGCGCGGGCAGTCCGCCCGGCTCTGCACCCAGCACGGTGGCCACGCGGCGCGCGGCATCGAGCAGCAGCGCGTTCCAGATGCGGTAGCGCGGATCGAGCAGCCAGGCCGGCTGGTCGCGCAGCAGCGACCACACCGCCGCTTCGGAGTCGCCGCCGGCGGGCCAGGCGAAATCCGGATAGCGCGCCTTGACCCGCGCCACGAACGGGGACAGCGCCGCGCGATGCACCTCGTCGCGGAAGGCGCGCACCAGCCGGTAGTCCACGCTGTCGGGTGCGGCGCGGTTGCGCCAGTTGGCGGTCAGTGCGCGCAACTGGCGAAGCGCGGGATCGCGCGCACCGGAGAGCGTGTCCTGCAGCAGCCGCTGCCAGGGCGTGAGCAGCAGCGCGCGGTTGTCCAGTTGGATGTCGAGCAGGTTGCCGGTGGTGAACGCGCCATGCGCGCCCAGGTCGTCGCGGATCTGCTGTGCACGCGCGCCCAGGTCGTGGCCGCCGTTGCCGAGCAGCTCCAGAGCCGTGCCGCCGACCGTGCGGTTGTTGGCCGTCCACAGCCGTCCCTGCGCCGGGTCGACCACGCGCGGGTACTGCGACGCCGCGGCCCAGCCCTGCCAGCCACTGCCGGGGGTCGACCAGTCCGCCGGCAGCAGCGGGTCGCTGCCGGCGCCGCGCAAGGGGATCGCGTTGCCGGCGATGGTCCAGCCGATGTGGCCCTCGCGGTCGGCGGCCAGCAGGTTCTGCGGCGGCATGCCCAGGGTTGGCGCCAGCGCGAGCGCGGCGGCCACGTTCGGTGCGCGCTCGAGCTGCATCAGGTTGAGGTTGTAGGCATGCGGGCGGTCGCCGATCCAGGCCAGCGCCAGCGGCGTGCCGTCGGTATCCCTGGCGAGGATCGGGCCCCAGCGGGTGTCCTCCACATCCAGCACGCGGTCGGGTTCGCCCTTGACGCGGATGCGTTCGGCGTGGCGCTCGATCCGCGCCCAGCCTTCGGGCACCTTGTAGCGCGATGGCTCGGCGCCGTCGCGCGTGACCCGTACCCAGTCCAGCCAATCGCCATAGCTGTTGGTGAAACCCCAGGCGACCTGGCCGTTGGAGCCGACGACGAGCGCCGGGGTGCCGGGCAGGCTGACGCCGACCGCGTCGCGCGTGCCGCCGGGCGCGCTGGCGTCCGGATAGCGCAGCCGTGTGCGGAACCAGATGTCGGGCACGCGCAGGCCCAGGTGCATGTCGTTGGCGAGCATGGCCGCGCCGGTGTCGGTGAGCGCGCCGGCCACGGCGAAACTGTTGCTTCCGGGATGGCGGCCCTCCAGCGCCGGCGCGAGCGCGGCGGAGAGCTGCGCCACGCTGGCCGCGGCCGAGCGCCCCTTGCGCAGGTCGAACACCGACGCATCGGGCACCACCGGTGGGCGCGACAGGCTGCCGCTCAGCGGCGCCTCCCAGTCCGGGTCGGGCGCGAGCAGGAAATCGACCAGCGGCGCGGGCAGCGCCGCGTGCATGCGCGCAAGCTCCAGCTCGCGCAGGTTGCGGCCGTGGCCGTTGAGGTCCAGGTACATCGCGCCGATCACCAGCGCACTGTCTTCCGAACGCCAGGGCTTGGGCTCGCTGCCGAGCAGGAAGTACTCCCAGGGCTTCTTGCGCAGGTCGGCCAGCCCCGCGTTGACGCCGTCGCGGTAGCGATCCAGCAGTTGCCGCTCGCCCGGCGGCATCGCCGCGTAGGCCGCCTGCGCCACGGCGCGCAGGCGGTGGCGGCGGATGTCCAGGTCGCTGCCGAGCGCGGCCGGGCCGACCAGCTCGGCCAGCTCGCCGGCGGCGACGCGGCGCATCAGGTCCATTTCGAAGAAACGCTCCTGCGCATGCACGAAGCCCAGCGCGAAAGTGGCATCGGCACGGCTGCGTGCGTCGAGCGTGACGCTGCCGTTGGCATCGCGGGTGATCGTCACCGGCGCTGCGAGCGCGGCCACTCGCAGCTGGCCGTCCAGCCGCGCGCGGCTGCCGGCAAGCAGGTACCAGCCCGCCGCGAGCGCCGCCATCAGCAGCGCCAGCACGGCCAGCAGCAGGCCGCGCCACCAGCGGTAGCGGCGCCGGCTCATTCGGGCGCGAACACCGCGAAGATGCCGGCGTAGGGCTTGACCATGAAGGCGGGCGCGCCGGCGTAGCCCTCGCCGTCGAGGTAGAACTGCGAGATCGTGCCGTCGAGGAACAGCGCGTCGCGGCAACCCAGCTCGTCGCGGAACAGCCGCGCGAAGGCGTGGAAGTTGACCGGCGCCTCGCTCACCGCGAACACCACCCGGTGCGGCGTGCGCGCGCACACGCCGCTGCGCCACTTGAGGCTGTCCGAGTCATGCACGAAGGCCGGGTTGAGCTGGCCGTCGATCACCAGCATCGGCCCGGACTGCGTGGCCCACTGCGGCTTGCGCCCGTCGGCCTTGAAGGCGGCGCTGGTCTGCACTTCCGCGTGGCCGTCCGGGTAGATCGCGAACACGCCGTTGGGCAGCAGCGAGAAGTTGCCCGAGGCCGGGTTGCCGTGCGCCAGGTTCAGCGGCACCAGCGTCCTGCCGTTTTCCACGTAGAGGCCCAGCGGCTTCGATGTGCCGTCATAGATGCCTGCGTTGGCCGCGAACAGCAGCCGGCGGCCGCGCTGCTGGCCCCATTGGCGCAGGCTCTCGATGTCGCCGAACGGTTCGCCGCTGTCCGGCGCGCGCCAGTGCAGCGTCAGCGGCTCCCGCTTCAGGTCGATGCTGACCACCTGGTAGTTCTGGCCTTCGAACGCGCGCTCCTCGCCGTCCAGCGCCTTGGCCGGCGGCGCGCAGCCGGCCAGCGCGGCGAGCAGCGGCAGCGACAGCCAGGCCAGGCGGCATGGGCGAACGGGGGCGGGCGCAAAACGGGGCATGCCTCCGATGGTCGCCGCCCGACTGCGGCCGGTGCAAGTCCGGGGCGGCCGGGCGTTCATGCACCCGGCCGCAGGTCGCATGCGCGGGCGCTAGACTTGCGCTTTTCCCCGCACGGCTGTCATGACCTACACCCCCATCGTCGCTACGCTCGGCTACGTGCTCTCGCCTGATCGCGGGCACGTGCTGATGATCCACCGCAACGCGCGGCCGGACGACCAGCACCTGGGCAAGTACAACGGCCTGGGAGGCAAGATGGAGCCGGGCGAGGACATCGCCGCCTGCATGCGCCGCGAGATCCGCGAGGAGGCCGGCATCGAATGCACCTCGATGCGCCTGCGCGGCACGCTCAACTGGCCCGGCTTCGGCAAGCAGGGCGAGGACTGGCTGGGCTTCATCTTCCTCATCGACGGCTTCGAGGGCACCTGCCACGCCGGCAACCACGAAGGCACGCTGGAATGGGTGCCGCGCGCGCGGCTGATGGAACTGCCGATGTGGGAGGGCGACCGCCACTTCCTGCCGCTGGTGTTCGACGGCGACCCGCGGCCGTTCCACGGCGTGATGCCGTACAGGGGCGGACGCATGCAGTCGTGGTCCTACAGCCGCCTCTGAGGCGGCGCGCACGTTCCCGCGCGGTTCACTGCATGGAGTGCAGGCCGATCATGGTGCCTTCGGTATCGGTGGCCAGCGCAATGAATCCGTAGGGTCCGATGGCGAACTTGTCCTTCACGACGGTGCCGCCGTGGGCGGACACCCGGCCCGCCTCCACCGCGCAGTCCTGGCAGGAGACATAGACCAGCGTGCGGTAGCCGCCCGACGGCCCGCCC
>NZ_JABFWW010000297.1 GCF_013362045.1 Frateuria sp. | reverse complement strand
GAGGACCTGCTGATCCGTCCGAGTTTCCTGCAGGCCTGCAACGAGGCGATCGCCTCGCTGGCGCAAGGCACCGACGGCATCGCCGCATTGGTCGGGTTTCCACACAGCGAGGGCGAGGTCTACAACGCCGCCGCGCTGCTGCGCGAGGGGCGCATCGAATGCATCGCGCACAAGCAGGCGCTCCCCAACTACGGCGTGTTCGACGACAAGCGCTACTTCCGCCCGGGCCATGCCAGTGCCACCGGCACGATCAACGGCGTGCGGATCGGCTACCTGATCTGCGAGGACATCTGGGAACCGGAGCCGGCGGCGAAGGCGGCGGCGGGCGGTGCGGAACTCATCGTGGTCATCAATGCTTCGCCCTGGGACGACGCCAAGCAGGCCGCGCGCGAACAGCAGCTGATCGCGCGCGCGCGCGAAACCGGCTGCGCGATCGCCTACCTCAACCTGGTCGGCGGCCAGGATGAGGTGGTCTACGACGGCGCCACGCTGCTGGTGAACGGCGACGGCACGATCGCCGCGCGCGCCCCCGCGTTCGTCGACGCCCTGCTGTGGGCTACCTTCGATCCGTCCAGCCGCACGCTGGCTGCCGAGCAATGGCCGGTGGCGACCGACGCGCGTCCGGAAGCCGTGCTGTACGCGGCGTTGACGCGCGGCATCCGCGACTACATCGACAAGAATGGTTTCCCCGGCGTGCTGTTGGGCCTGTCCGGCGGCATCGATTCGGCGCTGACGCTGGCGCTGGCGGTCGATGCCCTGGGCGCCGATCGGGTCACCGCGGTGATGATGCCCACGCGATACACCTCGCGGTTGTCGCTCGACGGCGCGAGCGAGCAGGCCGTGCGCCTGGGGGTGACCTACCACGTCATCGACATCGAGCCCACCTACCGCAGCTTCCTTGCCGCGCTGGCGCCGGCCTTCGCCGGCAAGGGCAGCGACCTTGCGGAGGAGAACCTGCAGTCGCGCACCCGCGGCGTGATGCTGATGGCGCTGTCCAACAAGCATGGCCGGCTGCTGCTCTCCACCGGCAACAAGAGCGAGATGGCGGTGGGCTACGCCACGCTGTACGGCGACATGTGCGGTGCCTACGCACCGCTCAAGGACGTCTACAAGACGGTGGTGTACCGGCTGGCGCGCTGGCGCAACCAGATGGGGAACACGGAGGGCGAGGCTTTGTCTCCGCACCCCTGGATCATCCCTCCGGCCGTGATCGATCGTCCCCCCTCGGCCGAATTGCGCGATAACCAGACCGACCAGGACTCGCTGCCGTCCTACGATGAGCTTGACGGCATCCTGCAGCGATTCATCGAAGGCGAGCAATCGCAAGCGGAGATCGTCGCGCAGGGCTTCCCGGCCGATACCGTGCATCGTGTCGCCAGCCTGGTGCTGCGCAACGAGTTCAAGCGCCGCCAGGCAGCTCCCGGGCCGCGCGTGACCACCCGCGCCTTCGGCCGCGAGCGCCGCTACCCGATCACCTCGGGCTGGAAGTGAGCACCCGCAGGGCGCGCTGAGCGCAGGCGTGGCGCCGGCAAGGGAACGCGGCCGCCCACAAAAAAGGCCGGCGATCGCTCGCCGGCCTTTTCGTTTGCTGGGTTTTCAATGATGGCCGGAGAACGGAACCATCTTGCGCAGGGTCGAGGGCGCATGCGGCCACTTCGGATCGGTCAGGTACGGGTGGTTCGGATAGTTGAGCGCAAGCACCTTGCGCACGTTCTCCGCCTGCGGCTTCTGGCCGAGTGCCAGGTAGCTGCGGGTGAGGATGGCCAGCGCATCGCCGGTCTGCGGCGCCTGCTGGTAGTGTTCGATCACGTACTGCGCACGGTCGGCCGAAGCCACGTAGGACTTGTTGCGCAGGTAGAACTCGGCCACGTTGATCTCGTACTGCGCCAGCACGTTGCGCAGGTAGATCATGCGCTGGCGCGCATCGGCGGTGTAGGCGCTGTCGGGGAAGCGGCGCGCCAGCTCAGAGAAGTCGTCGAAGGCCTGCAGGTTGTAGGCCTGGTCGCGGCGCACTTGCGAACCCTCGCGCGAGATGTAGCGCTCGATCACGCCGCTGGTGCGGTCGAAATTGATCAGGCCGCGCAGGTAATAGGCATAATCGACGTGCTTCTGGGTCGGATAGGTCTTGATGAAGCGGTTGATCGTCGAGGACGCGTCGTCCGGCTGGTTGTCCTTGTACTGCGAATAGGCCAGCTCCAGCTGCGCCTGCTCGTTGTAGTCGCCGGACGGGAAGCGCGCGATCAGGCGCTGGTAGTCCTTGGTGGACGCGGCGTAGTCGCCGTTCATCAGGTCGTCGTGCGCCTTGGCGTAGAGCTTCTCCACCGGCATGGTGTCGATGGACTCGCGCTTGTGGCCGAACAACGAGCAGGCGCCCAGCGACAGGCCCAGGACGAGCACGACCGGCAATTTGAAAATGACGCGCATGTGGGACGTTTCTATGTATGTGATCGAACGGATGATAGCCCAAACCGCGCGCCCCCCGGGGAGGACGGCATGACCGTCATCCGGCACGAGGCGCAGGTGCCCCTGGCGGCGGCAGGTCGGCGTTTCGACCAGGCGCTGGCCGAGATGTTCCCGGACTATTCGCGCTCGCGCCTGGCCAGCTGGATCAAGGCCGGCGCGGTGACGCTCGATGGCGCTGCCGCGCCGCCGCGCCAGTTGCTGCGCGGCGGCGAGCAGGTGCGGCTGGAAGCCGAACTGGTGAACGAGGTGGAAAGCGCGCCGGAAGACATCGCGCTGGCCATCGTGCACCAGGACGAGCACCTGCTGGTGCTGGACAAGCCGGCCGGCCTGGTGGTGCATCCCGGCGCCGGCAATCCAGCCGGCACGCTGCTGAATGCGCTGCTGCACCACGACGCGAGGCTGGCCGAGCTGCCGCGTGCCGGCATCGTGCACCGGCTGGACAAGGACACCTCCGGCCTGATGGTGGTAGCCAGGTCGCTGGCCGCCCATACCGCGCTGGTGGAGATGCTTTCGCGCCACGCGGTCGAACGGCAGTACGAGGCGGTGGTGGTCGGCACCCTGGTGGCCGGCGGCACGATCGACGCGCCGATCGGCCGGCACATGGGCGACCGCCTGCGCCAGGCGGTGCGCGACGAGGAGGACGGCAAGCACGCCGTCACCCATTACCGCCTGCGCGAGCGCTTTCGCGCACACAGCCTGATCCAGTGCAACCTGGAAACCGGGCGCACGCATCAGATCCGCGTGCACCTGGCGCACATTCACCATCCGCTGGTCGGCGACCCGCTCTACGGCGGCGGGCTGAGGCTTCCCAAGGGCGCCACGCCGGAGCTGGTCGCGGCGCTGCGCGGCTTCCGGCGGCAGGCGCTGCATGCCGAGCGGCTGGCGTTCGAGCATCCGGTGACGGGCGAGGCGCTGGCGTTCGAGGCGAAGCGTCCGGCGGACATGGAGGCGCTGATCGCCAGCTTGCGGGTCGATGCGCTGGAGCAGCGCGAGCTTTAGCCGCCTCGTTCCTTCGTGCGGTAACGAAAGGCCTCCCCCTCTCCCCGGCCCTCTCCCTCGGCGGAGCCGCAGGAGAGGGCGTGGTGTAGCTCCGTCGCAGTGATGCATAGCCTCTCCCCCGGCTGCGCCGAGGGAGAGAGCAGAGCTTCAGGCTATGCTTGGCGCTCCCAGTGACGCCATCCCCATGACCGAACCCTGGATCCTTCCCGACTGGCCCGCGCCGCGTGGCGTGCACGCGGCAGTGACCACCCGCCACGGGCCCGGCGTCTCGACCGGTCCCTACGCGCGCTTCAACCTCGGCCTGCGCAGTGGCGACGGCGCCGAGGCGGTGGCGAGCAACCGCGATGCGCTGCGCCATGCACTCGACCTCCCGTCCGAGCCCCGCTGGCTGCGGCAGGTGCACGGCACCACGGTGGCGCAGCTTGGGCCGTTGGCCAGCGACGACGAGCCGCAGGCGGATGCGGCGGTGGCGCACCTGCCCGGCACCGTGCTGGCCATCCTCACCGCCGATTGCCTGCCGGTGCTGTTCTGCAGCGAGGACGGCGCGCGCATCGGCGCCGCGCATGCCGGCTGGCGTGGTCTGGCCGCGGGCGTGCTGGAGGCGACCATCGCCGCGATGGACACGCCGCCGGCGCGCCTGCTCGCCTGGCTGGGGCCATGCATCGGCGCCGCGTCCTACGAGGTGGGCGAGGAGGTGCGCGCGTCCTTCGCCGGATGGAACCCGGAGGCGGCCGCCTGTTTCACGGCGACACGCCCGGGCCATTGGCAATGCGACCTGGCGGGCCTGGCGCGGCAGCGGCTCGCCGCGGTAGGCATGACGCGCATCCATGGAGGGGGCTTCGACACGCTCGCCGACGAGCGGTTCTATTCCTATCGCCGCGACGGCGCGAACAGCGGTCGCTTCGCCAGCGTGATCTGGCGCGTCTGAAAGCGGGCCCAGGCCGGGCCTGAGCCGACCGCTCCGTCCCGCCAGGGTGGGTTGAAGCCCACCCTGCGTTCGGTGTTCAGGCGATCGCCGGGATGCTGGCCACGCCGGCCTCGATCGCCGCGCGATGCACCGCGCAGCGCGGCAGCAGGCGGGCGAAGTAGAAGCGTGCGGTGTCGCGCTTGGCCTGCTTGAGCGCCGCCGATTGCGTGCCTGCGTCGGCCGCGGCCACGCTGCGTGCCCACATGTAGGCCAGCGCGACATAGCCTGAGTAGTAGAGGTAATCCACCGCGGCGGCGCCCAGTTCCTCCGGGTTGGCCTGCGCGCGCTCGGCCAGCGCCATCGTCAGCGCCTGCCATTCCCTGGCCGCCTTGCCCAGCGGCGCGACGAATTCGGCTAGCGTGGCATCGCCCGCATGGCGCTGGCAGAAGCCGCCGATCTCCTCGAGGAAATGCCGGAAGCCGGCGCCCTTCAGCTGCACGATCTTGCGGCCCAGCAGGTCCATCGCCTGGATGCCCGTGGTGCCCTCGTACAGCGTGATGATGCGGGCGTCGCGCACGAACTGCTCCACGCCGTTCTCGGCGATGTAGCCGTGGCCGCCATAAACCTGCACGGCCTCCTTGACGCTCTCCTGCGCCAGCTCGGTCAGCACGCCCTTGACGATCGGGATCAGGAACGCCACCAGCTCGCCGGCCTTCGCCCGCGCCGCTTCGTCGCTGGCGCGCTCCTCGATGTCCAGCTGCAGCGCGGCGTAGAGCATCAGTGCGCGACCGCCCTCGACGATGGCGCGCTGGGTCAGCAGCATGCGGCGCACGTCCGGGTGCGCCAGCAGCGGGTCGGCCGGCTTGTCCGGCTGCGCCGGACCGCTCAGCGCGCGGCCCTGCAGCCGCTCGCGCGCATAGTTGAGGCTGTTCTGCAGGCCGCGCTCGGCCAGGCCGATGCCCTGCACGCCGACCGCCAGGCGTGCGGCGTTCATCATGGTGAACATGCCGAACAGGCCCTTGTGCGGCTGGCCGATGAGCCAGCCCTCGGCGCCGTCGAAGTTCATCACGCAGGTGGGCGAGCCGTGGATGCCCATCTTGTGCTCGATCGCCCCGGCGGCGACCGCGTTGCGCTCGCGCATGGCGCCGTCGCGCGCGACCTTGAACTTGGGCACCACGAACAGCGAGATGCCGCGGCTGCCCGCCGGGGCGTCGGGCAGGCGCGCCAGCACCAGGTGCACGATGTTGTCGGTGAGGTCGTGCTCGCCGGCGGTGATGAAGATCTTGGTGCCGCTGACCCGGTAGCTGCCGTCGGCGGCGGGTTCGGCGCGGGTCTTGAGCAACCCCAGGTCGGAACCGGCCTGCGGCTCGGTCAGGCACATGCTGCCGCACCAGCGGCCCTCGATCATGGGCTTGAGGAACACCTCCTTCTGCCAGTCGTCGCCGTGCAGCTGCAGCGCGTGCGCGGCGCCCTGGCTGAGCAGCGGGTAGTTGCCCCAGGCGAGGTTGGCCGAGTCGAGCATCTCCTTCATCGCCACGCCGATCACCTCCGGCAGCGCCTGGCCGCCCAGCGCCTCAGGACTCGTCAGGCCGGCCCAGCCGCCCTCGACGTAGGTGCGGTAGGCCTCCCTGAAGCCCTTGGGCGTGGTCACCGTGGCGGTGGCCTTGTCGAAGTGGCAGCCCTCGGCATCGCCGGAGGCGTTGAGCGGGGCGAGCACCTGCTCGTTGAAGCGCGCGGCCTCTTCCAGCACGGCATCGAGCAGGTCGCGGGTATGGCCGCCGCCGCCGGCGAGCGGGGTGAGCGTGGCTTCCGCGTCGAGCAGGTCGTGCAGTACGAAGCGCAGGTCGTCGAGCGGGGCCTTGTAGATCGTCATCGGTGTTCCTCGAAGTGAATCAACGCCAGGTATGGGCGATGCCGGGCACGGGCGAGAGCCAGTCCTTGCCGGAGAAGTCGAAGTCGCGCGGCGCCTTTTCCTGCTCGGGCGTCGCGCGCACGCTGCCGGCGAGGGCGTAGGCGAGGGCGCCGGCGCTGCCCTTGGCGGCGCTTGCCGACAGCGCCTTGCTCATGGCCGCGGTCGGCAACACGTCGATCTGCACCACGTCGCCGGCGAAGGCGGGAATGTCGCGCTCGAAGCTCCCGTGCACGCGCAACGGCACGCTGTCGGCCATCGTCAGCTGCGCATCGAGGCTGGTGAAATCCATGCCGCCGTAGCTGTTGTTCTGGATGCGCACGGTCAGGCGCCAGGCGCCGTCGGGCTGCAGCACCAGTTGCTGGATGCTCAGCGTCGGCGGAAAGACGCTCTTGCGCGGCGGGCCGCACGCGATCAGGGCCAGGGCAAGCGACAGCGGGACGATCCAGCGCAGGAAACGCATCGCGGGGCTCTCCAAACGATCGTTCGAATTCCCGATTCTAACCACAGCCGGGCGATCCGCGTCAGCGGCAAGCGGGCGCGGCGGTTACGGCGGTTTCGCCGCGCGCGCCGAGCAGGCATCATCGGCGTCTTTCGTCCGAAGGTTTCCCCGCGCATGCAACGCCGCTACGTCGCCCGCCGCTCCCCCATCCACGGCAATGGCGTGTTCGCCACCGCGCCGATCAAAAAAGGCGAGGAAATCGTCGAGTACAAGGGCACGCTGATGACCCATGCCGAGGCCGACGCGATGTACGGCGACGGCGGCGAGACCGGCCACACCTTCCTGTTCACGCTCAACGACGACTACATCATCGACGCCAACCGCAAGGGCAACACCGCGCGCTGGATCAACCACAGCTGCGCGCCCAACTGCCGCGCGGTGGTCGAGGAGAGCGCAGGTGGCGATCCGCGCAGGGACCGCGTGCTGATCGAGGCGATCCGCGACATCAGGCCGGGCGAGGAGCTCACCTACGACTACGGCATCGTGCTGGACGTGCCCTACACCGCTCGGCTGAAGAAGCTGTGGCAGTGCCTGTGCGGCGCGCCCAACTGCACTGGGACCTTGCTCAAGCCCAAGCGCTAGCCGCTGCCGCGATCGCCGTTGCGCCGCCTCCGTGCGAAAGCGATAGGGCGCGGCAGCCATAACATTCGCGAGACGCGCGCAAGACGCACTGCGCGCCATCCTTCCTGCTTCATCGCAGGAGGACCGCCATGACTCCATCGAAGAAGCTCAGCGGGCGCGCCATTGCCGTGCTCGCCACCGACGGCTTCGAGTATGCAGAACTTACCGAGCCCAAGCGCCTGCTGGAGGAAGCCGGTGCGCAGGTGCAGGTGGTCGCGCCCGGTGACGCCAGTGCCATCAAGGGCTGGAAGGGCGGCGACTGGGCCGGCAGCGTGCCCGTGGACGTCAAGCTGGACGAGGCAGATGCCGCCGACTTCGACGCGCTGGTGCTGCCCGGCGGCGTGATCAATCCCGACAAGCTGCGCACGCAGCCGGCCGCGGTCGAACTGGTGCAGGCCTTCGCCAAGGCGGGCAAGACCGTCGCGGCGATCTGCCATGGGCCGTGGACGCTGATCAACGCCGGCCAGGTGGACGGGCGCAAGGTCACCTCGTGGCCGTCGCTGCGCCAGGACCTGGAAAACGCCGGCGCCAAGTGGGAAGACCGCGAGGTGGTGCGCGACGGCAACCTGATCACCAGCCGCAAGCCCGATGACATTCCGGCCTTCGCGAACGCGGTGATCGAAGCCCTCGCCGCCTGAAAGCTCCCTCTCCCCCGGCGCAGCCGGGCGAGGGGGTTGGGGAGAGCGAGAGGCCTTTTGCCTTTGCCCTTTTACATCAAATCCCTGACAGCCTTTCTCGCAAGTCCAGCCCTCACCCTGTCCTCTCCGAGGAGATGAGGGAGCCACAAAGCTAGTCCTCCTCCACATGCGGCTTCCACGCCTCCGACAGCTGCTTCTGCACCGGCGGCGGCACCGGCTCGTAGTGGCTAAGGTCCAGGCTGTAGCGGCCCTGGCCGCCGGTCATCGCCTTGAGTTCGGTCGGGTAGTCGGTCAGCTCCGCCAGGGGTGCCTGTGCGCGGATCAGCAGCTCGCCGCCGCGCTGCGTGTTGGTGCCCATGATGCGTGCACGCTTGGCGGCGAGGCTGCCGGTGACGTCGCCCACGCTGTTCTCCGGAATCGCCACCTCCACGTCCACGATCGGTTCCAGCACGATCGGCCGCGCCTTGCCCACCGCGTCCATGAAGGCCTTCCTGCCCGCGCTGACGAAGGCCACCTCCTTCGAGTCGACCGGGTGGTACTTGCCGTCGTACACGGTCACGCGCAGGTCCTGCATCGGGTAGCCGGCGACCGCGCCGGTTTCCATCGCCTGGCGCACGCCCTTTTCGATCGCCGGCAGGTACTGGTTGGGGATCACGCCGCCCTTGACCTCGTCGACGAACTGGAAACCCGCGCCGCGGTCGAGCGGGTCCACCCGCAGGAACACTTCGCCGAACTGCCCGGCGCCGCCGGTCTGCTTCTTGTGCCGGTGATGGCCGTCGGCGTGCGCAGCGATGGTCTCGCGGTAGGCGATGCGCGGCGGATGGGTCTCCACCTCCACGCCATAGCGTTCGCGCATGCGCTCCAGCATCACCTTCAGGTGCAGCTCGGAGAGCCCGCGCACCACCGTCTCGTTCAGTTCCTTGTGGTGCTCGGTGCGCAGGCACGGGTCCTCCTCGGCCAGCCGCGCCAGCGCCTGCGAGAGCTTCTGCTCCTGGCCCTTGTGCTTCGGGGTCAGCGCCAGGCCGAACATCGGTTGCGGAAAATCCATCGGCGCAAGGCGAATGGTGTCCTCTTCGTGCGAGTCGTGCAGCACGGCGTCGAAGTGGATCTCCTCCACCTTGGCCACTGCCGCGATGTCGCCCGGAATCGCCTGCTCGATTTCCACGTGCGTCCTGCCGTTCAAGCGGAACAGGTGGCCGACCTTGAAGGGCTTGCGGCCGTCGTCGACGAACAGCTGGGTGTCGCGCCGGATCGTGCCCTGCCACACGCGGAACACGCCGAGCTTGCCCACGAACGGGTCGTTGACGATCTTGAACACGTCGGCGACCACGTGTTGCGCCGGGTCGGCGTTGACCGTGACCGCCTCGCCCTCGCCGTTGACGAACGGCGGCGGGTTGCCTTCGGCCGGATTGGGCAGCAGTCGCTCGGCCAGCTCCAGGAACTGGGCCACGCCCACGCCGTTGCGCGCGCTGACGAAGCAGATCGGCACCAGGTGCCCTTCGCGCAGGCACTGCTCGAAGGCGTCGTGCAGCTGTTCGCGGCCGAGCGCGGCCTCGCCGTTGTCGAGGTAGGCGCCCATGGTCGCCTCGTTGATCTCCACCACCTGGTCGACGATCTGCTGGTGCGCCGCCGCCAGCGAGGAGAAGTCGGTCGCGCCCTCGCTGTGGAAGAAGCAGTCCAGCACCTGCTTGCCGCCCTGCGCGGGCAGGTTGACGGGCAGGCACTCGGAGCCGAACTCCTCGCGCAGCATGTCCACCAGCGTCGACAGTCGGGCACCCTCGAAGTCGATCTTGTTGACCACCAGCACGCGCGCCAGGCCGCGGGCGCGTGCGCGTTCCATCATGCGGCGCGTGCCATGCTCGATGCCGTTGGTGGCGTTGACCACGATCGCCACCGTTTCCACCGCGGCGAACGCGGACAGCGTGCCGCCGCGGAAATCCGCATAGCCTGCCGTATCGACCAGGTTGATGTGACAGCCGCCGCGGTCGATGCCGGCGATGGCGCTGTCGATCGAATGGCCGCGCGCCTTTTCCTGCACGTCGGTGTCCGACTGGGTGGTACCGCGCTCGACCGACCCCGGTGCCTGGATGACGCCGCCGGCGTGCAGCAAGGCCTCGAACAAGGTGGTCTTGCCGGCACCGGCATGGCCGGCGAGCGCGATGTTGCGGATGTTTTCCGTGCTGTACGACACGAGACGTCCCTCCCCTGGCGAGGCGCGGGACTCGCACGGCATGAGCGGCGCCGCACGAGGCCGCGCTTAGGCGGCTGACGATGGCGGGCCGTCATGGTCGTCCTGGGGCGCCGAGATGCGGCGCGGGCGGGGCGGTCATGGCGGGGTGCGGCGGGTGCCGCCTGCGTAGCCTTGTGCGATCCGCCCGCGCGGTCAAGCGGCAACGCGTGCGGGAACGAAGCGCTCACGTGACGGTCTTGCGAAGGCGGGCACGATGAAGCGCCCGTTCTCCCCGTTCGCAAGGAGCTTTCCCATCGTTTCCCCGCCGCAGGTCGAGCCTCACCGCTGGAAGGCACAGGAGCTGTCGCGCCACGGCCTGGCTCCGCTGGACGAAGACACGCGCGCGCTATTGCGGGCGCGGCGAGAACGCACGCCGCCGCGCGAGCCATGGCGTTCCCGGCTCGCGTTCGCGGTGATGCTGGCGCTGCATGGCCTGTTCGCCGTCGTCGTCTGGTGGGAGATGCGGCCGCAGCCCGCGCGCGAGGTGGTGCATGCGCGGCTGGACAATGCCCTGCAGGTGCGCTTCATCGAGCAGGCCGCCACGGTCGCGCCCGCGCCGCCTCCGCCGCTACCGCCACCACCAAGGGTCATCCGTCCGGTCGCGCACGAGCCTCCAGCCAAGGGCGCGATGACGGCGAGCCTGCCCGCTTCGGCGGCCTCGGTAGCGCCTGCGCCGCACCTGTTCGACCGCACCGGCCAGCCGCTGCTGCCCGCCACCGCCGCCAGTGCGCCAGCCACGCCCGGCTATGTGCAGCGCATGCCGCAGGGCGATGCGCAGGTCATGCGCCACGACGATCCGGTCAAGTACCGGGCCACGCGCTTCGACAAGGACTTCCCGCCACCGGACGAGACCATCCTCGGGCAGACTTTGCGCGGCGCGCTGCGCGCAACCCATACCGGCGAGAACAAGGCGGTCGACCTCGGCCACGGCGTGCACCTCAAGTGCAAGACCCTGCTCGGCATCCCCACGCCCGATTGCGCGATGCAGCCGGCGCCGCCCTCCAGGAAGGACGGCGACGAACGCCTCAGCATGGCGCCGGCGCCGCTGGCCAGAGAACTCGAACCGCCCAAGCGCAAGCTGTCCGAATGCATCGCCCTCTACCGCGCCGGCAAGCCGCTGCCGCATGGCTGCCCGGTCGACACGCCCGACCGCGCCGTCGACGCCGAATGCGACGAGGCAGCGCAGGCCGGCAAGCCGCCGCCGGCGCATTGCCGCAAGCCCTAGCGCATGGCGCTGGAGTAGGTCATCACCATGCCACACCGCTGACGCGCTCCGCCCGCAAGCTACACTTTCCGCATGCCCCTGCCACCCGCGGACAAGCCGAGCGACTCGCCCGCCGACGCGCGTCCGGTGGTCATGCTGCGCTCGCCGCGCGACGCTGCCGCGCTGGCCATCGTCTACCGTCGCCGGCGCGCCGAACGCCCCCACGAGCGCGGGCTGCGCATCGCGGGCCTGGCCGGCACACTGCTGGTGCACCTGCTGGTGCTGTTCGGCGCCGTGCTCGGTCCCGCCTACGACCTGCAAGAGCCGGTGCTGAAATCCGCGCCGCTGCAGGTGCGCCTGATCGAAAAGCCCGAGCCTCCGCCTCCGCCGCCGGTGCGCGGCACGCCGCCGAAGCGGGTGGGTCCGACCCACCGCGGCAGCGTCGTCACCGCCGCGGTACAGCCGAACGCGTCCGCAACGCCGCCCACGCCGGCGCCGGCCCGGCCCGAGATGCCGGTGATCACGGTGACTGCGCCGCCGGCGACCATCCGCATCGCATCGGCCGCCGCGCCGCCACC
>NZ_JABFWW010000061.1 GCF_013362045.1 Frateuria sp. | reverse complement strand
CAGAACGGCGATACCTATTTCCCGGCCATGCTGGCCGACATCCGTTCGGCACGGACAAGCATCGAGCTGGAGAGTTACATCCTGCGCCCCGGCCATATCGCGCAGACCTTCGTGGCGGCGCTGTCGGAGCGTGCGCGCGCCGGCGTGAAGGTGCGCATGGTGGTCGACTGGATGGGTTCGCGCGGCAACGAGGCGGACGCGGCGCGGCTGCGCGCGGCGGGGGTGGAGTTCCGCTTCTTCCGCCCGCTGCGCCTGGGCGACCTGGCCAGCCTCAACAAGCGCACGCACCGCAAGCTGATGGTGGTGGACGACCGCGTCGCCTACACCGGCGGCATGGGCATCGACGATGCCTGGCTGGGCGACGCCCGCAACGGCAAGCAGAAGCGCGACATGATGTTCCGCATCCAGGGGCCGGCGGTGGCGCGCATGCGTGCGGTGTTCGAGGAGCACGGGCTGGCCACCGGCGGCAAGCCGCTGCCGGCGCCGACGCCGGCGGCGAGCGCGCCGGCGGGCGACCTGCCGGTGCAGGTGGTCGCCAGCGCCGACCGCGTGGGCGACTCCACGGCGCAGCGGCTGTTCCTGCTCGCCATTGCCGGCGCACGGCGGTCGATCGACCTGCAGGCGTCCTATTTCGTGCCCGACGAGCCGGCGCGCCGCGCGCTGCTGGCGGCGCTCGCGCGCGGGGTGAAGGTGCGCATCATCGTCGAAGGCGACCACGTGGACGGCCACATGGTCGGCGACGCCTCGCGCACCTACTGGGGATCTTTCCTCGACGCGGGGGCGCAGATCTACCGCTACCGCCCGTCGCTGTTCCACAGCAAGCTGATGATCGTGGACGACTATCTCACCATCGCCGGCTCGGCCAACTTCGACAGCCGCTCGTTCCACCTCAACGACGAGGCGAACATCGTGGTCTACGACGGCCGCTTCGCGCGCCACATGGCCGGCGTGTTCGACCGTGACGTCGCGGTCTCCGACGCGGTTTCGCCGGAGCGCCTGCGCACCCGGCCGTGGTCGCAGCGTTTTACCGACCGCTTCTACGCCAGCTTCGCCTCGCAGCTTTAGGGCCGGCCGCCGCGCGGCGGGCTAGAATCCCGGTTCGTCCGACCTGGCCGCAGCGGCCGGGCCCAGCAGCGGAGGGGACATCGATGGAAGAAGGGATGAAGCGGTGCCCGGCCTGCGCGGAGCTGATCCAGGCCGCCGCGCACAAATGCCGTTACTGCGGCACCGACCTGGACAGCTACGTCGCCGCGCACGAGGCCACGGTGGAGCAGACGCTGTACTCGGGCCATCCGCGGGTGATCTACAGCTTCGGCCAGTACGTACTGGCGGTGTGCACGCTCGGCCTGGCGCTGCTGGTCTACTGGGTGCGCAGCCTGAGCATCACCTTCATCGTCACCACCCAGCGCGTGCAGGTCGAGCGTGGCCTGTTCTCCAAGACCCGCGACAGCCTGGAGCTGTTCCGGGTCGACCACTTCGACGTGCTCAAGCCGCTGGGGATGCGCCTGCTGGGGCTGTGCCAGGTGCACCTGCACTCGTCCGATCCGGGCATGTCGTCGGTGTACCTCTATGGCATCCCGGGCCTGGAGGCAATGGCCGACACGCTGCGCGACTGCTCGCTGCGCGAGCGCACCCGCCGGCGCGTGCTGCCGATGGAGCAGATGTAGGGCCAGGCCGCACCGGTGCGCCTGCGAACTGGAACGCGCCCGGGTTTGCTATAGCGAGGCGGCGATCCGGCCCACTTCGGCAAGCACCGCACTGCGTACGTGTGCGTCGATAGCAGGCGCGACGTAGTACGCGGTCACCAGTAGCGGCGGCCGGCCTGGCGGGAACAGGA
Source organism: Frateuria sp. (assembly GCF_013362045.1). Classification (GTDB taxonomy): domain Bacteria; phylum Pseudomonadota; class Gammaproteobacteria; order Xanthomonadales; family Rhodanobacteraceae; genus Frateuria_A. The sequence goes on along the minus strand of NZ_JABFWW010000061.1, from coordinate 10,277 downwards.
TCGCGACGTCGTTGCTTTCGCCCTGGCTGCCGCTGCCGGTCTTGTCGCCCGCGCTCCAGCCGGCCGGCAGGCCGGCGCGCAGCCGGTCGGTGCCGGTCAGGCAGCCGCGCATCCAGGCCAGCAGCCGTTGGCGCGAATCACCTGACAGGACATCGTCCAGCAGGATGCGGTGCAGCGTAGCGAGTGCCGCGGCGGGCGTGGTGGTGTCGCGCAGGTCGCCGGGCCGACCGAGGTTGAGCTCCGGCTCGGTACGGTCCAGCCGGGTCTCCGCGTCGCCCAGGCCGCGCACGAAGGCGGTCACCGCCTTTGGACCGCCGAGGCTGGACAGCAGCAGGTTGGCCGCGGCGTTGTCGCTGACGGTGATCGCCGCCGCGCACAGCTCGTCCACGCGCATGCCGGGTTCCCCGGTGCGCAGGCGGGTGACCGGCGAGTGGCTGAGCAGCACCTCGCGGCCGAATACCACGCGCCGTTCCGGCCGCTCCTGGCCGCGATCGATGCGCGCCAGCACGGCGGCCACCGCCAGCACCTTGAAGGTGCTGCACATGAGGAAGCGCTCGCCGCCGCGATGAGCCACCCGGTGCCCGCTGCCGGTGTCCAGGATGGCTACGCCCAGGCGCCCGCCATGGCGATGCTCCAGTGCGGCGATGCGCGCGGCCGGGTCGGCCCGCGCCGCGCCGCGTCCGGCGGCGTGCACCAGCGTGGCGGGTAGCAGGGCGCCGAGCAGGCTGCCCTTGACGAAGTCGCGGCGTTTCATGGCGGTGGTCCCTGGCTGCGAGGCGATGGCTGCCGATGGTGCCCATTGCATCGGCCGATTCGCGGCCGTGCCGCGGGCGCGGCCCGGGCAGGGCCGTCATGGGGGGGCGGCGCACACCACCTCGACCGGGCGCAGCACATGTAGTGGGCTGCGTAGGCCGTCACACTCCGCTGCGCTTCCCTCCCGCGATTTTCATCTCCGCGTGATGTCGCCCGGGCCCACCATGGGCTCGTCGAGGCAGAGGAGCATACCCATGGCATACCTCGTCGGAGACATCGTGGTGGTGGGGTCCTGGGTGGTCCCCGCCGAAGGTCGAGGCTTCGTGGGGCAGTTCGCCTTGCTGCAGGCGCAGCCTGGCCTGCCGGTGATCCGCACCGGCACCGTCGATGGGCCCGGGCCGTTCACCGACCTGTTCGAGGCTGCCGAAGCGGGCTGCCAGGCCGGCATCGAGGCGGCCAAGATGCGCCAGGGCGATACCGCGCTCATTCCCATTCCCTACCCGCCGGGTCCGCTGTCGATCTGACCGCCGCCGCTGTCCGCTGTCTGCAGGAGTCGGACATGGCCGCGCCTGCTTGCGTTGGGGGATGCCGGCCGCAAGATCGGTCTACCCGACGCACGAGGAGCCTGCCATGCAGCACATCCACCATGAGCACACGTTCGAGGACAGCGGCAAGCAGTTCGTGGCCATCCTCAATGAGCAGCCCGATGGGCTGCTGAGCGTCACCGTTCGCCTTCCCGACGGCACCATGCGCGTGGTGCCCGGCGAACATTTCAACGACGAGGACCAGGCGATGGCCGCGGCCAGCTCGTTCGCGCACGAGCTGGTGGGATCCTGCTGACCGGCGCGTTTCGGGCAGGGCGACCGCGGGCGATGAACGACCCCATCGAGCTTGAGGATCTGCTGCACCTGGCCCGCGTGGCCGAGGGGCGCGGCGCGGCTTTGCCCGAGCCGGCCGTGGCGCGGCTGATGCGGCAGGGCCTGGTGCGCCGTCCCGAGCACGTCTGCGAGGGCGCACCGGCGCTGGAACTCACGCCCGCGGGGCTGGCACGGGTGCGTTCGAGCGACCAGTAGGAGATGCTGGCCGCACGGAGGAGGTGCGCTTGCGGCCGGGTCCACGGCCGCGGGATCTCAGTGGCGTCCGAGTGCATGCGCGCATGTCGGGGCGAGCCCGACCGTTGCCGCGGCGACGACCGATCGCGCGCGGGAGCTTCACCGCAACCTTCGTAGATTCTTGAGCACCGGCGGCCTGCCACCGCACCCTTGCAGAGCCACGCGCTTGAACGCCGAGCATCTGATCCAGGCCAACGCCAAGACCGAGCGGATCCGCTACGACGGCTTTCGTGCGTTCCTGCTCGGCCGTCCGCCGAGCCGGCGGCTGGCCGACGCCTTCGCCCGACAGATCGTCGCGCGCAGCGAGCAGGCACGTTACGGGTATGCGAAGGACGCCCTCGAACGGACCATTGCGCGGGACTTCTACTACTGGGTGTGCGAGCCCTGAGCGCGCGCAGCGGCGCGTGCCGGCGTGTGCTTTCCGCGATCAGCGCCGGCCGCGCGCCAGTTCCTCGGCGCGACGCTGTTCGGCGCGACGCCGGTCTTGCGCCGCGATCAGCAACTGGCGGCGGGTCGGCGGCGCCACGGGTGCCTCCTCGGCAACCAGGCCCAGGTAGCGTCCAAGCCGGATCGCTTGCTGGCGCCATTTGGGCGCGGGCCACGGGGTGTGGGTGGGGAGCTGTGCGTGGGTGGTCATAAGCACATCCTGGCCTGGACTGGCCCTGGCGGCGCGCGGTTCGCCACCTCGGGCCGACAATGTGCAATGGCCCGTGTTAGCTGCTCGTAATGCGCAGGCTATGAGCGTGGCGAGGAGGCCGCTGGACGCCATCGACGCTGCCCTTACAGCGCCCGCGCGACACTGGCGCCCGGATCAGCAACCGGACACCGGCCATGGGCGAAGAACACGACGAGCACGGGCAACGGCCGACCGGCACGCCGATGGCCCCCGGCGCCGAGCAACGCAAGACCGCCGGCTCCAACACGCAGAGCCAGGGTGGCATCGGGCGCAAGGCGGCACAGGCCGCGCGCGAGGACTTCGATGCGGGCGCCGGCCTGCCCGGCGGGCCGCTGGGCCGGGTCGACCCGCCCCGGATGTCGCTCGACGAGGGCCGTGGCATGCCGTCGGACGGCCGTGCGCATCAGGGTTTCAGCGGCGACGACGGCGCACACCTGGCCACCGGCAGCACCGGTACGCCGGCCTCGCGCCAGCCCGGCGCCGCCGCCGACCTGGGCGCGCAGCAGGACCGGCGCCTCCACGGCAGGCCGCAGGATCCGGCCGAGCGCACCACCGGCGCCGACTCGCCCAACCGCGGCGGCATCGCCGGCTCACCCGGCGGTCCGGCCCGCCTGGCGCCGGCGCGCATGCCTGGCGAGGAGCCGGACGAAGGCGTGGTCCAGGGCGGCCAGAGCGGCAGCGACGCGCAGCAGGATTCGCAGATCTAGAAACCGGCGATGCCGCGCATCGCCGCATCGACGCGGGAGGCTGGCGTATGCGCCGCCTCCACATCCGTGAACCGCGTACATCGCGCACGCGCCCCACCGGAGAGGAGTCAGGCAGGGGCAAGGTTGTGCGCGGACCGCGGTGCTACGGTCAGACGTTCTGGGCCATGGCCGGTGGCAGCCACCCGCCTGGGGCTCGCTAGCGAGGAGAAGGCGCAATGCTCAATTCCACATGCCGGCGGACCGCCGGGCCGCTGATGGTCGCGGCACTCGCCCTGGGTGGCTGCACGCACTACGTCAAGCAGGCCGACTTCGATTCGGCCATCGCCGAACTGCGGGCCAATGACCAGAAGCAACAGCAACAGCTGGACTCGCTGACGCAGGAGATGCAGCAGCGCTTCGCCAAGTACGACGCGCAGATCGCGCAGATGGGCGGTCGCGTGCGGCTGGACACTGCCGCGCACTTCGCCTTCAACGACGCCACCCTGCGCGATCAGGACAAGCCGCTGCTGGATGACTTCGCCAAGGTGATCAGCCAGCACTACCCGGGCGCGGTGGTGACGGTGGAGGGCTTCGCCGACCCGGCCGGTTCGGCCAGCTACAACCGCCGCCTGGGCGAGCGTCGCGCCAAGGCCGTGCGCGATTACCTGGTGCAGGAAGGCCTGTCGGCCGATCGCCTGCGACCGGTGAGCTACGGCGAGGCCGTCAATCGGCAGGTCGAGCGCGGGCAGTCGCACGAGGCGGGCGCGGCCAATAGACGTGTGACGCTGGTGGTGGATTTCGCCGGACAGTCGTCGACCGGCACGGCCGCACCCGGCGCTGGCACGACCGCCGGCTGACCGGTGCAGGCTGGACCGGTGGCGGTTCGTCTGCCCGCGTCCGATGAACGGATGGCTGTGGAGGAGCCTGTTGACCCCCGGGTAAGGGCTTCTTTATGTGCCTGTCGCTAGGGTGGTCACCGTTCGCCAGCTGGGCGGACTTTTCCCACTCAACAGGAGAACGCCATGAGCAATGACAAACGCGGCTTCGGCTCGATGGACGAAGACAAGCAGCGCGCGATCGCCAGCAAGGGCGGCAAGGCCGGCGGCGGCGACCATGCCACGCACGAGCAACACGTGCAGGCGGGCAAGCAGAGCAGCGGCGGCACCCACGAGCAGCACGTCAAGGCGGGCCAGCAGAGCCACAAGAACGATTGATTCCCGCTCTCCCATCACCACGCACAGGGCGGCTCCGGCCGCCCTTTTCATTGTCTGCGGCGGGCGGCATCCGCTTAAGATGGACCGGACGCGGCAGCGCCGCGCGCAGACAGCTGACGAAGGGGAGTCCGATGAAACAGATGAAATTCCTGCCGCGCATGGCAGGCCTGGCGGTGGCCGGCTCGCTGCTCGCCCTGGCGGGCTGCTCGTCGCGCGAGCCGACGGCCGATGCGGGACGGTCCTCGCACGCCGCCGCGATTGCCGACGCGCCGCCCGTGGACGCGTGCGTTCTCATGCCGGTCGCCAACGTCGCGGCGATCCTGCAAGCCAACGATGGCGGCAGCGCGAAAACGCAGTACGCCAGCATCGGCGGCATGTGCTCCTATCGGGACAGCGACACCGACACCAAGCTGTTGATCGACTTCACCCGGCTCAAGTCGGTGGAGGCCGCCGAGGCGGCCATGGCCAACGAGCGGAAGATGTTCCACGAGCGCGGCATCGAGCCTACCCCGGTGACAGGGCTGGGCGATGAAGCCTTCGCGGCAGAGGCCGAAGGCTCCGAGGGGCTGAAGATCCGCGTGGGCGCCTACGAGGGACAGATCAACCTGTCGGTCGGCGAACGCCCGCCCGTGTCATTGCGCCCGGCTGTGCTGGCGCTGGGCAAGCAGGTGCTAGCGCGCCTGCCGTAAGGCTGCATCCGCCCCGGGGGCCGGCCATAATCGGCCGCCCCCCAACCGCTTGGAGCCACGATGAAGTTCCTGATGATGATCTACGTCGACGATACCCTCCTCCAGGCGCTGCCGGAAGGCGAATTCGACACGATGATGCGCGGCTGCCTGGCGCATGCCGACGAGTTGCGCGAAGCCGGTTGCGTGCTCGATTCCCAGCAGCTCGAAGCGCCGGCCGCCGCCCGCTCGGTGCGCGTGCGCGAGCAGCGCAGCTCGGTGTTTGACGGTCCGTTCGCCGAGACCAAGGAGTACCTGGCCGGCTTCAACCTGATCGAGGCCGAGGACCTGGACGACGCCATGCGCATCGCGCAGTCCTTTCCATGGGCCCGCATCGGCGCGATCGAAGTGCGGCCGGTGCGCGACATGGACGCGGTGCGCAGGCGCGTCAACGCCCGGGCCCACGCCTAAAAAAAAGGCCGCGCCTTGCGCGGGCGCGGCCAAGCTCAATCCGACCACTGCCAGATGGATCGGTGCCCGCGGCGGAGGACCGCGACGGCCAGCGCACGATAGGCGCCGGCCGTCTCAGGGATTCGGACGGGCGCTGGCTGGCAGCTGCGCGCGCCCGCGTTCGGCCGGCTCACACCCCCTAGACGGGGGCCGCGCGCACGATGGCTGCCCTCACTGGCCGCAAGGAGTAACCCATGCTGATTACCATCCTGGTCATCCTGGTGATTCTCGCGCTGCTGGGCATGCCGACCTGGGGTTATTCGCGCTCGTGGGGCTATGGCCCTAGCGGCGGCCTGGGCCTGATCATCGTGATCGTCATCGTGCTGTGGCTGCTGGGCGTGTTCCGTTGACGCGAGATGGCCTCACCGGCACGGCGCCGTGAAACAATGGCCGTTTCCCATCCCACGGCGCGCACGGCCATGCTGCAACTGATCGGTTTCGACGGTGACGACACCCTGTGGCACAGCGAGGGCTACTACCAGGCGGCTGGCGCAGAGTTCACCGCCATCCTGGCCCGCTACGTCGACGTCACCGATTGCCGCGTGCAGGAGAGCATGCTGGGCACCGAGCGGCGCAACCTGAAACTGTTCGGCTACGGTGCCAAGGGCATGACGCTGTCGATGGTGGAAACCGCCATCGCGATAACCGAGGCACGGATCGAGGCGCGCGACATCCACCGCATCGTCGAGCTGGGCAAGACCGTGCTCGACCATCCGGTGGAGCTGTTGCCCGGCATCCGCGAGGCGGTCGAGGCGGTGGCTGTCACGCACGCGGTGGTGCTGATCACCAAGGGCGACCTGTTCCACCAGGAGAGGAAGGTCGCGCAGTCGGGCCTGGCCGACCTGTTCCGGCGCATCGAGATCGTCTCGGAGAAAAACGAGGCCACCTACCGGCGCGTGCTAGCCGAATTCGGCCTGGCATCCGGGCAGTTCGCGATGGTAGGCAACTCGCTGCGCTCGGACATCGAACCGGTGCTGGCGATCGGTGGCTGGGGCGTGCACATGCCCTATCACGTGACCTGGGCGCACGAGCTGGAAACCGGACTGAGCGGGCAGGAGCAGCGTCTTGTCACGATCGAAGGGCCGGCCGGTATACCCGACGCGGTCGCGCGGCTGCATGCGCTGACCGCCGCGCCCGTGGCGGCCTGACCGCCGGCGCATCGGCCGTGGCCGCAAGCGCACCGCGCGTGGTGCTGGACACCAACGTGTGCCTGGACCTGTTCGTGTTCGACGACCCGCGCTGCGCAGGCATCCGCGCGGCATTGCGCGAAGGCGCGGTGGAGGCGGTGACCTGCGCCGCCTGCGAGGAGGAATGGCGTGCAGTGCTGGAGTATCCGCAGTTGGCGTTGGATGAGGCCGCGCGACGCCGCGCGGTCGCCGCGTTCGACGCCTCGGTGCGGCGGCTGCCGGCGATGCTTGAAGCGGAGGGCGTGCCGCGCTGCGCGGATCCGGACGACCAGAAATTCCTTGCCCTGGCCGCGGGCGCGGGCGCGCACTGGCTGCTCAGCCGCGATCGCGCGCTGCTGGTGCTGGCCCGGCGCAGCCTGCGCCGGTGCGGGTTCGCCATCGTCGCACCGCAGGCGTGGCCAGCGCCGTTTGGCCATCCGGACGTCCGCGGCTACGGATTGTCGGCGAAGCCGGTGTAGTCTTCGGGGAACACCGGTGCGCCGTCGTCCTCCAGCGCCAGCACCGCCGCCAGCGCATCGGCGGCCGCCTGCTCGGCGCGGGCCTGCTCGCGGAAGCTGCGGTTCTCGCAGATCGCGTAGTACACCGGGAAGCCGCGGCCGTCGCTCGGCGCCACCGCAAGCCACGCGGTGTAGCGCGAGCCCTCGAGGCTGGCGCCGGAGCGGACGAGATAGCGGTCGAAGTGGCGCTCTGCCATGGTCGGCGCTCCAATGCGGGAAGCGAAGTATAGCCAGGCGCTGGCGCCGCATCGCGCGGCGCTCCCACCGAAGCGAGGTGACCCAGGATGCTGACGCCCTATTCCGTGCAGTGCCCATACTGCGGCGAGCCGATCGAGCTGCTGCTCGACGCCTCCGCCGGCGACCAGAGCTACGTTGAGGATTGCCCGGTGTGCTGCCGTCCGATCAACGTGCGGGTGGGCGTGGACGGCGAGGGCGATCCGTGGGCACAGGTGGCTGGCGAGAATGAGGGATGAGGGGGTCGGCGCCTCACCCCAGCTCGATCCCCTGCGCCGCCAGCGCCGCGCGCGTGGCCGGGTCGCTCTGCGGAGTCACCGGCCGCGTGAGTTCCCACAGCATGCGCGCACGCAGCCCGAGCGCCAGCGCATCCTGCACGGTCCACAGCACGCAGACGTCGCGCGCCAGGCCGCATACGTGCACCTGCGCCACGCCGCGCTCGCGCAGCCAGCCGGCCAGGCCGGTAGGCGGGCGCGTGCCGCCGGGGCCGTGGTTCTCGCGGAAGGCGCTGTAGGAATCGACCGCCGGGTCAGTGCCCTTGCGCACGATCAGGTCCAGCACCGTCCAGTCGACCGCCGGATGCAGCGCCGCGCCCGGCGTGCCGGCCACGCAGTGCACCGGCCACAGCGTCTGCGGCTGCCCGTGCAGGGTGATCTCTTCGAACGGCGAGCGGCCGGCATGGTTGGCAGCGAAGGAGACATGGTCGCGCGGATGCCAGTCCTGCGTGGCGACGACGTGGCGGTAGCGCCGCGCGCGCAGCAGCGCATCGATGCCCGTCACGATCGCATCGCCCTCGTGGCAGGCGAGCGGGCCGCCCGGCATGAAGTCGGGCTGCACGTCGACGAGGATCAGCGCGGTGTCGTGGGGCTGGGGGTCCATCGGCGCAGTGTAGTAGCTGCGGACGCAGGCGTTGCCGCACGCAGCGGCGCCCGGTGCGCGGGCATAATGCGCATCCACGCCAACGGATGCTTCCATGCACTACGACCAATCCTGGATGGGCTACGGCTGGGTCGGCGGGCTGCAGGCCGGGTTGATCGCGGCGCTCGCGGGCGCGCTGCTGTTCCTGCTGTTCCGCTGGCGTACGCGCGGCGCCTGGAGCCATGGCGCGCAGATGGCGTGGGCCTACGTGCTGGGCGTGGCGCTGGCCGCCAGCGGCGACCTGTCGGACCTGTTCTATTTCAACTACGCACGCCTGCAGTCGATGCAGCTGCTGCGGGTGAAGCTGGCCGAGGTGCACGACCCCGACGGCCTGGGTACGCGCGTGCTGTGCGAATTGGCCGGGGTGGCGGTCGGCGTGGGCCTGGCCTGGTTCGCCAGCGAATCGGCTGCGCGACGCCGCTAGCGGCCGCTCACCCCGGCTGCGCAACCGGCCTTCCCGGCGCCTGCGCGCCGGCCGGTTCGAGCAGGCGCGCGGCAAGCTGGCGCGCCTGCAGGCGGATCTCGGGCATCGCCGTGGATTCCCAGCGGGCCCCGCGCAGCAGGCTGCCGATGCCGAACAGCCGCGGCCAGGGTTTGCCGTCGTGGCAGAGGTGGCCGTCCAGCGTGGCCTGGCAGCCGAGCCCGAATGGATCGGGCGTGACGTGGCCGTTGGTGACCAGCTGGCGCATCAGCAGATGCGCGGTGCTGCGCACGTCGGTGTCCAGGCCCACGGTCTGGATGGCGAGATCGGCGCTCAGCGGCGTGGAGGTGCCGGCGTGCCGAAGCTCCAGTCGCACGCGTCCGTGCTCCGCCCGCGCACTGGCGAGGCGCCCGCACACGCGCTGCAGCCGTCCCTCCCTTTCGAGCGCCTGCACTTGCCGCCCGACCTGCGGCGGCATGCGGTGGCGCGCGCGCTCCCACGCCCAGCGCGCGTGGCGCAGGAAGCGCGCGCGCTCGGCGGCCGGCAGGATGTCCCACAGGCCCGGCGTGCTGGGGCGCAGGCTGTCGATCACCACCCGCCAGTCGCCGCTGGTGGAGGCCGCCTCGCGCAGCAGCCGCAGCCAGCGGCCGATCTCGGGCGCATCATGCATGGCGTCGACCAGGGCGCCGCCGTCGTCCTCCGGCACGGTGGACACCGGCAGGTGCGCCGCGGGCAAGCGGCCGTGGCGGGAAAGAGCGACGAAGCGCGCGTTCGGCCATTGCGCGGTCAGCTCCAGCAGCACGTCCACCGCGGTCAGCCCGAGCCCGACCAGCGCGACCTCGCGCGGCGCGGGGTCGGGCGTGACGCGGGCCAGCAACGGCCACGGATCGACCAGGTAGCGCCCGTCCGCGATCAGCGTAGCGTCGACGCCGGCGAGCGGACGCGCGGGCAACGCACCGATCGCCAGCACGGCAGCATCCACGCGCGTAGCACGCTCGCCCTGGACGATGGTGACGCCGCCCGATTCGGGCACCAGCGCATCGGCTGCAAATGGCAACACCCGCACGTCGACGCCGCGGTGATGCGCATGGGCGAGCGTGCGCGCCGCTTCCTCTTCCAGGTATTCCCCATACAGCCGGCGCGGCAGGAAGTCGGTGCCGGCGACCGTGGGGTCGGTGCGCTGGGCGAAATCCAGGAATCCGCGCGGGCTGCCCGAGAACATGCCCATCGAGGCGGCACGAACGTTGAGCAGGTGGCGGGGCGATTCGGTGCCGTAGGCGGCGCCGCGCCCCGGCCGCGCGGCGCCGCCGGTGTACCAGTCCAGGTGCAGCGGCGCGCTGGCCCGCCCGACCAGTTCGCTGAGCAGGGCGACGGCGGCCGCGCCGCCGCCGATGATGGCGACCC
>NZ_JABFWW010000161.1 GCF_013362045.1 Frateuria sp. | reverse complement strand
CATCGAAGCTTCTCCTGGCCAGATGCATCGCGCGCCGCCATGCGGCCCGCACTCGAACCGTCGTGCCACCCTTGAATTGCAGTCAAGGCTGACTTGCGAATATATCGCTTTTTAGGGCTTTGCCGGCGGCGTACCTTGAGCACACCCCAAGGCAACAACCCCACCGGAGTTTCTCCATGAAACCGCTCTGGAAGCAGTTGCTGTACCTGCACGGCCATGCCCTTCCCACCGCCGAACTGCGCTGGCGCGAGGACGCGCCGGCAACACGTGGCCGGCGCGCGCCCGTAGCCCGGCCCGTGCCGCCGATGCTGCGCTGGCGCGCGGTGGTGCGTGCGGCACTGGTCAGCTAGCTCGCCGTGAAGCGATGCGCGAGTGCGCCGCGCGGCACCCGCGCAACGCTTGATTCCCTCGCGGCGTCCCTCCATCTGGAAAGGATCCCTTCGCGCAAGGAATCCCGACCATGTCACCGCGTCCACTCGGCCGCTCGTCGCTCGCCATAGCCCCGCTCGCCTTCGGCGGCAACGTGTTCGGCTGGAGCGTGGACGAACCCCGCGCCTTCGAGCTGCTCGATGCGTTCGTCGACGCCGGCTTCAACCTGGTCGACACCGCGGACGTCTATCCGGCCTGGGTGCCGGGCAACCGCGGGGGCGAATCCGAGACGATCATCGGCAAATGGCTCAGGCGGAGCGGCAAGCGCGGCAAGGTCGTGATCGCCACCAAGGTGGCCAAGTGGACCGAGCAGCCGGGCCTGTCGCCGGTCAACATCCAGCAGGCCGTGGAGGGCTCGCTCAAGCGCCTGCAGGTCGACTGCATCGACCTCTACCAGGCGCACGAGGACGACGCGACGGTGCCCCTGGCCGAGACGCTGGGCGCGTTCGGGCAGTTGATCGAGCAGGGCAAGGTGCGCGCGATCGGTGCCTCCAACTACACCGCCGACCGCTTCGCCGAGGCGCTCCGGGTGTCGGCCGAGCACAGCCTGCCGCGCTACGAGTCGCTGCAGCCCGAGTACAACCTATTGCGCCGCGCCGGCTACGAGCGCGAGCTGGAACCGCTGGTGCAGCGCGAACACATCGGCGTCATCAGCTACTACGCGCTGGCCAGCGGCTTCCTCTCCGGCAAGTACCGCAGCGAGGCGGACCTGGCCAAGAGCAGCGCACGCGGCGGCGCGGCCAAGCGTTTCCTCAACCCGCGGGGTCTGCGCGTGCTCGCCGCGCTGGACGAGGTCGCCGCCGCGCACCGCGCCACGCCGGTGCAGGTCGCGCTGGCCTGGCTGATCGCCCGCCCCGGGCTCACCGCGCCGATCGCCAGCGCCACCAGCCTGGCGCAGCTGCATGAGTTGCTGGGTGCGGTGAAGCTTGCGCTGGCGCCGGATGAGATCGCGCGGCTGGACCTGGCCAGCGCGGAAACCTGAAGCCTTCAGCCGCCGGAGGACGGCGGGGCCGGCGCGGCTTCGCCCGGCTCCGGCGGTTCGGCATCCGGCGCCTCGATCGCGTAGCCGTCGGCCTGCAGCGCCTGCAGGTACGGGCCTGGCCCCAGCAGTTCGTCGATCGGCAGCAGGGCGAAGGTCTGCCGGTTCGTCGCCAGCGCCTTGCGCGCGGCGGCAAGCCAGGTAGCGACCACCTTCGCCGGCACATCGGCGACCCCCAGCTGACGGGCGAAACCCGCCGCCGAGAGCGCCTGCACGCAGGCATCGCGCGCCTGGCTGTCCGGCATGTGGCGCAGCGCGTCGATGTCGCCGACCGCCCAGGCATCGGCGCGCGCGCTCATCGCCGGCAGGTCGTGCTCGACGCTGTCGAGCGTGCGCGCGAAGCACTCGGTGTCCTGCGGTCCGGCCTGGCGGAACGCCTTGAGCGCATCCCGCGGATGCTCGATCACCACCTTGTAGTCGGCCGTGACGCGCGGCACGCCATGCTGTTCGGCCAGCGCGTCAACCGCCTTGCGCACGCCCGCGTCGCTGGCCAGCCCGTAGGTCTTGCGTGCGCGCTTTTCCAGTTCCATCGCAGCAAAGATCGGACGCCAGCGCTCGATGCCGCTGCCGCGGCCGATGAAGCGTGCCTTGAGCGCCAGCCAGCGTTGATAAAGCGGCGCGGGCAGCATGTCGACGAGATGCCGGCCATCCTCGTTCTTGCGCGCCGCATAGGCCGAGGGCAGCAGGAACAGCTTGCCGAAGAAGCCGATCTTGACCTCGAAGCTGGCGCGCGGCGGCTCCAGCAGCTCCTGCGAACCGGCGATCGCCGCGGCCACCTCGTCCGAGCGCCATTGCACCTGCGCGGGCATCGCCGGCACCAGGCCGAGTACCCACATCACGTGCCCGTCGCGGCTGACCTTCCACAGGCCCGGCCCGGGCTGCACGCCGCTGACCGAGACCGCCGGCAGGTCCACCGCATGCACGCTGGAAGCGGCGGCAGGGACCGACTGCGCGTGCAAGCCGGCGCTGCCGGCCAGCGCCAGCATCCATCCCAGCGCCAGCCAGCGGCCTCGCATGGCGCTACTTGCCCAGCTTGGCCAGCGCGGCGTTGAAGGTCGGGCTCGGACGCATCGCGGCGCTGGTACGCCCGAGGTCCGGGTGGTAGTAGCCGCCAATGTCGACGCGCTTGCCCTGCGCGCCATTCAACTCGGCCACGATGGCCGCCTCGTTGTCGGCCAGCGCCTTGGCCAGCGGAGCGAAGGTGGCCGCAAGCTGCGCGTCCTCGCCCTGCGCGGCCAGCGCCTGCGCCCAGTACAGCGCGAGGTAGAAGTGGCTGCCGCGGTTGTCCAGCTCGCCGACCTTGCGCGCGGGCGACTTGTTGTTGTCGAGGATCTTGCCGTTGGCCTCGTCCAGCGCCCTGGCCAGCACCGCGGCGCGCTTATTGCCGTAGCGCTCGGCCAGGTGCTCGAAGGAAGCGGCCAGCGCGAGGAACTCGCCCAGCGAATCCCAGCGCAGGTAGTCCTCTTCCAGGAACTGCTGCACGTGCTTGGGCGCCGAGCCGCCGGCGCCGGTCTCGAACAGGCCGCCGCCGGCCATCAGCGGCACGATCGAGAGCATCTTGGCGCTGGTACCCAGCTCCATGATGGGGAACAAGTCGGTCAGGTAGTCGCGCAGCACGTTGCCGGTCACCGAGATGGTGTCCTCGCCCTTGCGGATGCGCGCAAGCGACAGGCGCATGGCCTCGACCGGCGGCAGGATGCGGATGTCCAGGCCGGCGGTATCGTGGTCCTTGAGGTAACGCTCGACCTTGGCGATCACCTGTGCGTCGTGCGCGCGCTGGGGATCGAGCCAGAACACGGCGGGCGTCGAGCTCAGGCGCGCGCGGGTGACGGCCAGCTTGACCCAGTCGCGGATCGCCGCATCGCGCGTGTTGCACATGCGCCAGATGTCGCCGGCCTGCACCGCGTGCTCGAACACCACGCGGCCGTCCTGGTCGCTCACCCGCACGGTGCCGTCGGCGCCGAGCTGGAAGGTCTTGTCGTGCGAACCGTATTCCTCGGCCTTCTGCGCCATCAGGCCCACGTTGGGCACCGAGCCCATGGTGGCCGGATCGAACGCGCCGTGCGCCTTGCAGTCCTCGACCACCGCCTGGTAGATGCCGGCATAGCAGCGGTCGGGGATCAGCGCCACGGTGTCCTGCAGCTGCCCCTGCGCGTTCCACATCTTGCCCGAGTCGCGGATCATCGCCGGCATCGAGGCGTCGACGATCACGTCCGAAGGCACGTGCAGGTTGGTGATGCCCTTGTCCGAGTTGACCATCGCCACGGCCGGCCGCTTGGCGTATTCGGCCTCGATGTCGGCCTTGATCGCCGCCTGCTTTTCTTCCGGCAGCTGGGCGAGGCGTGCATAGAGGTCGCCGATGCCGTTGTTGGCGTCGAAGCCGATCGGCTTGAGCTCGGCCGCATGCCTGGCGAGCACGTCCTTGTAGAACTCGCCCACCACCACGCCGAACATGATCGGGTCGGAGACCTTCATCATGGTGGCTTTGAGGTGCAGCGAGAACAGCACGCCATCGGCCTTGGCGCGGGCGATCTCGGCGTCGACGAAGCGCGCCAGCGCGCTGCGGCTCATCACTGCCGCATCGACGATCTCGCTCGCCTGCACGGCGACCTTTTCCTTGAGCACGGTGGCGGCGCCGTTCTTGCCGACCAGCTCGATCTTCAGGCTGCCGGCGCTTTCCATCGTGGCGGACTTCTCGCTGCCGTAGAAATCGCCGCCGTCCATGTGCGCCACGCGCGTCTTCGAGTCGGCACTCCACTTGCCCATCTTGTGCGGGTGCTTGCGCGCGTAGTTCTTCACCGAAGGCGGCGCACGGCGGTCGGAATTGCCCTCGCGCAACACGGGGTTCACCGCGCTGCCCTTGACCTTGTCGTAGCGCGCCTTGACGTTGTACTGCTCGACGTCGCCGTGCGGTTCGTCCGGGTAGTCCGGCAGCGGATAGCCTTGGGCCTGCAGTTCCTTGATCGCGGCCTTCAACTGCGGCACCGAGGCGCTGATGTTGGGCAGCTTGATGATGTTGGCCTCCGGCGTGGTGGCCAGCTGGCCGAGCTCGGCCAGATCGTCGGCGACCTTCTGGCCGTCCTTCAGGTACTCGGGAAACTGCGAGAGGATGCGCCCGGACAGCGAGATGTCGCGCGTCTGCACCTCGATCCCCGCCGTCTGCGCGAACGCCTGCACGATCGGCAGCAGCGACTGGGTGGCGAGGAAGGGCGCTTCGTCGGTCAGCGTGTAGATGATCTTCGGGCTCTCGGACACTTCGGGGACCTCTCGCAGGCGTGGGCCGCGCCGCTCCATGCGGCGGGCGGGGACGGGCAGAGCGATGCGCGGTTCCGGCGTGTTCTGGAACCCATGGACTGGCAACGCTCCAAAGGCACAGTTTAACCGCTAGACGATCTGAGACGCTGGCTCCAGTCCCGGGCCACGGCCGCGTCGATCACATTGCTCACGAACACCGGCGATACCCGGCAGATGCGCTGAGTCCCCGCGATGGCCTCGGCGTCGCCGTGCGATCCCTATCGTTCCGGTGCCCTGGCCCACTGGCAGAAACCATGCGTGACGGGACGTCAGAACTGATATCGCAGCGTCAGGTTTGCCGCGCGGGGCGCGCCCGGCAGATTGAGGTTGGGACTGCTGCCGTGCGCCGACACGATGTAGCGCGTGTCGAAGAGATTGGTGAGGTTGAGTTGCAGGCTGATGGGACCGGTGTGGTACCGGGCCATGATGTCCGCAGTCACATACCCGGGCAGGGTCACCGTGTTGCCTGTGTTGGCCTGACGGGCGCCCACCAGGTTCAAGCCCCCGCCCAGCTGCCAGTGTTCGGCGAACGAACGGGTGACCCAGGCGTTGCCGCTGTTTCGCGGCGTCAGCGTGGGGCGATTGCCCTGGATGGGTTTCCCGGCATCCCTCGCGATCGAACGCGTGATGCGCGCATCCAGGAAGGCATAACCGGCGAGGATGCGCCAGCCGTCGGCCAGATCGGCTGCGGCACTGAGCTCCACGCCACGGGTGCGCTGGTCGCCGATCGGCAGCACCTTCAGGGTGACCGGATCCGTCGTCTTGATGCCGCTGCGTTCCAGCTGGAACACGGAGGCGGTGAAGGTGACGCGCCCATCCAGGAAATCGAACTTGGCGCCGGCTTCCGTGTTTTGCGTGCGTTCGGGAGCGATATCGACATTGTTCGCTGCCAGCGCGAAGGCCTCACCCGAAGGCTGGAACGAGCGGCTCCATGACACGTAGTACGACTGCACTGCGGACGGCTGCCAGACCAAACCCGCTCGCGGACTCCATGCGGTATCGGTGCGCGAAAGGTTCGGCTGCCCGGGCAGATGGTTCTGGGTTTCCTGCTCGAAGCGGTCGTAACGCAGGCCGAGCAAGGCCTTCCATTGCGTTCCCAGGCCAAGCATGTCCTGCAGGTAGAAGGCGGTTGTCTTGAAGCGGCCCAGATTGTCGGCCGCGGGGGCGCGCGCCACCGTCAGTGGCAACACGGGCAGGCTGGGGTGGAACAAGTCCACAGTGGCGACGCCGCTTGCGCTGCGATTCAACAGCGACTTGTTCTGCTGCCCCAGCTCCACGCCGTAGAGCAGGCTCTGGCTGATGGCTTCGCCATCGATGCGTTGGTTGAGCTCCGTCTGATTGAACCAGCCGTGCTCCTGGCGATAGACGTTCGAGCGATTGAGCGAGACCGTTTTCGCCTTTTCGTTGACGTTGCCCGGAAGCGTGTTGTTGCGATCCAAGATGTAGCCGTACCAGCGCAAGGCGTTGCGCAGCGACAGCTGGTCGTTGAAGGCGTGGGTCAGTGTCGCCGTTGTTGATTTGACCGTGGACTCGCTGGTGTCGACGTCACGCGCATTGGCTGCACCGTAGTAGGTGCCCCGCGGCACGTCGACCGGACGACCTTGATAGGCGGGAACGCCGAAATCGGTGACGCGGCGATCCTTCAGGTAGTCCGCCTGCAGCAACAGCGTCGTATCGCGGCCGGGATGCAGCAGCAATGACGGCGCGATGGCCTGCCGCCTCAGGAACTGCGGGTCACGATAGCCGTTGGCATCCTCCATGGCCCCGGTGAGGCGCCAGGCGTTCCCGTCGTTTCCGAAGCGATGCCCGATGTCCAGCTCGCCGCGCCGGTCCGCCCAACTGCCGTAGCTGAGGGCCACTTCGCCGCCATCGCTGCCGGGCTGCTTGCTGATGCGGTTGATCAATCCACCGGAGGAGCCGCGTCCATACAACACGGAGGCCGGCCCCTTGAGCACTTCGATGCGCTCGATATTGGATAGGTCGCGAAAATACAGCGCGTCGTCGCGGATGCCGTCGACGTACTGGTCCGCAATGGCGGTAAAGCCGCGGATCGAAACCTGGTCGCGCTGGCCGTCCCCCGTCGAAAAACTCACGCCGGGCACGTTCTTCAAGGCGTCCTGGATCGAGCTGGCATGCTGGTCCCTCAGCACGCTGGCCGGCACGACATTGACGGTCTGGGGCACGTCACGCAGGGGGGCATCGATCTTGGTCGCGCTGACGGCATCCGACGCGTGGTAGTCACCTGGATGGGTGGCTTGCACCTTGACGCCAGGCAGCAGCTTGGCCTGATCCGCATTGGCTTCGCCGGCGGATGCGTTCGAAGCACCCAAAGCCGCCAGCAAGGAAAGAGTGAGGGGAAGTACGCGCATGAAGTGGGCCTGCGATGTCGGAAAGTGGGCCGCACGCATCCCTCGCGGGGACGCGATCGGCAAAAGTTGGTGGAATGGCGGGCCTGCCCTGGCGCTGGCTGGGTCAGGCCCCGGCACGGATCAACGCCCGGCCGGCAAGTTCTTGCGAATTATTATCATTTTCATGCGGCCTGGCAATACCCGCCGCGCAGGTAGTTGCGTGCCCAACGACAAAGGAACCGCGCCACATTGCCAGGCGCCAGGGTGTCGGAGGCGGAGGGGCCCGGGCGTGCCATGATGGGTGATCCCTGACCCATTTCCCTATGAAGCCCAGCACCTACGATTTCCGTCAGTTCCAGGAAGAGCTCGCGGCGCTAGACCGCAAGAACAACACACAGGGCAAGGAGAGGCCCATGCCGAAGAAAGAACCAGCCCATGCTCGCCTGTTCCAAGCCAAGGCGGATTTCATGGCGCTACGCGAGCGCTACGGATTGACCGTCGCCGACGTGGTCTCCTTCTTTCCGGAGGAGGAAGGGATTGCCTACCTGCAGGAACTCATCGCCGCGACGGAAGCGAAGCCCAAGCGCCGATCGAAGACACAACCGCCTCTTTAGCCTGATACCTCGCCAGGCGATGGACCAAGATCCGCCGCCAAGCCTGGGCGCTACCACATGGGCGTGGCGAAGGCCTCGACAAGGAAGTCGATCAGGCGCCGGGTCTTCATGGGCATGTGCTTGCGCGTGGCATAGACGGCGAACACGCCGAGCTCGATGGAGCGGTACTCCGGCATCAGTTCGACCAGCGCGCCGCGCCTGACATCCGGCCCGACGAGAAAATCGGGCTGCAGCACGATGCCCTGGTCCTCCAGGGCGGCGGCGCGGCAGGTGTCGCCGCTGTTGGTATGGATGCGCGGGCTGACCCGCACGGCGACCTCGCCTTCGGGGCCGCGGAAGACCCAGTCGTCGCCGCCGGACCAGTAGCTGTATGCGAACACCGGGTGATGCGCGAGCTCGCGCGGATGCCTCGGCATGCCGTGGGCGGCAAGGTAGTGGGGCGAAGCGCACAGCACCATGCGCGCCGTGGCGAGGCGGCGGCTGACCAGCTGCGGGTCGAGCCGGTCGGTGATGCGGATCGCGAGGTCGTAGCCTTCCTCGACGAGGTCGACCACGCGGTCGTTGAGCGTGATGTCCAGCGACACCTTCGGATGGGCGGCAATGAAGCGCGGCCACAACGGTGCGAGATGCAGGTTGCCGAAGGTCAGCGGCGCGTTGATCCGCAGCCGGCCGGTCACTTCGCCGCCGCTCGATGCGATTTCCGCTTCCAGTTCCTCCAGCGCCGCGACCAGCTCGACGGCCTGCAGGTGGAAGCGCTGGCCATCGTCGGTCAGCGAGAGGCGCCGGGTCGTCCGGTGCAGCAGCCGCACGCCCAGGTGCGCTTCGAGCTCGGCCACGTGCCGGGACACGGCCGCCTTCGACAGGCCGGTGGCATCGGCCGCGCCCACGAAGCTGCCGGCCCGGACGACCGCCAGGAAACTGCCGAGCTGCTGGAGGTCGAGCATGGCGATTGTCTCGATTCTGTTGACAGTATTTCACTCAAAGCCAAGTTTATCGCCAGCCGATGGGCCAATAGAGTGGCAGTCACCCGCTGACGGGCCTCTTTCCCTCAGGACACCCTCATGAACATCCTCCTTATCGGCGCCGGCAACATGGGTTCGGCCTTCGCCCGACAGTTCGCCCGCGCCGGCCACCGCGTCCGCATCGCAGCGACTTCCCTCGGCAAGGCACAGGCCGTGGCCGCCGGCATTCCCGGCGTCACCGCGGTCGATGCCGCCGGCAGCGCGTCCGACGCGGACGCCGTGATCGTCGCGACGCCCTACGAACGGGCGGTCGCCGCACTCGACAACGCTGGCCCGCTCGACGGCAAGGTCGTCGTCGACGTCACCAACCCGCTCACGGCCGACTACATGGGCCTGACGATCGGGCACGACACCTCGGCCGCCGAACAGATCGCCAAGGCCTTCCCGGCCGCCGAAGTCGTCAAGGCGTTCAACACGCTGTTCGCGCAGGTCATCGCGGATGGCCCGGCGTTTGCGGACGGCAGCACGGCGCCAACCTTCGTCGCGTCCGATTCGTCGCGCGCGAAGGCCACTGCGACGACGCTCGCCCAAAGCATCGGCTTCGATGTCATCGACGCTGGTGCGCTCAGGAACGCGCGCTATCTTGAACCGCTGGCCGGCCTGAACATTTATCTCGGCTACGGCGCCGGCCAAGGTACGGGCATCGCCCCGACCTGGATCCGCCGCGGCTGACCCACAGGAGCATTGCCATGAACGCACTACTCTCGCTGCTCGGCCGCGTCGGCCTGTCGCTGATCTTCATCGTTTCCGGCTGGGGCAAGATCGCCGGCTACGCCGCTACCCAGGGCTACATGGAATCGATGGGCGTGCCCGGCGTGCTGCTGCCGCTGGTGATCGCACTCGAGCTCGGCGGCGGCCTCGCGATCCTGACAGGGGTGTTCACCCGCTGGACCGCGCTCGCACTGGCCGCGTTCTCGATTGCCTCGGCGCTGGTCTTCCACGCGAACTTCGCCGATCCGATGCAAGCCATCAATTTTTGGAAGAACGTCGCGATCGCCGGCGGTTTCCTGACGCTCGCCGCGAACGGCCCGGGCCTCTTGAATCTGCAGTCGCGTGTCCTGCGCCGTCGCGATACCGCGACCCGCTGATTCCTCCCCGTATGCCCGCCGCGGGCCGTATGCCCGCGGCATGGAGTTGCCATGTCCCGCGCCCCCTCCCTGTTCGTTTCCCACGGTTCACCGATGTTCGCGCTCGAGCCGGGCCTGCTGGGCCCGAACCTGCAGCGCGTCGGCGAACGGCTTGCGGGCCTGTCCGCGATCGTTGTCGTATCCCCGCACTGGCAGACGCACGGCGTGCGCGTCAGCGCCGCGACGTCGCTGGAAACCATCCACGATTTCGGTGGCTTCCCGGCGCCGCTGTATGCCCTGCAGTATCCGGCGCGCGGCGAACCGCGGCTCGCGTCGCAGATCGTCGATCGCTTGAAGACCGCAGGCTTCGATGCGGTGCTCGACCCCGGCCGCGGCCTCGACCATGGCGCCTGGGTGCCGCTGCGCTACCTCAAGCCGGCAGCCGATGTGCCGGTGCTGCAGGTCTCCCTGCCGCATTCCATTCAAACCACCGATGCGCTGCGCCTCGGGGAAGCGCTGAAGCCGCTGCGCGAGGGCGGCGTGCTCATCGTCGGTTCGGGCAGCCTGACGCACAACCTCTACGAGTTCCGCCAGCACATCGACGACCCCGAATACGCGCAGGTGTTCGCGGACTGGATCGCCGATGCGGTCGCGCGAGGCGATGTGGACGCGCTCGTGCACTACCGCGAGCGGGCACCGCATGCGGCACGTGCCCATCCGACCGAGGAGCATTACCTGCCTTTGCTGGTGGCGTTGGGCGCGAGCGATGCAAGCGAGCCGCGACGCCTCGTGGAGGGCGGCATGACCTACGGCGTGCTATCGATGGACTCGTTCGGCTTCGGACTGCCGGCGGACGCGCTGGCGGAGGCCGCATGAGCTCGATGCCGGACACCGACCACTCGCTCGCCTACCTCGCGGACGCCGAACCTGCAGAGCCGCCGCGGCTGTTGGTGCTGGCGCACGGTGTTGGCGGCAACGAGACGAATCTCGCGCCGCTCGCCGCGCGCGTGCCTTCCGATACGGTCGTGGTGCTCGCACGCGGTCCGCTCACGCTCGGCCCGGGCCAGTACGCCTGGTTCCGGGTCGCTTTCGGTCCACACGGCCCGCGTCCCGACCTCGCCGCCGCAGAGACAAGCCGCCAGCGCCTGGCCACGTTCGTCGGGGAAATGCAGGCCCACTACGGCGTACCGCCGACCGCCACCGTCGTCGCCGGCTTCAGCCAGGGCGGCATCATGAGCGCGAGCGTCGCGCTCACGCGACCGGACCTCGTTGCGGGCTTCGGCGTGCTCGCCGGTCGCATCCTGCCCGAACTGGAGCCGCGCCTGGCCGCCCGGGAGGCGCTGCATTCCATCCGGGCCTTCATCGGCCATGGCCGCGACGACAGCAAGCTCCCCGTCGACTGGGCGCATCGCGCCGATGCCTGGCTCACCGACCTCGGCGTTCGGCACGAAACGCACCTTTACCCTGGCGACCACGGTTTGTCACCCGCCATGCAGGACGACTTCCTCGGTTGGTTCGACCGCACGACCCGGCACGCTGGCTGAAATATTCAGTGGCGCGCGGGTCGACGTGCGACCATGCGACCACGTCTTCCAGCCATCGCAGCAGTGCGGTGCAATGATCGAGTGCATGATCTCCTCGTGAACGGCAAGTTGTTCGCGCACGCATGCCGCGATCAACGTCCGGTCGCGTGCCACCGCAGCCGAGCTGCACGCCTGCTTGTCCGCTTAAGTCCAGATGGCTAGGCCTCCAGGCGAACGCGCCATTGGGGCTGCTTATCCAAGCAGGGCAGCTAGCCGTTTCGATGGCTCGCTGTCATCCGAACGAGATGCTGGCAATCTTGCCCGTCCCATCGAGCGCAATGCCGAACTTGAAGAGGCTACCCGGCCTGAAGTGGATCACGTAGTCGTTGAACGTCATGCCCGCGTTGGTGTGCCTGCCCTTGAAAACAAAGGCGGTGGGTCGACCATAGCCTTTGAATTCGTCAGCGAGGCGCTTGGCCAGACCCGCTCCCATCTTCTTGTTGAGCCTGGCAGTGAGGTAAGGCGACGCTCGATCACCGCCTGTAACTGCGGGAAATAGGTTTCGATTTTCGCGGTCATCGCAGGGTCCTCCCCCGGGCTCGGGCGCATCGCGGCAGCCGCAATGGCGGAGTTGAGGTCCTCGAAAATCGCCGTGGTAATGGTCTCGCCCGGCTCCGGGCTGCTCACGGAATTCGTGAAAGCGATGATCTGCGTGTCCTGTCGCGGGAAATATTCGTTCGCCGCCGTGAAACCGAGCGAGCCGCCCGTGTGCCCGATGCGCGGCTGATCGTCGATATTGTCGACGAACAATCCCGGTCCGTAGCCGGCATCGCGTTGCCCCG
>NZ_JABFWW010000165.1 GCF_013362045.1 Frateuria sp. | reverse complement strand
CCTCACCCCAGCCCTCTCCCCGGAGGGGAGAGGGGCAAGAACTCAGCGCAGGCCGGTCTCGTTGCGCGCGATCACGATGCGCTGGATCTCGCTGGTGCCCTCGTAGATCTCGGTGATCTTGGCATCGCGGAAGTAGCGCTCCAGCGGCATTTCCTTCGAATAGCCCATGCCGCCGTGGATCTGCACGGCCTGGTGGCTGATCCACATCGCCGCCTCGGAGGCGGTGAGCTTGGCGATCGCCGCTTCGGTGCCGAAGCGCCCGCCGTTCTTCTCCGCCTCGCCCTTGGCCCAGGCCGCGCGCAGGGTGAGCAGGGTAGCGGCATCCAGCTTGCACTTCATGTCGGCGATCTTGGCCTGGGTCAGCTGGAAGCTGCCGATCGGCTGGCCGAAGGCCTTGCGGTCGCGCGACCACTGCAGCGTGGCCTCGTACGCGGCACGGGCGATGCCCACCGCCTGCGAGGCGATGCCGATGCGGCCGGCGTCCAGCACGCCCATCGCGATGGCAAAGCCCTTGCCTTCCTGCCCGAGCAGGTTCTCCTTCGAACAGACGTAGTCGTTGAGCTCGATCTCGCAGGTGGCCGATGCGCGGATGCCGAGCTTGGGCTCGGTCTTGCCGGCATGGAAGCCCGGGCGCTTGGTGTCGATGATGAAGGCCGACACGCCCTTGGCGCCGATGCCAGGCGTGGTGATCGCAAACAGCACGATGTAGCGCGCCACCGGGCCGGATGTGATCCAGCTCTTCTTGCCGTTGATCACCCAGTCGCCGTCGGCGTTCTTCACCGCGCGGGTGTGCATGTTGGAGGCGTCGGAACCCGACTGCGGCTCGGTCAGCGCATAGGCGCCGATGGCATCGCCCGAGGCGATCGCGCGCACGTAGGTCTGCTTCTGCTCCTCGGTGCCATGCTTGAGGATGCCGTTGCAGAACAACGAATTGTTGACCGACATGATGGTCGAGGTGGCGGCGTCGGCCGCGGCAATCTCGATCATCGCCAGCACGTAGGCGATCGGGTCCATGCCGGAGCCGCCGTACTCGGTCGGCACCTCGATGCCCATCAGGCCCAGCTGGCCCATCTCCCGGATGTTCTCAAGCGGGAACTCGCCCTTGGCGTCCAGCTCGGCGGCCACCGGCGCAATGCGCTTTTGCGCGAAATCGCGGGCGATCGACTGGATCGAGAGCTGGTCTTCGGTGAAACGGAAATCCATGGGAGGCTCCAAGGCTTGGCGAAGCCCGCTAGTTTAGCCGAAGCGGCATGCGCCTCCGTAGGAACGGCACGCTCTTGACGCCCACGGCACCGGCGCCTAGCCTATCCATCTTCGCATCGCGATAAAGGGATGGAAATGGATCTGGCAACCGCCTCCGGCGTCCTGCGCCTGCTGGCCGATCCCACCCGCGTGCGCCTGCTGGCCTTGCTGGAACGCGAGGAACTGACCGTGGCCGAGCTGGCGCAGGTGCTGCACCTGGCGCAGCCGCGCGTGTCCACCCACCTGGCCAAACTCAAGGAGGCCGAGCTGGTGCGCGACCGTCGCGCCGGCGTGTCGGCCTATTACCGCGCCAACAACGAAGGCGGCTCGCACCAGCACGCGCTGCTGCACTCGCTGCGCGAGAGCATCGACGATGCGCTGCTGCGCGAGGACGCCGCGCGACTGCCGGCGGTGCTCGCCAACCGCGCCCGCGAGGAAGGCTGGGCCGACACCGTGGCCGGCGACATGGAGCGCCACTACTCGCCGGGCCGCACCTGGGAGACCCTCGCCCGCTCGCTGCTGCAGCTGCTGGAAACCGGCGACGTGCTCGACATCGCCTCGGGTGACGGCGTCACCGCCGAACTGCTGGCGCCGCATGCGCGCTCGATCGTCTGCGTCGACTCCAGCGAACGCGTGGCCGCCGCCGCGGCGCAGCGCCTGAAGGCCTTCGGCAACGTCGAGGTGCGCCAGGGCGACATGCACGCGCTGGACCTGGGCAAGCGCCGCTTCGACCTGGTGCTGATGCTGCACGCGCTGACCTACGCCGAGCGCCCGGCCCAGGCCGTGGCCGAGGCCGCGCGCCTGCTGCGCAGCGGCGGCCGGCTGCTCGCGGTGACCCTGGGCAAGCACGCCCATCGCGCCGTCGTCGAGCCGTTCGACCACCGCAACCTGGGCTTCACCCGCGACGACCTGTGCGGCCTTGCCGCCGGAGCCGGGCTGACCGTTTCCAGCTGCGTCCAGCTCAGCCGCGAGCGCAAGGCGCCGCATTTCGAAGTGATCAGCCTGCTCGCCCGAAAGCCCTGACCCGATCCTTCCTCCGCGTGCGGGGAAAGGTGCCCAAGAGCGGATGCGCGCAATCCCTGCCCGCAAAAGTAGAGAACAACCATGACCACCCTGCCCTGGCTCCACCCCGACCGCGTCGCTCAGCTCGAACAGGCGCTGCGCGAACGCATCCTGATCCTGGACGGCGCAATGGGCACCATGCTGCAGGGCCATGCGCTGGACGAGTCGGGCTTCCGCGGCGAGCGCTTCGTGCATGGCCACGACAGCGCGCATGAGCACTCCCATCCCGGCGGCTGCGACCTCAAGGGCAACAACGACCTGCTCACGCTCACCCGTCCGGAGCTGATCCGCGGCGTGCACGAGGCCTACCTCGAGGCCGGCGCCGACCTGGTCGAGACCAACACCTTCAACTCCACCCGCATCAGCCAGGCCGACTACCACCTGCAGCACCTGGCCTACGAGCTGAATTTGGAAGGCGCCCGGGTGGCGCGCGCAGCCTGCGATGCGTGCACCGCCAAAACCCCGGAAAAATCGCGATTCGTCATCGGCGTGCTCGGTCCCACCAGCCGCACGGCCTCGCTGTCGCCGGACGTCAACGATCCGGGCTTCCGCAACGTCACCTTCGAGGAGTTGGCCAGCAACTACCGCGAGTCGGCCGCCGGACTCATCGATGGCGGCGCGGACATCGTGATGGTCGAGACCATCTTCGATACGCTCAACGCCAAGGCGGCACTGTTCGCTCTCTCCGAGCTGTTCCGCGAGCGCGGCGCGCGCGTCCCGGTGATGATCTCCGGCACCATCACCGACCGCTCCGGCCGCACGCTCTCGGGGCAGACCGCCGAGGCGTTCTACTACTCCGTCAGCCATGCCCGGCCGCTGGCGGTGGGCCTCAACTGCGCGCTGGGCGCCGCCGACCTGCGCCCGCACGTGCAGACCCTTTCCGACATCGCCGACTGCTACGTCAGCACCCACCCCAACGCCGGTTTGCCCAACGCCTTCGCCGAGTACGACGAGACGCCCGAACAGATGGCCGGCGTGATCGCCGGCTTCGCTCGCGACGGCCTGCTCAACCTGGTCGGCGGCTGCTGCGGCACCACGCCGGCACATATCGCGGCGATTGCTGAAGCGGTGCGTGGTTGTGCACCACGGCGGTTGCCCGAAGTCGCGCAGGCGGCATGACTCGTCCGACACCCGCACGCTTGAGCCCTCTCCCCCCGGCCTTGCCCGGGAGACAGGGTTGGGAGAGGGGAAGGCTTTTGGTCTTCCGCTCTACCCGAACGCAAGAGCGCCCCTTCCCCCCAACCCGCTCCCCCGGCTGCGCCAGGGGAGCGGGAGCAAATGCCAAAGCCAAAGCATGACCACTATCCGCCACACCCGACTCTCCGGCCTGGAGCCCCTGGTCCTCACCCCCGACCTGCTGTTCGTGAACGTCGGCGAGCGCACCAACGTCACCGGTTCGGCGCAGTTCAAGAAGCTGATCAAGGAAGATCGCTACGAGGAGGCGGTCGAGGTCGCGCGCCAGCAGGTCGCCAACGGCGCGCAGATCATCGACGTCAACATGGACGAGGGCCTGATCGACTCGGAAGCCGCGATGGTGCGCTTCCTCAACCTGATCGCCGCCGAGCCCGACATCGCCCGCGTGCCGGTGATGGTCGATTCCTCCAAGTGGAGCGTGATCGAGGCCGGCCTGCGCTGCCTGCAGGGCAAGGGCATCGTCAACTCGATCTCGATGAAGGAAGGCGAGGAAGCCTTCCTCGAGCACGCCCGCAAGGTACGCCAGTACGGCGCCGCCGCGGTGGTGATGGCGTTCGACGAGGAAGGCCAGGCCGATACCTGCGAACGCAAGGTGGCGATCTGCTCGCGCGCCTATGAGCTGCTCACCGGGCAGATCGGCTTTCCGCCGGAAGACATCATCTTCGACCCCAACATCTTCGCCATCGCCACCGGCATCGAGGAGCACAACAACTACGCGGTCGACTTCATCGAGGCCGCCCGCGAGCTGAAGCGTCGCTTCCCATCCAGCCACGTCTCGGGCGGCGTCTCCAACGTGTCGTTCTCCTTCCGCGGCAATGACACGGTGCGCGAAGCGATCCACTCGGTGTTCCTGTACCACGCGATCAAGGCCGGCATGGACATGGGTATCGTCAACGCCGGCGCGCTGGCGATCTACGATGACCTCGACCCTGTGCTGCGCGAGCGGGTGGAGGACGTGGTGCTCAACCGCCGCAGCGACGCCACCGAACGCCTGCTCGAGATCGCCGACAACTACAAGAAGAAGAAAGGCGAGGCCGTCGTCGAGAACCTCGCCTGGCGCGACAGGCCCGTGCGCGAGCGGCTCAGCCACGCCCTGGTCCATGGCATCGACCAGTTCGTCGTGGAAGACACGGAGGAGGCGCGCCAGCAGTGCACGCGCCCGCTCGACGTCATCGAGGGCCCGCTGATGGACGGCATGAACGTCGTCGGCGACCTGTTCGGGGCCGGCAAGATGTTCCTGCCGCAGGTGGTCAAGTCGGCCCGCGTGATGAAGAAGGCGGTCGCCTACCTGCTGCCCTACATCGAGGCGGAAAAGCTCCGCACCGGCGACGTCGGCAAGAACAACGGCAAGATCGTGATGGCGACGGTCAAGGGCGACGTTCACGACATCGGCAAGAACATCGTCGGCGTCGTGCTCCGCTGCAACAACTTCGAGGTGGTCGACCTCGGCGTCATGGTGCCGGCGCAGAAGATCCTGGAAACCGCGATGGCCGAGAAGGCCGACATGATCGGCCTGTCCGGGCTCATCACGCCGTCGCTGGAAGAAATGGGCCACGTCGCCCGCGAGATGCAACGCCAGGGCTTCACCGTGCCGCTGCTGATCGGCGGCGCCACCACCTCGCGCGCGCACACCGCGCTGAAGATCGAGCCACACTACAAGTCGCCCTGCGTGTGGGTGAAGGATGCCTCGCGCGCGGTCGGCGTGGCGCAGTCGCTGGTCAGCAAGGATCTGGTCGACGGCTTCATGGCAAAGGTCCGTGCGGAGTACGCCGAAGTACGCGAGCGCCATCGCCATCGCGGTCCCGGCAAGCAGCTCGTCCCGCTGGAAAAGGCACGGGCACAACGCTTCACCTCCGACTGGGCCCACTACGAACCGCCACAGCCGGCCAAGCCCGGCCTTACCGTGTTCGACGACTACGATCTGGCCGAATTGCGCGACTACATCGACTGGACGCCGTTCTTCCAGGCCTGGGAACTGGCCGGCCACTACCCCGCCATCCTCACCGACGAAGTGGTCGGGGCGCAGGCGACCGAACTGTTCAACGACGCGCAGGTGTTGCTCGACCGCGTCATCGGCGAGAAGTGGTTGACCGCTCGTGCGGTGATCGGTTTCTGGCCGGCCGCCAACGTGATGGACGACGTCGAGATCTACACGGACGACGGCAGGGTCATGCTCCACCACCTGCGCCAGCAGGCCGACAAGCCGGTCGAGCGTCCCAACCTGTGCCTGTCCGATTTCATCGCTCCGAAGGAGTACGGCAAGCGCGACTGGATCGGCGGCTTCGCAGTCACCGCGGGCCTGGGGATCGAACCGCACCTGGAACGCTTCCGCGTCGACAACGACGATTATTCAGCCATCATCCTCAAGGCGCTGGCCGACCGCCTCGCCGAAGCCTTCGCCGAACGCATGCACGAGCGCGTGCGCCGAGAATTCTGGGGCTACGCGTCGGACGAAGCGCTGAGCAACGAGGCGCTGATCGCCGAGGAGTATCGCGGCATCCGCCCTGCTCCCGGTTACCCGGCCTGCCCCGACCACACCGAAAAGACCACCCTCTTCCGGTTGCTCGACGCCAACGCCAACGCCGGCATCGAACTGACCGAAGGCTTCTCCATGTATCCGGCCGCAGCCGTTTCCGGGTGGTACCTCTCGCATCCCGCAAGCCAATATTTCGTGGTCGGCCGCCTCACCCGCGAACAGGTCGAGGACTATGCCAGGCGCAAGGGCTGGAGCCGCGAGGAAGCCGAGCGTTGGCTCGCATCCAATCTCGATTACGACCCCGATTGATATTCGAAACGGCGTCGTTGCCGGTCGGGCGCGCGCCGGGCGGCGGCCTCAAACCGGCGCCTCGCCCTCGCCCCGGCGGCGGTGCCGCAGATGCACGACCAGGTTGTAGACCGACACGAACACAGGGAAGAAATTGGACAGGATGCCCACCGAGTCGTTCTTGCCCACGACGAAATAGGCCAGCAGCAGCGCGCTGCCGCATACCGACAGCCACCAGAACGACAACGGCATCACCACCCGCTTGTACTTGCGCGTGTAGTACAGCTGCACGAACCAGCGGCTGGTGAACATGAAGGTGCCGGCGAACCCGACCAGTTTCCAGGGCGTGAGTTGGAAGTGCTGGATGGAGTCGATGATGTGCGGGAGGATGCCCATGGGATTGGCCGTGCGGGAAAGCCGCGCATTCAACCCAACGCCGCCCGCCATCGCCCCGACCCATTGACCTCGGGCCGCAGCCTCCGTATAGTTGCGCGCTCCCGGCGGGCGGTTAGCTCAGCGGTAGAGCACTGCCTTCACACGGCAGGTGTCGCAAGTTCGATCCTTGCACCGCCCACCATGCATACGAAAAGAAAACCCGGCCTAGCGCCGGGTTTTCCGTATGTATCTGCCGCAACCCCTCAGCTGCCGCAACTACCGCCTGCGGCGATCGGCCGGATGGTAGGGCGGCCGGAGGCCGACAGCAGCAGCTCTGCGCCCTGCACGCGATCCGTGCTTTGGCCGACCGAGCCCCCCGTCGGCACCGAGCAGATCAGGAAGTGCAGAGGCTTGTCGCCCAGCACGGAACCTTGCTGGCTGAATCCGACGTCGTTGACGGCGGTGCCGGTGTCATCGACCAGACGGATGCTGATGCCCTGCTTGGCCTGAGTGACGCGCAACACCTCGTCGGCCGAGCCAAACGCCGCGGCGGGGCCCGGGGCGGTCTCGCGATAGACCACCCAGCCGCCCTCGAAGGCGTTGGATCCCGTGCAGGCGGTGCCGGCCGTGCTACCGCAGATTTCCGTGACCACCCGGCGAGTGATCGCGTCGTTGCGGGCGTATTGCAGGTCGGCCAGCATCGCGTTGGACTGCGAGGTGACCGCATTGCGCCGAATGAAATCGCGGAAGTTCGGCAAGGCGATGCCCGCCAGGATCGCGAGCACCATTACCGCGACCATCAACTCGATGAGGGTGAAGCCGCGCTGAGTCGCGTGCATGGTCATGGCTTGGCCCCTGCCTCGCAGAATTGTGAGATCCGCTGCGTGGCGCGAACCTTGGCCTGCGCACGCTGCTCCGCATCGAGCTTGGTAGCCGCATCGGGGTTGCTGCCGCTGACCACCAGTCGGCCCTGCTCGAGCACCTTCAGGTCGCTCCGGGCGGCTGCGCAGGAACGCTGGCGATAGGCGGCCTGCGCCTGCTCGAGCTCCGCCGTCGGTTGCGTCGGCGGCAGCGGCTGTGCCGGCACGGCCTGGCTGCCGCTCGCCTCTTTCACCTTGATCGTCTCGGCCTTGTGTCCCGGCGGGGGCGTGGCACTGAAATGGACCGTGCCGCTTGCGTCGGTCCACTTGTAGTAAGTGCCGTCCTGCGCCATCGCCGCCATGGCCAGACACGCCGCCACGAACCCGACGAAAACCCTGCTGCGGATCATGCTCAACGCCCCCAGCATGCCGGATCGTTAGCCGTCGTACCGGTGGAATTCTGTCGGCCCGCCTGGTCCAGGCTCAGCGTCTGGCATTGCTTGTCATCCTGCTGCTGGGACCCGGTAGCCGTGGCCGTCACGCTGTAGGTCGTCCCCGCGCTCGACGTGCCGGCGACGCTGACGGAGTAATAGCTGCCGGCCATGGAACTGGAACCTCCGAGCGCGCCCAGGTTATCGGCGTACTGGTTGTTGCTGTAGAGGAAACGCTCCTGCCTCGCTGCCAGTTCGGTCAGCGCGCGCTGCGCATCCACACGGTGGGATCGCACCACGTACTTGCGGTAGGACGGGATCGCGACCGCCGCCAGGATGGCGATGATCAGCACCACGACCACCAGTTCGATCAGCGTGAAGCCTAGTTGCCGGCGCATGAGGCCTCCTTATTTGTCCAGCGGTTCATGCCAGGATACCTCGCTGCTGAGCACCGACTTGAGGGTGGTGATCTCCTTGCAGATGATTGCGCCGGTCGACGTCTGCACGCAGGCGGTCAGCTTGCTCTTGCCGGTGCCCTCGCCCACGTGCAGGCTCGGGGGCGCGGGCAAGCCGGGGCCGAGATCGGTCGACTTGGTGACGGCCTGTTTGCCGCCCACGTTGGTGGTACCGAAGAACTGGAGTGTCGGGCTGGCCGTGCCGCTCTTGTAGTTGAGCCCGTACAGCGCGCCGCGGCCAACGTCGGTGCAGGTGTCTATTCCCGGGAAGAACGTGGTGGTGAGCAGCACGCCGCCAAGCAGGCTCTGCGTGCTGACCACCCGCTCGGACGGTGTGGTGTCAGTGGTGGTCGTGGGTGCGGTCAGCTTCTGGTACCAGCCCAGGCGCGAAGCCGTGTTGAAGCTGCCAAGCAGCTTCTGGAACGTATCGATTGCGTTTCCGCTGGCGTCCGTACCGCCGCCGGTTACCGAGTTGTCCGTGAACACGTTGATGCCGGTGACGTCGAGCAGGTCCGCCATCGCCAACGGCAGGACCTTGTACTGGGCATCGGTGCTGGACAGCAGCGACGTGTCGATCAGGCCCACGATCTTCTGCTGCGCGGTCGAGGACAGGTCGGTCTTGGTATAGGCCCGCCCCGTGCCGAAGAACACCATGGGAGCGCCACGGTCGTTGCGGCCGACCGTCGGACGGATGGTGATCGGCAGGTTCAGGTCCGAAAGCACCCGCTGCGGCGTCCAGTTGGCCGGATTGGCATCGGGCACCCCGCTGTTCATGAAGCTCAATTTCCACAGCAGGCCGCCGAAGCCGTTGCTGCCGTTGTCCTGGACGCTGCCGAAATAAAGCCCTTCGGAGCGGCCGTCGAGGTTGTAGTCGGAGGCAATCAGGTCGCCCGCGAAGCTCTTCGCCCCAGCGCCGCTCGCGCCGATGTTGGCCAGGTCGAAAACCTTGGCTGGCGTGGCCGTAGGCGTGGTGGAGACCAACCCTGCCAGGTCGTAGGCGCGGATCTTCAGGGACGTCGAGGCAACCGCATTGCCGCCTTCGGTCGTTCCCACGCCGCCGTTGTCCGTCGTGCCCGAACCGGTGAACAGGAAGAACTTGTTGGGACTGCCGGAGGTGCTGTCGCGGAACATGGCCTCCGCCGGAAGCGAGGAGGTATAGGTAGCGATCACCTTGGTGATATCGGTGCACGAAGGCAACCCGGTCTTGGTGCCGCAGGTGGCCGAAGTGTCTGACAGTTCGGTGTTGGTCAGCTCGGCAAGCAGAACCGGCGGCTTCTCCGGATTGGTCACGTCCAGCACCACGTAGGCGGAGAACGAATTTTGCGTGGCGATGGTGCCGTCGGTTGCCGTATTCACCGAGATCGGGCCGCCGCCAAAGCGGAAAGGCACGATAAGGATGGTGCCCCACCCATCGGGGTGGTCGGTGTCATTGGCAAAAATCTTGACGTCCTGCGCGATCGGGCTGCCATCGACATAGAAGTTGTGCTTGTAGGCCGGATCGGCCAGCCAACGCAGGTGCGGCAGCAGGTTGCCGGGCACGTAGGCCCACAGCTCTCCGCCCAGCGGGTCGGCAGTGACCGAGAGCGTGGTATCGGTCGGGGTCAACTGCAGCTTTTGCGCGCTGGCGTTGTAGAAGCCGCCGTTGAAGGCATGCAGCATGCCGTCGTTGGCGCCCACGTAGATCACCTGGCGACGGCTGCGGTAGTGGTCGCGGAAGGTGCCGTAGCTGGTGTCGCCGTAGAGCAGGTCGAAAGCCTCCGATGGCGTGCCGACCACGACCGGGGTCGAATCGACGATATCGCCCAGGCGCAAAACGCGCAGCGTGCCGTCGTTGTTGTAGTCGACCGTGCGCGACCGCCAGAGAGGCACGCCTTGGCTGTCCTTGTCGAGCACTTCGTAGCCGCGGATCCACGCGATGACGCGCTTGGCTACGTCCGTATCGGCCGTGTTGAGGTAACGGAAGTTGCCGCTGTAAGTCGTACTGTTTCCGGTTACTTTCTTGTCGCCGTAGAAGCCGCTGCCTGCACTTGTCCCGCTGAAGACGAACGGCTGCTGCTCCCCGCTGTCGACCACGCCGTTATGGTTGGCGTCGATCCAGGTGAAGATGTAGCGCCCGGAGCCGGTTGCGGTGGAATACGAGCGGTTGGCGCTGGTCAGGTCGGTGTTCACCCCGGTGTTGAACGTGGTCGACCACAGCTGCTGCTGGGCGCTCCAGACCGTCTGCAGTTCGTCCAGCCCATGGTCGGTGATGACCGCCTTGGTCTTGTCGAACACGGTCACCGGGGTGCCGGCGGCATTGGCCGGCATGATCTCGCGGTGGAACTTGGTCTGGCCGTCGTTGGGGTCGTAGTAGAACTCGATCACCGGATCGACGTCATACCCGTCCAGCACGGCGTTGCCGGTGGAGTCCAGGCCGTTGCCGTTCTCGCGCAGGCGGCCGAAGCTATCGGTCCACAGGCCATTGAGGGTGCCGTTCCAGTCCGCGGCGCGGTCCTTGGAATCCTTGCGCTCGGCCTGGTAGAGCGCCTGGTAGACCAGGCCCACGCCCTTTGCGCTATTTGCCACCACTGCCGCTGCGGTACCCGAACCGGCGCGCTTGAGGATGGCGTCGAAGGTGCGCGACAGGCGGTCGGAGAGCTGCGCGGGGTTGCGCACCAGGAAGTAGTTGTCGGGGATGCCGTCCTGGCCGGCCGCGCCGGTATCGTTGATGATCGCGTCCCACTCGGGCGAATCGAGGCGATCGGGCTTGTTGTCGTTGTTCTGGTCGTTGAAGCCACCGTACTTGGCGGCGAAGAACAGCGGGTTCGGAAGCGGCAGTTGCTCGGCCGGGCCGGAGGAGTATTTCTCCACCGACGGTTGCGTCCACTTGGTCGCACTGCCATAGCTTCCGAAAAGGAGGCTGCCGTTGGTGTTGCCAGGCCGCAGCACGGTGAACTTCACGCCGCTGACGTCCTGGGTGCTGCCCTGGTTGTACGCACCCGCTGCCGTATAGCCGATCTGCAGCGCGTTGCCGGCGTAGGCAGCCAGGGACTCGGTGCGCACCAGAATGAACTGCTCGCCCAGATTCTTGGCGTTGCAGGAGTTGGAAGCCGTACCCTCGCAGATGTCCGGCGTACCATCGCTGTTGCCGTCGTAGGCGCACGCCGCGCCCTTGCAGAAGCTCAGCATCTCGACCACGTCCTGGTCATGGTCATTGCCCCACTGCGAGTCCTCCCAGGTGATCATGAAGCTGCCGCTGACGGGCACGCCGTTGCTGTCCAGCTTGTAGGGCAGCCCGAAGACGTGGCATGGACTGGTACCGCCGCAGGTGCCGGGGCTGGTCGGCGTCTGCCCGTTGACCACCTTCAGCCAGTCGCTCTGCGAAAGAGTGGTGGATGTCTGCGTGCCGATGGTCAGGTTGCCGAGGTAGCAGCTGCGCCAGCCGGTGGAGCTGCCGAGTGTCGCGGTGCCGGTGTTGTTCGCCTGGCATGCGGGCGTGATCGTGATCAGGTCGGTGGTGGTGCTGCTGGCCTGCACGCTGATCTGGAAGGTCGGCAGCGTCTCGGCAAGGGCGATCGCGTAGGTCTGCACCTTGGTCTTGCCTGGCTTGGCCGGGCGCAGATCGGGCCGCATGTCGTTGGTCCAGGCCTCGTAGGCCAGGCCCGCGAGCTGGTAACCGCCTTCCAGCGACGGGATGTCCGGGCACACGCCGAAGGTGGTCGACAGGTCAGCGATGAACTTGGGCGTGCACACGTCCTGGTAGGTGGTCGAATCCAGAGCTCCGGTGCGGCCCACCAGGTATTTCGGGGGCTTGCCGCTCAGCACGCCGGACAGGTCCTCGTTCACGCCAACGT
>NZ_JABFWW010000198.1 GCF_013362045.1 Frateuria sp. | reverse complement strand
GGCGCGGCGGCGGGCGATCTCGACCAGGTGGCCGTTGCGCACGCGGCGCACCAGCGGCTCGCCGCCGCGGCCGGGCAGGCGCTCGCCAGCGTAGTCGAAGGCCAGTCGCGCGTAGGCCAGCGGCGGCGTGCCGGCGGCAAGGCGCGCATGGCGGGTCAGCGCGTGCAGGGTCAGCACCGGCCTGGGCGCGAGTTCGGCGCGGCGCAGCTCGTCGAACACCTGCGGCGGCGGCACGCGCTGGCCCAGCGGGCTGTTCTTCAGCGATTTGAGCAGTGGCCGGCTGTACTCGTGGCGCAGCGGTGGCAGGTCGAGCCAGTGGCTTTCGCGCGGCTCGGCTTCGAGCAGGCCCACGACAGCGTGCTCGGCATCGAGGTACCACAGGTTGTCCAGCCGCAACAGCCGCTGGTTGTGTCCCAGCCGGGGCAGCAGGCGCTGGCTGCCGTCCTGCTCGAGATGCCAGTGCCAGGCGAGCGGATGGGCCTTGCCGCGCGAGAGCCGCAACCCGGCCAGGCCGCCCAGGAAGCAAGGCGCGGTATCGAGCATCTGGGCCAGCAGCGCATCGCCGATGTGGCCGGCCAGGCGCACGTAGCTGCGGCCCTTGCGCACGCTCTGCGGCAGACCGAGCACAGCGGCGGCCAGGTGCTGCTCGTGCGGTTCGAGCGGGGCGTGGGCGAGATGGCGGCTGTCCAGCGGCGCAGGCCGCGCGTAGCGGCCCTGCTCGGCGATGGCCAGTGCGACCGGCGCCACGTCCAGATGGGCGTAGGCCGCGCCCTCCTCCGGCACGACTTCGAGGAAGAAGCCCAGCACCTGGGTTTCCGCGGGAGGCGCGGCCGGCGGCTTGAACAGGCGGCGCCAGGCCGGCGGCAAGCCGCCCCCGGCCTGGTCCTCCGGGGCGGAGACGCGGTCGGCAGGCTGCTTTTCGTCCGG
This sequence comes from Frateuria sp., assembly GCF_013362045.1. Taxonomy (GTDB): domain Bacteria; phylum Pseudomonadota; class Gammaproteobacteria; order Xanthomonadales; family Rhodanobacteraceae; genus Frateuria_A. Next base: position 2,508 of record NZ_JABFWW010000198.1, on the reverse strand, counting down.
TTGCTGCATGCGCGTGCGGTCCGCCCTGCCGGCCAAAACGGCGAGCTTAGCAAGGGGATGAGTGGTGTGCGCGTCGAGGGCGCAAGTTCGTGCGGGCGGTGGCCACGGCGGGGGCACGCAGGAATGGAGTTGAGCCAGCCCCGGCCCTTCTCCAACCCCTCTCCCCGCAGGCAGGGCGAACCGGTTCAGGCGTTGCCGAACAGGCCCTGCGGGTATTCGGGCTTCTGCTCGCGCGACATCAGCAGGCGCACGCCCTCGACCGGGGTCACCTCGCCGTGCAGCACCGCGCGCACGCCGTTGGCGATGGGCAGGTCCAGGCCGTGCTGCTCGGCCAGCCGGGCCACCTCGTCGGCGGTCACCACGCTCTCGACCACCTGGCCGATCTGGCGCACGGCCTCGTCCAGCGCGACACCCTGCCCCAATGCCAGGCCGAGCCGCCGGTTGCGCGAGAGGTCGCCGGTGCAGGTGAGCACCAGGTCGCCCAGGCCGGACAGGCCCATCAGCGTTTCCGGCCGCGCACCGAGCGCCAGTCCCAGCCGCAGCATTTCGTTCATGCCGCGGGTGATCAGGCCGGCGCGGGCGTTCAGGCCCAGCTGCATGCCGTCGGCCACGCCGGTGGCCACCGCCAGCACGTTCTTCATGGCGCCGCCCAGTTCCGCACCCAGCACGTCGTTGCCCGAATAGGCGCGGAAGTTGGGCGCATGCAGCAGCGCGGCGAGCGCCTTGGCGAAGGTCTCGTCCTCCGAATGGACGGTGACGGCGCTGGGCTGTCCGGCGGCCACCTCGCGCGCGAACGACGGCCCGGTGACCACCGCCGCCGGACGGCCCGGCAGCTTCTGCGCCACCAGCTCGTGCAGGAAGCGGCCGGTGCCCGGCTCGAAGCCCTTGGTCGCCCAGGCGATGGCGGTCGCCGGGCCGAGCAGCGGCACCAGCTCGTCCAGCATCGCCGCGAAGGCGTGGCTGGGCACCACCAGCAGCACGATGTCGGCGTCGCGTACGGCGGCGGCCAGATCCGGCTCATAGGCGAGCTCGGCCGGCAGTTCCAGGTCGGGCAGATAGCGCTGGTTGCGGCGGCCGGCGGCGATGGCCGCCAGCGCGGCGCGGTCGCGGCCCCACAGCCGGGTGTCCACGCCGTTGCGCGCGGCCAGCGCGGCCAGCGCCGTGCCCCAGGAGCCGGCGCCGAGCACCGCGAGGGTCGGTTGGTCCCGCATCGATCTTTTCGTCAGCTGTTGAGCGTCGGCGCCTCGCCGCCGCCCATCGCGCGGCGCTGCTGCTCGGCGAACAGGGCGTCGAAGTTGATCGGCTGCAGCAGGAACGGCGGGAAACCGCCCTCCAGCACCAGCGAGGAGATCACCTGGCGCGCATACGGGAACAGGAGGTTCGGGCAGTAGCTGCCGATGATGCCGGCGTGGTCCTGTTCGCTGAAGCCGGCGATGCCGAACACGCCGGCCTGGTGCACTTCGGCCAGGTACGCGGTGCGCTCGCCCAGCGTGCAGGTCAGGGTCAGGCTCAGCACCACTTCATACAGGTCGTTGCCCAGGTCGGTGGCGCGCTGGCCGAGGTTCAGCTGCACCTGAGGCTGGGCCTGGTCGTTCTCGCCGATCTCCTGGAAGATCTGCGGCGCGTTGGGCGCCTCGAAGGACACGTCCTTGACGTAGATCTTCTGCAGCATCAGCTGCGGCATGGCCGGACCGTTGGCCTGGCTGGGGGCGGGCGTGACTTCGGCCATCTTCGAATCCCTCTTGAATCGTGAATGCGGCGGAGCAAAGGGGGCGATTGTTCCATACATCCGCGGGCCCCGTCATCCGACCCGGGCCGCAAGGCTTGCGCAGGGGCCTGTTTTTCCGGGAGAATACGCGGCTCGACTCATGGCCGCCCCGGTTTACGGGCCTTCCGCGACGCGATGCGGAACACCGCCGGCCACCGTTCGAAGCGCAACACCCTCCAGCCATCGCGTGGCGCCCAAGGCGTCGCTGGGCCGATGCCGCCCTGGCCAACGGGTGGTCCTAAACCGATTACGGAGGCACTCATGGCCCGTGTATGTCAAGTCACCGGAAAGGCCGTGCAGACCGGCAACAACGTCTCGCACGCCAACAACAAGACCCGTCGCCGCTGGTTGCCCAACCTGCACGAGCGCCGCTTCTGGGTCGCCAGCGAGAATCGCTGGGTGAAGCTGCGCGTCTCCAACGCCGCGCTGCGCACCATCGACAAGAATGGCATCGAGGCCGTGATCGCCCAGCTGCGTGCCCGCGGCGAGAAGGTCTGAGGATTGAACCATGGCTAACAAGACCCAAGACAAGATCCGCATGATCTCCTCGGCCGGCACCGGCCACTTCTACACCACGCAGAAGAACAAGAAGAACACGCCGGAAAAGTTCGAGTTCAAGAAGTACGATCCGGTCGTGCGCAAGCACGTGATCTACAAGGAAGGCAAGATCAAGTGATCTTCGAAGAGAACCCGCCCAAGTGGCGGGTTTTCTTTTTGAGCGGCAGCGGACTCGCGCACCC
>NZ_JABFWW010000311.1 GCF_013362045.1 Frateuria sp. | reverse complement strand
TGGGGCGGCGCCACGGCAGACGTCACCACCGACCACACCGTGGCTTCCCTCCGGCCGTTCACCATCGCGACCAGCCTGGACGCCGGGCCTCGCGCGACACTCGAGTACCGCGACCGCACCAACGGCCGGCTGCTTGGGGGGCTGCAGCTGGCGCGCGCGACGACGGTCAGCACCGGAGGCACCACGCTCGCCCTCTACCACGTCGCGGCCGGTGGGCATCGCTGCCTGGTCTGGCCGCTGCGCCCGTGGAACGCCTGGCTGCAGAACCGTCTCATGCGGAGGAACACTTCGTCGCCGCATTCCCTGATGGCACCGGCCGCGACCCGGCAGCTGATGATCGCCTACCTGAGCCCGCGGCCGGTCATCCTCGTTTCCATCGACGCGCCCGGCCACCAGAACATCTTTCCGATGGACCTGATCGGCCCGCTGGGGCGCAGCGGGCTGTTTGCGCTTGCGCTGCGCAGCACCAACGTATCGGTGCCGGCAATGCGCGAGTCGCGTCGGGTCGCCCTCTCCTGCATGCCGGCGACGATGAAGGACACCGTCTACGCGCTAAGCGCGCACCACAAGCAGCCACTCCAGGACTGGACGGCACTGCCATTCCCGGTGCGGCGTTCGCGTACCTTCGGCATACCTGCGGTGGCGGCGGCGCTGCGCATCCGCGAGCTGGACATCGTGCACAGCGAGGAAGTCGGCTCGCACACGTTCTTCCTCGGCCGCATCGTGTCCGAGGAAGCCCTGACGCACGACGCCCAACTGCACCACACGGCGGGCTTCCACCAGGCCTCCCGCCGCCGGCTCGGCACGCCGTACGCGGAGGTGCCTCCTGCCTGAGCGCGCGGCCGCGACTCACGCCTTCGTCGCCACCGCCATGGTGAGGCTCTGCAGGAAATGGAAGTCCGGACGACGCAGCGCGTAGCGCGCGTCGTCCGGATCGCAGAGCCGCGCCAGCGTGTCGAAATCCCCCGGATGCAGGTAGGGGCGCAGGCGTTCGCCCCAGGTACCGCGGAAGATCGCGTCGCGCAGGTAGCGCTCGTCCGCTTCGGCGAGCGGCTGGGTGCGCTCGATCATCCGCGTGCGCACCGCCACCTGCGGCAGTCCCGACGCCTGCAGCCAGCCGACCAGTGCACGGACCGCGGTGAACTCATGCTCGCTGCGGCCATAGCGCTCGCGGTAGTACGCGCGCACCGCGTCGTTGACGCGTTGTTCGAGGCGGGCATCCCAGGCGAAGTACATGTCCGGCAACAGCGAACTCTGCCCCACCACGAGGCGGCCGCCCGGGCGCAGCAGCTTCGAGAGTACGCGCACTCCGGCGACCGGGTCGTGCAGATGATTGATGGAGTTGACGGCCCATACCACGTCGAAGCTGCCGTCCGCCAGCGGCGGCCGCAGCATGTCGGCCTGCAGGATCGGCGCTTGCGTCGGCGCACTGCGGCGGGCGATGCGGACGTGCGCGGCCGCAAGGTCCATTCCCACCACCAGCGCGCGATTCCTCGCGGATTCGTGGAACCAGCCGACCGCCTCGCCCGTGCCGCAGCCGGCGTCGAGCACGCGCTCCCCTGCCCCTACCGCCAGCGCGTCGATCGCCTCGCGCAGCTCCGGTCGCGCGAAAGCGTTGAACAGCCGGAGTTTCTCCGTGTAGTCGCGCTGCGGAGTGTCGCCGAGCAGCCCGGCCACGGCCTGTGCCCCGGTCATCGCGGCGGGCTCGTCGCGGTATTGCATCCGCGTTGCTCTCGAACGATGGCGGGCAGCGCGTCGCCGTGCCGCAGCCGTTTGCGCAGGCGGGTGAACGGGCGCTCGACCAGGAACCAGGACGACAGCGCCGCGAGGAACACCAGCATCAGGTTCTGCGGGAATGCGTTCATCCATGCGTCGGAGCGGTGGTCCAGGAAAGGCGATTGCCACAGGTACAGCGAATAGCTGAGGACGCCGAGATAGACCACCGGCTTCCAGTTCAGGAAACGTCCGCCCAGGCTGCGCTCATGGCGGGTGCTGGCCTCGATCAACAGCGCGAGGCATACGTTCATGACCGGCGACCCCAGCAATATCGCCGTGGTGTGGCTGCCCATGCGATTGATCAGCAGCACCAGGGGCACCGCGAGCACGAGCCAGCGGCTTGCGGTCAGGCGCAGGTACCAGGTCCGGGTCAGCAGCCATGGCCGCAGCAGCGCCAATGCACAACCTGCGGCCAGGTAATCGAACATCGCGGGGAAGCTGGTCAGCGTGTCGTCCGGAAAACGGGGATCGACGCGGAATATCCATTCATGGATGGCGAAGCGCACCAGCGGACCGATGAAGATCGCCGCGACCGCGACGATCAAAGCGCGACGTACACGCAGGGCAAGCAGTGTCAGCGGCCACAGCAGGTAGAACTGTTCCTCGACCGACAATGACCAGAGGTGTCCGATCTGCAAGGAGCGGCCCGGTTCGAAGTTGACCGTGTAGGTCAGCGCGTAGGCAAAGTCGCGGCCGGTCAGCTGCACCGCGCCCGAGGCCGTCGCGATCGCCATGACCAGGATGAACGCATAGAAGGCGGGAAAGATGCGCACCATCCGGCGCAGGTAGAACCGCTTCAGCGAGATTCCCCCTGTCGTCTCGCGCTCGCCCATCAACAGCAAGGTGATGAGGAAGCCCGAAATCACGAAGAACACCAGCACGCCCAGATGCGCGACGTCGCCGCACCAGCGACCGTACTGCGCGATTGAAACGGGAAAACGCCGCGTCCCGCAGAGATGCCCGTAGCACACCATCAGGATCGAGACCGCCCGCAATCCATCCAGTGATGGCATGCGGGTGCCGGTCGAGCTCGCCGCCTTTGCCCCGTTTGATCCAGAAAATGGCGAGCCATGGCCGGCCGTTGCATGGCCGCGTGCTGTCGGATCAGCCGGCGCGGCTGCCGGTAAGGCCGTGGCGCCTTTCATGCGCATGCGGCGACCAGATGCGTGTAGAGCGCCTCGAACGCGCGGGCGGTGTGATCGGCGTCCTCGCGCAAAGCGCGGAGCTGTGCGCCAGCGGCCAGGCGCAGCCGCAGTTCATCGTCGCCGAGCAGACGGCGGATGGCATCCGCAAGCGCCGGCGCGTCGCCGACCGGCACGGCCAGCGCCGCCGCCGGCGTCCACTCCGCGATGTGCCCGACCGCCGTACCTACCGTGGGCACGCCCACGGCGGCGGCCTCGAGCGCCACCAGCGGTCCGGCCTCGTGCAGCGACGACATCACCAGCAGGTCGACCGATTCCATCAGCAGGCGCAATTCGTGCTGGGTCTTGAAGCCGAGGAAGCGTACGCGTCCATCCAGCTTGAGCCGGCAGGCGAGCTGCTGCATCTCGCCCTGCAGGGTGTCCACGCCGACGATGTCCATTTCGAAATCCAGCCCTGCCCCTGCGAGGACCGCCAGCGCATGCAGCAGGGTCGACTGGTCCTTGACACGGTTGAGGCTGGCCACGTGGATCAGCCGGGCC
>NZ_JABFWW010000257.1 GCF_013362045.1 Frateuria sp. | reverse complement strand
GTCGCCGAGCGCATCGTCGGCGAGCGCAGCACCCGCCGCGCCTTCGAGGACTACGGCCGGCGCCGCGGCAAGCCGCTGTCGCCCAACGAGGCGGCCGACCGGGCGCTGATCCAGGCCACCGAGCGCCTGCTCGCCGGCGCGGTCGGCGCGGCCAGCGCGCGGCGCATCCTGATGAGTGCGCTGTCGGGCACCGGGCTGGACATCGCCGAGGCGATGGCGCTGATGGACGAAGCCTCGCAGGAACTGCGCTTCAACCGCGAACTGCTCTCGACCACGCTGGAGAACGTCTCCCAGGGCATCAGCGTGGTCGACGCGCAGATGCGCATGGTGGCCTGGAACCGCCGCTACCTGGAGATGTTCGACTACCCGGCCGGGCTGGTCTACGTGGGCGTGCCGGTGGCCGACCTGATCCGCTGGAACGCCGACCACGGCGAGTGCGGCCCGGGCGAAGCGGACGACCACGTGGCACGCCGCCTCGCCCACCTGCGCGCCGGCACGCCGCACGTGTTCGAGCGCGTGCGTCCGGACGGTACGGTGCTGGAAATGCGCGGCCGCGCATTGCCGGGCGGGGGCTACGTCACCAGCTATTCCGACGTGACCGCCTACAAACATGCCGAGCGCGCACTGCTGGAAGCCAACGAGACGCTGGAGCAGCGCGTGGCCCAGCGCACCGTCGAGCTGACCGAGGCGCTGGACGCCACCGCGCACGCGCGTGGCCAGGCGGAGGCGGCCAACCAGTCCAAGACGCGCTTCCTGGCCGCCGCCAGCCACGATCTGCTGCAGCCGCTCAATGCCGCGCGGCTGTTCACCTCGGCCTTGCGGCAGCAGCCCGGGCTGGATGAGGAGGCGGCGCAGCTGGCCGAGCGCATCGATGCCTCCTTCCGCGCCGCCGAGGACCTGCTCGACGCGCTGTTGGACGTCTCCCGCCTGGACACCGGCAGCTATCGCCCCGAGCGCAGTGGGTTCGCGCTGGCCGACCTGTTCGATGCGCTGCAGGCGCAGTTCGCGGTGGTCGCGGCGCAGCGTGACTTGCGCCTGCGCGTCGTGCCGACGCGGCTGACGGTGGAAAGCGATCCGCAGCTGTTGCGCCGCGTGCTGCAGAACTTCCTGTCCAATGCGCTGCGCTACACCCGCCGCGGTGGCGTGCTGATGGGTGCACGCCGCAGCGGCGGCCAGGTGCGCATCGAAGTGTGGGACACCGGGCCGGGCATCCCGCCGGAGCAACGCGAACGCATCTTCGGCGAGTTCCAGCGGCTGGAGCGGCCCTCGCCGTGGGGCGAGAAAGGGCTGGGCCTGGGCCTGTCCATCTGCGACCGCATCGCCGGCATGCTCGGCCACCGGCTGGACCTGCGCTCGCGCGTGGGCCACGGCAGCGGCTTCGCGATCACCGTGCCGCGCGCGGCCAGCGTGCCGCCGCGACGCGGCGCCGTGCAGGGCAGCGGTCCGGACGAGCAGTTGCCGCTGACCGTGCTGTGCCTGGACAACGACCAGGCCATCCTCGACGGCATGCAGGCGCTGCTGGGCCGCTGGGGCGTGGATTGCCGCGTGGCGCTGGATCTGGCGCAGGCATGCGCGCAGCTGCAGCGCGGCCCGGTCGACCTGCTGCTGGCCGACTACCACCTGGCCGAAGGCGTCGACGGCCTGCAGGTGCTCGCCGGCCTGCGCGAGGCGCTGGGCACCCTGCCGCCCACCGCGATGATCACCGCCGACGGCAGCAGCGAGCTGAAACAGCGGGCGCGCGCACTGGGCTACCCGTTGCTGCACAAGCCGGTGCGGCCGGCGGCGTTGCGCGCGCTGCTGACTGCGCTGCTGCGCAGGCAGCCGAAGGCCTGACTCGATTACTCGCCGTCGGGAAGTGCCGCCAGGTTGCCGGGGTCGACGGCCAGCTGGCTGGCGGCGAGGGCGACCTGGGTGCGGTTGTTGACGCCGAGCTTGCGCATGATCGCCGTCATGTGCGCCTTGACGGTGGCCTCGGAGACACCCAGGTCGTAGGCGATCTGCTTGTTGAGCAGGCCCTCGGCGATCATCGTGAGCACGCGGAACTGCTGCGGCGTGAGCAAGGCGACGCGCGCGGCGACCTCGGCCTCGTCCGGCTTGAGCTCGGCATGCCCGGCGACCATTGCCGGCGGCAGCCAGACATCGCCGTCGAGCACGGTGCGGATCGCCGCGACGATGTCATCGGCCGGCGTCGACTTGGGGATATACGCCGCCGCGCCGTGGCCCAGCGCGCGCCGCGCCACGTGCGCTTCCTCGTGGCCGGACACCACCACGATCGGCAGCCCCGGGTACTGGCCCCGGATGTGCGCCAGCGCCGAGTAGCCGCGCGCGCCGGGCATGTGCAGGTCCAGCAGCAGCAGCTCGGCGTCGGGGTACCGCTCGATCAGCGCCAGCAGGCTGTGCACGCTGTCGGCGCCGTGCACCCTGGCGCCAGGCAGCGCGCCGAGCACCGCGCGTTGCAGGGCGTCGCGGAACAGCGGGTGGTCGTCGGCGATCAGGACGTCAGGCATGGGGGCGGGAAGCGGAACGTATAAAGCGACGGGTTGCATGGCGTGCGGTGGGGCGGGGTCACTCGCCGGAAGGGTGGCCGTTCCCTCTCCCGCGCCTCACTTGATCAATCGCTCCTCCACCAGGCTCTTCACCACGCTGGGATCGGCCAGGGTGGAGATGTCGCCCAGCTGCTCGGGCTGGTTCTCGCCGATCTTGCGCAGGATGCGCCGCATGATCTTGCCCGAGCGCGTCTTGGGCAGGCTCGGCGCCCACTGCAGGTAATCGGGCGTGGCGATCGGGCCGATCTCCTTGCGCACCCAAGCGACCAGCTCCTTGCGCAGCTCGTCGGTACCGGTTTCGCCGGCGACCAGGGTGACATAGGCGTAGATGCCCTGGCCCTTGATCTCGTGCGGGCAGCCGACCACCGCCGCCTCGGCCACCTTCGGATGCGCCACCAGCGCGCTCTCCACCTCGGCGGTGCCGATGCGGTGGCCGGAGACGTTGATCACGTCGTCCACGCGGCCGGTGATCCAGTAGTAGCCGTCCTCGTCGCGGCGCGCGCCGTCGCCGGTGAAGTAGTTGCCGGGGTAGGCGCTGAAGTAGGTCTCGATGAAGCGCTGGTGGTCGCCGTAGACCGTGCGCATCTGGCCTGGCCAGGAATCGGCGAGCAGCAGGTTGCCCTCGGCTGCGCCTTCCAGGACCTGGCCGGTGGCGTCGACGATCACCGGCTTGACGCCGAAGAACGGCAGCGTGGCCGAGCCGGGCTTGGCGTCGATCGCGCCGGGCAGCGGGGTGATCAGGATGCCGCCGGTCTCGGTCTGCCACCAGGTGTCCACCACCGGGCAGCGCTGCTCGCCGACCACGCGCCAGTACCATTCCCAGGCTTCCGGGTTGATCGGCTCGCCGACCGTGCCGAGCAGGCGCAGGCTTGCGCGCGAGGTCTTCTTCACCGGGCCCTCGCCCTCGCGCATCAGCGCGCGGATCGCCGTGGGCGCGGTGTAGAACAGGGTGACCTGGTGCTTGTCGATCACCTGCCAGAAGCGGCTGCAGTCGGGGTAGTTCGGTACGCCGTCGAACATCACCGTGGTCGCGCCGTTGGCCAGCGGCCCGTACACCACGTAACTGTGGCCGGTGACCCAGCCGACGTCGGCGGTGCACCAGTACACATCGTCCTCGCGCAGATCGAACACGCACTCGTGGGTGTAGCTGACGAACACCAGATAGCCGCCGGAGGTGTGCAGCACGCCCTTGGGCTTGCCGGTGGAACCGGAGGTGTAGAGGATGAACAGCGGGTGCTCGGCCTCCATCGGCGCGGCCGGGCAGTCGGCGCTCTGGCCGTCCATCAGCACGTGCCAGTAGCGGTCGCGCGGCGACTGCATCGGCACCGCCGCGCCGGTGCGGCGCACCACCACCACGGTCTCGACGCTGTGGGTGCCGGGCCGTTCCAGCGCCGCATCGACGTTGGCCTTGAGCGGGATGTGCTTGCCGCCACGGCGGCCCTCGTCGGCGGTGACCACCAGCTTGCACTGCGAATCGGCGATGCGCCCGGCCAGCGAGTCGGGCGAGAAGCCGCCGAACACCACCGAGTGGATCGCGCCGATGCGCGCGCAGGCGAGCATCGCCACCGCCGCCTCCGGGATCATCGGCAGGTAGATCGCCACGCGGTCGCCCTTGACCACGCCCAGGTGTTTCAGGGTGTTGGCGAACTTGCACACCTCGGCGTGCAGCTCGCGATAGCTGATGCGGCGCGATTCGCCGGGATCGTCGCCCTCGAAGATGATCGCGGTCTTGTCGCCGCGCTCGGCCAGATGGCGGTCCAGGCAGTTGGCCGCCACGTTGAGCTGGCCGTCGTCGTACCAGCGGATGTGCAGGTCCTTCGGGTCGAACGAGACGTCCTTGATGCGCGTGGGCGCGCGCGTCCAGTCCAGCCGCTGGCCGACCTTGCCCCAGAAGCCCGCCGGGTCGCGCACCGAGTCGGCGTACATGCGTGCATAGGCGTCCTTGTCGATGCGCGCCTTGGCGGCGAACGCGGGGTCGACCGGATGGAGCTGGGACATGGAAGACTCTCCTGCGGCTGTGTGGGAGGGCGCCGGCCGTGCCGGCAATCGGTCCGAGTGTAGCCCCGCTCGCATGTCCGCAAGGCGGCACGCGCTACGACTTTGGTCGACCCTAGACCATCGGCCAATAGCCGCCCGCGACGCAGCATGGCCATGCTCGCCCCACCACTGGGGAGAGCCATGCCATGAGCCTGCACGCACGCATCCATCGCCGTCCGCTGGTGCTCGCGCTGGCCTGCGCGCTGGCGCTGCCGCTGGGCGTCCATGCCCAGGACAGCGCGCGCGAGCAGCAGCTCGAACAGCGCGTGTCGCAGCTGGAGCACGAGCTGGCCGAACTCAAGGGCATGATCCAGGCGCAGAAGGCGGCCGCTCCCGCGCCGGCACCCGCGGCGCCCTCGACGAACGTCGCCGCGGCACCGGCCGAAGCGGCCAAGCCGGTGTTCACCAGCGCACCGGGCGTCTCGGTGGCGCTGCACGGCTTCGTCAGCGCCAGCGCGTTCGCGCAGAACAAGAGCTTCACCTTCGGCAACGGCCAGAACGCCGAATTCCCGCAACCCGGCTCCAGCGGCTCGCTGAGCGGCGTGGACGTGCGCAATACCCGCTTCTGGCTGGACTTCAGCGGCGCCAAATTCGCCGGCGACTGGAACGGCGGCGGCCGCATCGAGATGGACTTCTTCGGCGGCTTCAACGGCACCGGCGCCTACAGCCAGCAGCAGCCCACCCCGCGCCTGCGCCAGGCCTACATGGACCTGACCAACCCGACCACCGGCAGCACCGTGCGCATCGGCCAGCAGTGGGACCTGATGTTCCCGCTGGACAACACGCCCGCCTCGCTCTCGCACATCGCCTTCCCGCTGGGCTTCGCCGCCGGCTTCGTCGGCTGGCGCTTCCCCGGCGTCGTATGGATGCAGGACCTCAACCATGGCAGCGACGGACCCAAGTGGCGCTTCGACCTGGGCGTGTTCGAGGGCAGCTGGAACGGCCCGGGCAGCAACATCAACTACCAGACCGCCGGCAGCGTGGGCTTCCGGCCGCAGGTGGAGGCCCGGCTGCGCGTGCAGGACAAGACCTGGCTCGCCTACGCGGTGGCGCACTACAGCCGCGCCGACCTGCGCGGCGTCGAGGGCAACGCGCCCACGCCGGTCGAGTCCTCGGTCACCAGCACCGGCTACGAGGTCGGCGGCCAGTGGAAGCCCGGTCCGTGGACCTTCAAGGCGCTGGCCTACACCGGCACCGGGCTGGGCCAGATCTTCGGCGCGCTGGCGCAGTTCGGCGACATCAGCGAGCGCGGCGGCTACGTGCAGGCCGGCTACAGCTTCACGCCGGCATGGACCGTCAATGCGTTCTACGGCATCAGCAGGCCCGATCGCAACGACGTGATCGCCTGGCTGGGCAACGGCGCCACCGGCCTGCTGCGCAACCGCCAGGCCGCGCTCAGCCTGCAGTACACCGGCGGCGCCTACGAGCTGGGCGTGGAGTGGATGTACGACAAGCTCGACTCGACGACCAACGGCAGCAACCGCACCACCACCAGCGGCAACCAGCTCAGCCTGAACGCGCTGTACCACTTCTGACCGAAAGCGCCGGACGGGCGCCGGCGCATCGCGCAAACGGTTCGACAACGCCGTGGCCTCAGGTCGCGGCGCGTGCGGGGCGCGTGTGCGTCCTGCTCCACCGGCGCGCCCTGGGGAGGGCCGCCGACCATCCGGAGGGGAAACACATGGCGACCACCGCAATCGAGGCGCGCACCAGCGCGCTCGACGTCAACCACAAGCGGGTGATCCTGGCCTCCAGCCTGGGCACCGTGTTCGAGTGGTACGACTTCTACCTGTACGGCTCGCTCGCCGTGCTGATCGGCAAGCAGTTCTTCTCCGGGCTCAACGACGCCAGCCAGCTGGTGTTCGCGCTGCTGGCCTTCGCCGCAGGCTTTGCGGTGCGTCCGTTCGGCGCGCTGGTGTTCGGCCGCCTGGGCGACCTGGTCGGGCGCAAGTACACCTTCCTGATCACCATCGTGATCATGGGCCTGTCCACCTTCCTGGTCGGCGTGCTGCCCGGCTACGGTGCGATCGGGCTGGCAGCGCCGGCGATCCTGATCGGGCTGCGCCTGCTGCAGGGGCTGGCGTTGGGCGGCGAATACGGCGGCGCGGCCACCTACGTGGCCGAACATGCACCCAACGGCAAGCGCGGGCTGTACACCAGCTTCATCCAGATCACCGCCACCTTCGGCCTGTTCCTGTCGCTGCTGGTGATCCTCGGCTGCAAGATGCTGCTGGGCGAGAAGTTCGACGACTGGGGCTGGCGCATCCCGTTCCTGCTGTCGTCGGTGTTGCTGGCGGTGTCGGTCTACATCCGCCTGCAGCTGGCCGAATCGCCGGTGTTCGCGCAGATGAAGGCCGAGGGCAAGCATTCCAGCGCGCCGCTGACCGAGTCGTTCCTGCGCTGGCCGAACCTGAAGCGCGTGATCCTGGCGCTGCTCGGCGCCACCGCCGGCCAGGCGGTGGTGTGGTACTGCGGCCAGTTCTACGCGATGTATTTCCTGGGCACCACGCTGAAGATCGACGCCACCACGACGCAGCTGCTGATCGCCGGCGCGCTGTTGATTGGCACGCCGTGCTTCGTGCTGTTCGGCTGGCTGTCCGACCGCATCGGGCGCAAGAGCGTGGTGCTGGCCGGCTGCCTGCTGGCGGCGCTGACCTACTTCCCGATCTTCAAGGGGCTCACCCACTACGGCAACCCGGCGATCGAGGCGGCCAGCGCCAGCGCGCCGGTGCGGGTGCTGGCCAACCCGGACGACTGCAGCCTGCAGATCGACCTGGTCGGCAGGAAGACCTTCACCCGCTCCTGCGACGTGGCCAAGAGCTTCCTGGCCAAGCGCGGCGTGCCGTACGCGAACGTCGAGGTGGCTGCCGGCACGATCGCCAAGGTGGCGGTGGGCGAGCGCGAGTTCGCCTCGTTCGACGGCCGCAGCCTGGACAAGGCCACGTTCACCGCGCAGAGCAAGGCCTTCGGCGAGCAGATCGGCGCGGCGCTCGCCGACGCGGGCTACCCAGCTAAGGCCGACCCAGCGCGTGCGAACTACCCGATGCTGCTGGTGCTGCTGACGATCCTGGTGATCTACGTGACCATGGTCTACGGCCCGATCGCCGCCTGGCTGGTGGAGATGTTCCCCACCCGCATCCGCTACACCTCGATGAGCCTGCCCTACCACATCGGCAACGGCTGGTTCGGCGGCTTCCTGCCCTCGGTGTCGTTCGGCATCGTGGCGGCCACCGGCAACTTCTATGCGGGGCTGTGGTATCCGGTGGTGATCGCGCTGATGACCTGCGTGATCGGCCTGATGTGCCTGCCCGAGACGCGGCACGTGGACCTGCACGACTGAGCCTTTCCCTTCTCCCTCCGGGAGAAGGTGCCCGCAGGGCGGATGAGGGTGCGGGCGAAGCGCGGTGACGAATACTCGCGCAAGTCCCGCAACCTCACCCCCGCCTCTCCAGCAAGGAGAGGGAGCAAAGCGCACGCGGTGAGACGGTGGACGGCTACGCTTGGGCGCATGCCCGTCGACCCCACCGCCCCCTACGCCCGCAAGGGCCGCGGCGCCGCCTCCAATCCCGAGGGGCGCTTCGAGACCACGCGCCACCAGGCCGAGGACGACGGCTGGCAGAGCCTGCTGCTGGACGCCGAAGCGCCACGCCCGCGCACGGAGGTGACCGAGGAGCGCGCGCGCAGCGTGATCAGCCGCAACGACTCGCCCGACATCGGCTTCGACCAGGCGATCAACCCCTATCGCGGCTGCGAGCACGGCTGCATCTATTGCTACGCGCGTCCCTCGCACGGCTACCTCAACCTCTCGCCCGGGCTCGACTTCGAGACGCGCCTGCGCGCCAAGACCAACCTCGCCGAGGTATTGCGCGCGGAGCTTTCCAGGCGCAGCTATGTGCCCAGCCCGATCAACATCGGCAGCAACACCGACCCCTACCAGCCGGTGGAGAAGCGCTGGCGCCTGACCCGCGCGGCGCTGGAACTGCTGGCCGAGTGTCGCCACCCCTGCACGATCGTCACCAAGAACGCGCTCATCGAGCGCGACATTGATCTGTTGGCCGCGATGGCGCGCGAGAACCTGGTGCAGGTGTTCGTCTCGATCAACTCGCTGGACAACCACCTGGCCGCGAAGCTGGAGCCGCGCGCCAGCGCGCCGCACCGGCGCATCCAGGCGCTCCGCGCGCTCAGTGATGCCGGTATTCCAGCAGGTGTGCTGGTGGCGCCGATCATCCCCGCGCTCAACGACGCCGACATGGAAGCGGTGCTCGAGCAGGCGCACGCCGCCGGCGCGCGCTGCGCCGGCTATACCGTGGTGCGGCTGCCGTACGAACTGAAGACGCTGTTCCGCGAGTGGCTGGCGCTGCACGCGCCGCAGCGTGCGGCGCACGTGCTGAGCCTGATCCAGCAGATGAACGCTGGGCGCGACTACGACAGCGACTTCCGCACACGCATGCGCGGGCAGGGCGTGTTCGCGCAGCTGCTCAAGCGACGCTTCGAGGTGGCCTGCCGCAAGCATGGCTTCGGCCGCGCGCGCGAGCTCAAGCTCGATACCTCGCGCTTCATGCCGCCGCGGGAGGCATCGCCGCAAGGCGTGCTGTTCTAGGCAAAGGCTCGCCTGAACTCTCAATCCGGCGGCCGGTTGGCCGCCCGCTCCACCTTGCCGTCGCGCCGCAGCGCGCTGAGGATCAGGCCCAGTCCCAGCGCCACGGCGGCGATGATGAAGAGCATCGACAGCACCGGCAGGCCGAACAGCGTCGGTCCGTTCGTCATGCGCGCGGTCAGCGCCGCACCGATCACCAGCGCGGCGACGATCACCCCGGTGCTGATGCGGTTGGCGATCTTCTGCAGGCTTTCCATCATGTGCGACTCTTCCAGCCCGTCCACGCGCACGCGCAGGCGGTTCTGCGCCAGCGTGCGCAGGATCGAGGCGACGTGCTGCGGCGTGTGCCGGGCCAGCTCCTGCACGTCCAGCCATTCGCTGGCCAGGTTGGCTGGCGAGAGCGTGCCCAGCGCCTGCCGCCGCAGCACCTGCTGCAGGTGCTGCTCGACCACGCGGCGGGTGTCGATGCTTGGATCGAGCGCGCTGGTGACCGCTTCGAGGTTGAGCAGGGTCTTGCCCAGGATCGAAAGCTCCGCCGGCGGGCGCAGCCCGCAGGAGGCGCCCACGCGGGCCAGCTCCAGCACCAGCCGGCCTTCGGAAAATTGCCGGCTGGAGTTGTGCAGGCCGACGTAGCTGGCCACCAGCTGCTCGACCTGGCGCTTGTACTGGCTGTGGCGGAAATCCTCCAGCGGAGTACCCATGGTTTCGCTGATCTCGCCGACCTGGTCGCCGTTGCCGGAAATCGCGCCCAGCATCAGCTTGAGCAGCCGATGGCGCGTGCGCGGCACCAGCCGAACCACCATCCCTAAGTCGAACAGCGCCAGGCGGTGATCCTCCATCAGCAGCACGTTGCCCGGGTGCGGGTCGGCATGCACCAGGCCGTGCACGAACACCTGGTCGAGGTAGGCGCGCAGCAGTTCGCGCGCCTGTTCCTGCAGCGGATGCTCGATGCGCCGCAACGGCGGGATGTGGGTCACCTTGATGCCGCGCACGCGCTGCATGGTCAGCACGCGGGTGGTGGTGAGGTCGGCCAGCGGCAACGGGATGTGGAGGAAGTCGTAGCCACGCAGGTTCTCGGCGAAGCGGCGAAGGTTCTCCGCCTCCAGCTCGAAGTTGATCTCGCTGGCCAGGCTGTGGCGCAACTCGCTGACCAGGCCGACGAAGCCGTAACGGCGGCCGACGTCGGTCATGCGGTCGGCGGCGCCGGCGAGCTTCTCCAGGATCGCCAGGTCCTCGCGCAGGGTCTGGGCGATGTGCGGGCGCTGCACCTTGAGCACCACCTCGCGCCCGCCACGCAGGGTCGCCGCGTGCACCTGCGCCACCGAGCCGGCGGCCAGCGGCGCGTCGTCGAAGCGGGCGAACAGCGTACCGATGCGTGCGCCCAGCTCGGCCTCGATGATCTCGCGCACCTGCGCCACCGGCACCGGTGCCACGTCGTCCTGCATCCGCTCCAGCGCCGCGATGTAGGGCGCCGGCACCATGTCCGGCCGCGTCGACAAGGCCTGCCCGACCTTGATGAAGGTGGGACCCAGCGCCTCCAGCTCGTCGACGAACTGCTCCGGCTGGCCCGGCTTGACCGCCTCCGCCTCGCCGGCCAGCGCGGCCTCCTGGATGTCCAGATCCAGGCCGCTGAACAGTCCCGCCTTGCGGTAGCGCAACAGGAACGCACCGATCCGGGCGTAGCGGGACAGACGGCTGGCTTCGTTCACGCGTTCGCGGCTCCGACGCTTTGTCCAAGCGTGGAGCGGCCAGCGGCAACAGCGCGTCAACGGGGCGCGGCAGTACGCCTGCTGTCGCGGAGGGCGTCGGCTTCCTGCAGGATCCTCGGGCGCGCGGCGCGCTGGGCCAGCAAAAGGTGCAGCCCGATGCACAGCGCCGCGCAACCCATCAGCAAGACACCCCACGCCGCCGGCACCGTGGCATAGGCAAACGCGCAAAGCAGCCGTGTCGCCAGCGCGGCCAGGCCCACCGCGCCGATCCAACCGTAGCGGCGAGCCTCGAGCTGCGTGTGGTGGCGGATCAACCGGTCCGATTCCACATAACCCAGGCCGTGGCTGCGCACGAGCTGCCCGGGCCGCAGCAGGTGCATCGT
This sequence comes from Frateuria sp., assembly GCF_013362045.1. Taxonomy (GTDB): domain Bacteria; phylum Pseudomonadota; class Gammaproteobacteria; order Xanthomonadales; family Rhodanobacteraceae; genus Frateuria_A. The sequence goes on along the minus strand of NZ_JABFWW010000257.1, from coordinate 1,034 downwards.
CGGCCAGCCGCCCCACAGCCACCGTCGTGCTTCCCGCAGCAAGGTCTGCCGACGCATCGCCTCAGCTCCGGTTGGCGATGAACGGATGCGGGCGATCCCGTAACCCGCGCCACCCGCGGCGGCCGAGCCACGCCAGCACCAGCGCGAGCATGGCCCAGGCCGATGCAGCGGCGAGCAGCAGGATGTCGTGCGCACCCCTGTCCATCAGCGCGAACGACAGGCCGGTGGCCGTGACGATGAAGCACGCCACGCTGAGCATGCCGGTGCCCCAGCCAGGCAACGGGCGGCCGCCGATGATCGCCAGGGTGAAGGCCACCAGCACGCCGATGCCGGTCGCTTGCGCGAGCAGCACGGCCAGTGCGGCCGTCCAGTCCATGCGCACGCACCATGCCAGCGTGGCCATCAGTGCCAGCAGCAGCAACTGCACGCCGACGCCCGGCAACAGACTCGCCGCCAGCAGATCGCGCCGCAGCCGTGCCGGCGTGCCCAGGCCGGGCAGCAGCGCCAGCAGCGGCAGCTCGGCATTGTCCTTCTGCCAGCGCTGGCCCAGCTGCATCACCGCCAGCAGGACGACCAGCAGGCCGATGAAGCCGCCGAACCAGGCGAACATGCCGGCCCACTGCGTGAGCATCGCCCAATGGAAGCCGCCGTGCCGCTGACTGGCCTGGCGCAGCAGCAAGCCGACTACCAGCACGCTTGGCAGCACGGCCATCGCCAATTGGCGGGCGCGCCCGGCGGGGGTCATCGGAACGAACATGCCGCCGAGGGCCACGCGCAGGCTGTAGCGAGGGCGCTGCGGTCCGCTCGGGCCCAGGTCGACCATCGGGAGCATCCAGTCCGGCTGCTGGCGGATCTGCTGCGCGCTGTCCGGCAGCCCGCCGGCAAAGCCGTCCCAGCCGCCGGCGCGGCCCGCGCGGCGGAACTGCAGCACCATCGGCTGCATCCAGCCCTGCCGGTAGGGGTCGGCCGCGCGCAGCTGGCGCCACCAGCAGAGCGCGCACAGCAGCAGCATCACGGCCAGCGCGGCAGCGGCC
>NZ_JABFWW010000132.1 GCF_013362045.1 Frateuria sp. | reverse complement strand
GCGCTGGCCCTGCACCGTCTGTCGGACCGGCGTGCCGCACAGCTTGCACGGCTCGCCGGCGCGGCCATAGACGTTGAGTTCGCGGAAGAAATAGCCCGGCGCCCCGTCGGGGTTGAGGAAGTCGCGCAGCGTGGTGCCGCCGCGCTCGATCGCGTGCCCAAGGATGCGCTTGACCTCGGCCGCCAGCCGCGCGTAGCGCCCGCGCGAGACCTTGCCCGCGGCGCGGCGCGGATCGATGCCGGCGGCGAACAGCGCCACGCTGGCGTAGATGTTGCCCACGCCGACCACCACCGCGTTGTCCATCAGGAACAGCTTGATCGCCGCGCTGCGCCCGCGCGAGAGCTGCCACAGCAGGTCGCCGTCGAAGGCGTCGGTGAGCGGTTCGGGACCGAGCGCGGCGAGCAGTTCGTGCGTCTGACCCGGCGGTTGCCACAGCAGGCAGCCGAAGCGGCGCGGATCGGTGAAGCGCAGCACGCGCGCCGGGCGGCCGGGCTCGGCATCGAACGCGATGTCGACATGGTCGTGCGCGCCCAGCGGCGCGTCGGGCGGCAGCACGCGCAGCATGCCGCTCATGCCCAGGTGCAGCAGCGCGCTGCCCGCATGCGTATGCAGCAGCAGGTATTTGGCGCGGCGCTCGACCGCATCGATACGCTGGCCGGGCAAACGCTCGGCGACTTCGCGCGGAATCGGCCAACGCAGGTCCGGCCGCCGCAGCGTCACGGCGGCGACGCGGCGGCCCTCCACGTGCGGGGCGATGCCGCGGCGTGTGGTTTCGACTTCGGGAAGTTCGGGCATGGAAGGAAGGTGCTCGGTCGGGAGGCCTCAGCCTTCCCACTCGACGTGGAAGCTGCCGGGACGGTCCACCCGCTCGAACGTATGCGCACCGAAGTAGTCGCGCTGGGCCTGCAGCAGGTTGGCCGGCAGCCGCTCGCTGCGGTAGCCGTCGAACCAGGCGATCGCCGAGGCCAGGCAGGGCGTGGCCACGCCGCAGGTGACCGCGGTGGCGGCCACCTCGCGCAATGCCTGCTGGTATTGCCCGGCGATGCCGGCGAAGTAGGGGTCGAGCATCAGGTTGGAAAGCGCCGGATCGCGCGTGTACGCCTCCATGATCCGCGCGAGGAAGCCGGCGCGGATGATGCAGCCGGCGCGGAAGATGCTGGCGATGGTGGCGTAGTCCAGGTCCCACTCGTGCGCCTGCGAGGCCGCGCGCAACTGGGCGAAACCCTGCGCGTAGGAGATCAGCTTGCCCAGGTAGAGCGCGCGGCGCACCGCTTCGACGAAGCCGGCGCGGTCGCCGGCGAAAGCCGCCGCCGGGCCGGTCAGCACGCGGCTGGCGGCGACGCGCTCATCCTTCTGCGCCGACAGCCCGCGGGCGAACACCGCCTCGGTGATCAGCGGCAGCGGTACGTGCATTTCCAGCGCGTCCTGGCAGGTCCACTGGCCCGTGCCCTTCTGGCCGGCGCGGTCGAGGATCATATCGACCAGGTCGTGGCCGGTGTCGGCGTCCTTGCGGGTGAAGATGCGCGAGGTGATCTCGATCAGGTAGCTGTCCAGCTCGCCCTGGTTCCAGTCGGCGTAGACCTGCGCCAGCTCCGCGTTGGACAGGCCCAGCACCTGGCGCAGCACCGCGTAGCTCTCGGCGATCAGCTGCATGTCGCCGTACTCGATGCCGTTGTGCACCATCTTCACGTAGTGGCCGGCGCCATCGGGGCCCATCCAGGCCACGCAGGGCGTGCCGTCCGGGGCGCGCGCGGCGATCTGGGTGAGGATCGGCTCGACCCTGGCGTAGGCCTCGCGCGGGCCGCCGGGCATGATCGACGCGCCATGCAGCGCGCCTTCCTCGCCGCCGGAAATGCCGCAGCCGATGAAATGCAGGCCCGCCGCCTGCATCGCCTGCTCGCGGCGGATGGTGTCGCGATAGTAGCTGTTGCCACCGTCGATCACGATGTCGCCCGCCTGCAGCAGCGGCTTCATTGCATCCAGCATGGCGTCCACCGGCGCGCCGGCCTTGATCATCAGCAGGATGCGCCGCGGGCGCTGCAGCGAAGCGATGAAGGCGGGCAGGTCATGGAAAGGCACCAGGCGCCGGTCCGGATGGGCCGCAGTGACCTGGTCGGTAAAGCTCGTGTCGTGGTCGTACACCGACACCGCGTGGCCATGGCTTTCGATGTTCAGTGCCAGGCTGCGGCCCATCACGCCCATGCCGAACACGCCCATCACCTGCTGGCTCATCGCGCACTCCTCCGGAAAGACTTCGATGCGCCCGATATGGGCCCGGCCGCGCGCGCCACAAGCGTCGCGCAGGGTGGGCTGAAGCCCACCCTGTGGGCAGGCATCAGTGGATGCGCTCGGCATCCTGCGTGGCCGGGCGCGGGGTATAGCGCAGCGGCACCAGCGCGATGCGGCCTCCCGCGCGCACGTAGCGCAGGGGGCCGGTGACGGCGGTGGCGCCGAAGTCGAGCGCGTGGCCGTCCAGCTCCAGCTCTGCGATGGGCGGCGCCAGGCCGATCTTCGCGGGGTCGAAAGCGGACGCGGGGCGCCAGCCGACGACCGGCGCCCCCGCGATGTCGGCCAGCTCCTGCAGCCGGCCCTCGTCCGCGCGCCTGCCGTCCTCGTTCCACCAATGGCCGTCCTGCTTGCGGTAGCGCTCCGCCAGCTTGCCGGGCAGTTTCAGCGTCACCGTCGTGATCGAGGCTGGCTCGATGCCGAGCAGGGTGCCCGGCGCCTTGCTGCGGTCATGCAGGTACTGAACGGCGGCCAACGCCAGCAGCGCCGCGGCAATGCCCAGTACCAGCCAGCGCTGGCGTGCGGCGCGCCGCATCAACGCCGGCGTCGGCGCCAGGCCAGCAGGCCGCCGATGGCCAGCAGCACCAGCGGCAAGCCGACCAGGAAGCCCAGGCTCAGCACGTTGAGCTCGGCCTGCGAAATCTGCAGCACGCGGTCGGGCGCCCCGCGTGGCGGCAGGCTGACCAGCGCGTCGTCGCCGAGCAGCCAGTCGAACACGCGCTCGCCCAGCGCGCGGTTGCCGCCGTTGCCAAGAAACGTGTTGGAGAGGAAGTCGCCGTCGCCGATCACCACCACGCGCTGCTGGCTCTTGTCGGGGCTGGGCGAGAGACGGGTGAGCGCCAGGCCGAATTCCAGCGGGCCCTTGAGCTCGCCGGAGGCAGCGTCGTAACGGATGGTGGAGCTGGCGTCGTTGGCGATCGGCTGGAACTCGGTCCAGCTCTGCGGGCCCGACTGCAGGAAGCCCTGCACGCTCCAGTCGTTGCGGTTGACCTGCGCCAGCGCGGCGACCTGCGGGAACAGCGTGGTCAGCACGAAGCCGCGGGTGATCGCGTGCGGCGGGTAGGCGCCCAGCGCGATCATGCGCGGGTCCTTGAGGCCCAGCGCGGCGCCGCCGCCGTCGACCAGCACGCCGGGCAGCACGCGCAGGCCCAGCGCCTCGGCCAGCGGCGCGAGG
>NZ_JABFWW010000053.1 GCF_013362045.1 Frateuria sp. | reverse complement strand
GCAATGGAGCGCCTCGCCCCGCTGCGCGGCGCCATCGGCGCGACCTGGGAAGGCCTGCTGGACAATCCCCAGCGCGACCGCTTCATCGCGCGCATCACTGCATTGGACGAAACCGAAGGAACCCCATGAGCACACCGCTTCTCCCGCTGGCGCAGGCGCTGGCCCACGCCGAGGTGCTGTTCGAGCGCGCCGAGCTGGACACCGTGATCGCCGACCTGGGCCGGCGCATCGACGCTGCCCTGGAGGGCGAGCGGGCGGTGTTCCTGACCGTGATGAACGGCGCGCTGATGTTCGCCGGGCAGCTGGCGCTGTCGATCCGCACCGACCTGGAGTTCGACTACGTGCACGCTACCCGCTACCGCGGCGCCACCGCCGGCAGCGACCTGTGCTGGCTGCGCGAGCCGCAGGTACCGCTGGCCGGACGCACCGTGCTGCTGGTCGACGACATCCTGGACGAGGGGCATACGCTCAAGGCGGTGCGGGACGACTGCATGAAGCGTGGCGCGAAGCGCGTGCTGATCGCCAGCCTCTGCCGCAAGCTGCACGACCGCTGCGTGGCCGGCATCGCCTCCGACTTCAATGGCGTGGAATTGCCCGACCGCTACGTGTTCGGCTACGGCATGGACTACTACGAGCAGGGCCGCAACCTTCCGGCCATCTATGCGCTGAAGTCCGAATGAGCCCCGGAGCGACCATGACCGAAATCATCGACCTGGCCATCATCGGCGGCAGCGGCCTGTACCGTTTCCCCGGCCTGGAAAACGCCGACCGGCGCGTGCTGGAGACGCCCTACGGCCCGGCCTCGGGCGAGGTGGTGCTGGGCGATTTCGCCGGCAAGCGGCTGGCGTTCCTGGCGCGCCATGGCGAAAGCCATACGCTGGCGCCGCACCGGGTCAACTATCGCGCCAACCTGTGGGCGCTGCATGCGCTGGGCGCGCGGCGGGTGATCGGGGTCAATGCGGTCGGCGGCATCCGCGCCGACATGGGGCCGCGCACGCTGGTGGTGCCGGATCAGCTGATCGACTACACCTACGGCCGCATCACCAGCTTCTGCGACGTCGACGGCGCCGAAGTGAAGCACATCGACTTCAGCGAGCCTTATACCGCCCCGCTGCGCCAGGCCCTGGTGCGGGCGGCGGGCAGGGCGGGCATCGCGGTGATCGACGGCGGCTGCTACGGCGCCACCCAAGGCCCGCGGCTGGAGACCCGCGCCGAGATCGCCCGCATGAGGCGCGACGGCTGCGACCTGGTCGGCATGACCGGCATGCCGGAGGCCGCCCTGGCGCGCGAACTGGAGCTCGAATACGCCTGCCTCGCCCTGGTCGCGAACTTCGCCGCGGGCTGCGGCGACGAGGAGGAAATCAGCATCGAGGAGATCTTTGCCCACCTGGCGGCCGCCACGGCGCAGGTTCCGGTTTTGCTCGGGGCAATGCTGTCCTAATCAGCTATTTGTTCTGATCTTTCGAGGCAGTGGCGACCAGGGCGGCCGTTTTTCATTACCCCGCGTTGCGGCAATACGATCCCGCAGAAACGAAAATCAACCTCGCATATTGCGCTTTGCCCATAAACATGTTGATACTTTCGCCCGTGCCAGGGGCGGCTGACCAAGGGGAAAAGGTGGTCCAGCGCAAGCCTTGGTGCATCCAGTCCTAGAGTCAGAGGTTCACGCAATGCGTTTCGGTACGGTCAAGTGGTTCAACGATGCCAAGGGTTTTGGCTTCATCGCGCCCGAGGACGGTGGAGAGGACGTGTTCGTCCACTTCTCGGCCATCAATTCCAAGGGCTTCCGCAGCCTGCAGGAAGGCCAGCGCGTGAAGTTCGAAGTCACCCAGGGCCCGAAGGGTGCCCAGGCTTCGGGTGTGGAAGTGGCGGCCTAATCCGCCCTCTGCACATTGCGATGTAAAAAAAAGCCCCATGCCTCGGCATGGGGCTTTTCTATTGCGCATCTGCCGGTTCCGGTCGATGCGGATTTTTTTGCAAGAGCGCATCCTTGCGCGATAAGGACAGGGAATCGCCGCGCCGCCGATGGCGGGCCGAGGCCCGCCCTGCGTCCGGTGCGCTCAGCCCATCAGGTGCTGCTGGTCCAGCCAGCGCTCGGCGTCCAGCGCGGCCATGCAGCCGAAGCCGGCCGAAGTGATCGCCTGGCGATAGACGTGGTCGGCCACGTCGCCGGCGGCGAACACGCCGGGTACCGAGGTCAGCGTGGCCATGCCGCTGGTACCGCTGCGGATCTTGATGTAGCCGTCGTGCATGTCCAGCTGGCCCTCGAAGATGCCGGTATTGGGCGTGTGGCCGATGGCGACGAAGAAGCCGGTGGCTTCGATGTCGCGCGTGGCGCCGGAGTTGACGTCCTTCACGCGCACGCCGGTGACGCCCGAGTCGTCGCCCAGCACTTCGTCGATGGTGCTGTTCCAGACCAGTTCGACCTTGCCGGCGGCGGCCTTCTCGAACAGCTTGTCCTGCATGATCTTCTCGGCGCGCAGCTTGTCGCGCCGGTGCACCAGGGTAACCTTGCGGCAGATGTTCGCCAGGTACAGCGCCTCTTCCACGGCGGTGTTGCCGCCGCCGACCACCACCACGTCCTGCTCGCGGAAGAAGAAGCCGTCGCAGGTGGCGCAGGCGGACACGCCGCGGCCCTTGAACTTCTCCTCGCTGGCGATGCCCAGGTACTTGGCGGTGGCACCGGTGGCGACGATCAATGCGTCGGCGGTGTATTCGCCCGAGTCGCCCTTGAGGCGAAACGGGCGCTGGTTGAGGTCCACCTGGTGGATGTGGTCGAAGATCATCTCGGTGTGGAAGCGCTCGGCGTGCTCGGCCATGCGCTGCATCAGCGCCGGGCCCTGCAGGCCTTCGACGTCACCCGGCCAATTGTCCACCTCCGTAGTGGTCATCAGCTGGCCGCCCTGCTGCAGGCCGGTGACCAGCGTCGGCTTGAGGTTGGCACGCGCCGCGTAGACCGCGGCGGTGTAGCCCGCGGGGCCGGAGCCGAGGATCAGCAGGCGGCTGTGCTTGGGGGTGGTCATCGTTATAATCCTTGGGTTTGCTGGCGGCTTTGATCGTTGTTCGCCTGCGTCGGTCGCGGCGTTATCCGTACCGACGGCCGGCGCTCGGAACCCGCAAGGATGGGGAAGGGCGCACCGCGATTCAAGGCTTGCCGCTCGTGTTTCCCCATCGTCGACGCCTTGCGCCGGCCCAACTCCACAGGACAAGCCAAACCATGCGTATCGGTATTCCTTCCGAAACCAAGACCCTCGAAGGCCGCGTCGCCCTCGTTCCCGCCGCCGCCGCCGACCTGGTCCGCCGCGGCCACGAGGTGTTCATCCAGTCCGGCGCGGGCGAGAAGAGCGGCTTCTCGGACGAGGCCTACACCAAGGAAGGCATCAAGGTCGTTCCCGATGCGGCCGCGCTGTACGAGAAGGGCGAGCTGATCGTCAAGGTCAAGGAGCCGATCGCCGGCGACCTGGCCCTGCTCAAGAAGCACCACCTGCTGTTCTGCTACCTGCACCTGGCCGCCGAGCCGGCGCTGACCAAGTCGCTGCTGGACATCGGCCTGACCGGCGTGGCGTTCGAGTCGGTGGAGGAGAACGGCGGCCTGCCGCTGCTGCTGCCGATGTCGGTGATCGCCGGCCGCATCGCCACGCAAATCGGTACGACCCTGCTACATCGCCCGCAGGGCGGCAAGGGCAAGCTGCTGGGCGGCATGGCCTCCACGCCGCGCGGCAAGGTGGTGGTGCTGGGTGCTGGTGCCGCCGGTGGCAATGCCGCCGCGCTGGCCGCTGCTGCCGGCGCCAACGTGGTGGTGTTCGACAAGCGCCAGGATCGCCTCGCCGAGATGATGGCGATGGGCCCGAACGTCACCGCGCTGTACGCCTACGAGTCGTCGGTCGCGCAGGAAGTGCGCGATGCCGACCTGGTCGTCGGCGCCGTGCTGATCCCCAGCGCCAAGGCGCCGCGCGTGGTGACCGAGGAGATGGTCAAGACGATGGAGAAGGGCTCGGTGCTGGTCGACATTTCGATCGACCAGGGCGGCTGCTTCGAGACCTCCAGGCCGACCACCTGGAAGGAGCCGACCTACGACGTGCACGGCGTGACGCACTTCTGCGTGACCAACATGCCTGGCGCCGTGCCGCAGACCTCGTCGGTGGCGATCTCCGCGGCGATCCTGCCGTACGTGCAGCGCCTGGCCGCCGGCAAGGAGTGGCGTGAGTTCGAGCCGCTGCGCGTGGGCATCAACGTCGACGGCGGCAAGCTGGTGCACCCGGCGCTGCAGGGCATGGCCTAAGGCCTAGGCGTCCGATCTGAGCCCCTCTCCCCTCGGGAGAGGGTGCCGGCAGGCGGGAGAGGGTGCGGGGGAGCGTGACACCGCGCGCTGGCTATACCTTCACCCCCAAACCCTTCTCCCGAGAGGAGAGGGCAGCTTTTCGAAACCCCCGCCTTTCCAGAAAAATCAAGCTTCTACCCCCTCAACGGCCTGTGTAGACTTGGGACGAAGTCTCGAGGGGAATCCGCTCCGGTGGCGCGCAGCGCAGCAAACGCAAAGAAGGCAAACGAACCCATCGGCCTCAGCGAGGAAGCCAAGCGCCGCCTGCGCGAAGTGGGTGCCTTGCTGCTGCTGCCGCTGGCGGTCTACCTGCTGGTCTGCCTGGCCAGCTACAACGACCAGGACCCAAGCTGGGGCCATGCCAGCACGGTCGAGCACGCGCGCAACTTCGGCGGCGCCGTGGGGGCGAACATCGCCAACCTGCTGCGCTACATCTTCGGGCTGGTTTCCTACTGCTTCCCGCTGCTGCTCCTGTTGCTGGGCGTGCAGGTGCTGCGCCAGCGCGGCGAGCAGGCCGAGCATCCGTGGGAATCCTCGCTGCGCCTGATCGGCTTCGTGTTCTTCTTCGTCACGGCGCCGGCGCTGCTCTATCTCAATTTCAACGAACCGGTGCTGCCGCAGGGCGTGGGCGGCATCATTGGCCAGGGAGTCGGCCATGGCCTGCTGCAGGCCTTCGGCGAGAAGGGTGCGCCGCTGCTGTTGCTGGCGCTGTTCCTGATCGCGGTGACGCTGGCCACCGGCCTGTCCTGGTTCAAGGTGATGGACTGGACGGGGCAGGGCACGCTGCTGCTGGTCGGCTGGCTGCGCGGCAAGCTCAAGCAGGCGCCCGAAGCGGCCAAGGCGCAGCAGGCGCGCGCCGAGCGCGAGGTGGTCAAGAAGGCCGAGGCGGCCAGGCAGGCCAAGCGCGAACCGGTGCGCATCGAGACGCCGCCCGCGCCGGTCGCCAAGAGCGAGCGTGCCAAGCTGGAGACGCAGATCCCGCTGTTCGTCGGCGCCTCGCAGCCCGGCGAACTGCCACCTTTGTCGCTGCTCGACGAGGCGCCGGAGCAGGGGCCGGGCTATTCGGAAGAGACGCTGGAGGTGCTCTCGCGCCAGGTGGAACTCAAGCTCAAGGACTTCCGCATCGAGGCCAAGGTGGTCGGTGTCTACCCCGGACCGGTGATCACCCGCTTCGAACTGGAGCCGGCCGCCGGCGTGCGCGGCGCGCAGGTGTCCAGCCTGGACAAGGACATCGCGCGCGGTCTTTCCGTGGTCAGCGTGCGCGTGGTCGATGTGATTCCCGGCAAGAACGTGATCGGCCTGGAGATTCCCAACGCCAAGAAGCAGATCGTGTACCTGTCCGAGATCCTGCGCTCGGACAGGTACGACCAGATGAAGTCGCCGCTGGCGCTGGCGCTGGGCAAGGACATCGGCGGCAAGCCGGTGGTCACGGACCTGGCCAAGATGCCGCACCTGCTGGTGGCGGGCACCACCGGTTCGGGCAAGTCCGTCGCGGTCAACGCGATGGTGCTCTCGCTGCTGTACAAGGCGAGCCCGAAAGACGTGCGCATGATCATGATCGACCCGAAGATGCTGGAGCTCTCGGTCTACGAGGGCATCCCGCACCTGCTCGCGCCGGTCGTGACCGACATGAAGGAAGCGGCCAACGCGCTGCGCTGGTGCGTGGCCGAGATGGAGCGCCGCTACCGATTGATGGCCGCGGTGGGCGTGCGCAACCTGGGCGGCTTCAACAAGAAGGTCAGGGACGCCGAGGCGGCCGGGCAACCGCTGCTCGATCCGCTGTTCCGGCCCAACCCGGAGATGCCCAACCTGGCGGCCGAGCCGCTGGAGCCGCTGCCCTACATCGTCATCATCATCGACGAATTCGCCGACATGATGATGATCGTCGGCAAGAAGGTGGAGGAACTCATCGCCCGCCTGGCGCAGAAGGCGCGCGCCGCCGGCGTGCACCTGGTGCTGGCCACGCAGCGCCCGTCGGTGGACGTGATCACCGGCCTGATCAAGGCCAATATCCCCACCCGCATCGCCTTCCAGGTTTCTTCCAAGATCGACTCGCGCACGATCCTCGACCAGTCCGGCGCCGAGGCGCTGCTCGGTCACGGCGACATGCTCTACCTGCCGCCCGGCACCGCCACGCCCGAACGCGTGCACGGCGCCTTCGTCGACGACCACGAGGTGCATGGCGTGGTCGCCTGGCTCAAGGCGCAGGGCGCGCCGCAGTACATCGAGGGTGTGCTGGAGGAGGTGCAGGCCACCAGCGATGGCAAGTTCATCAACGACTCGGGCCTGCCGCAGGACGGCGAGGAAGGCGGCGACGCCGACGCGCAGCTCTACGACAAGGCCGTCGCCGTGGTCACGCAGACCCGCCGCGCGTCGATCTCCGGCGTGCAGCGCCACCTGCGCATCGGCTACAACCGCGCCGCGCGGCTGATCGAGCAGATGGAGCAGGACGGCGTGGTCAGCGCTCCGCAGCACAACGGCAACCGGGAAGTGCTGGCGCCGCCCCCGCCGAAGTAGCGGCCACCGCACGCAGTTGCGTTTGAGCGAGCACAGGGAGATGGCGATCGAACCCGATGGTTCCAACGAGGGTGGCGAGCACGCGGCGCTGCTGGCGCAAGCTGGCCGGCTGATCCACGAAGGCCGCGCCGCGGCGGCGCTGGAACTGGCTGAAGGTTTCCTTGCGTCGCATCCGACCCGCCGCGCGGTCGTGCCGCTGCAACTGCGCGCGCAGCTGCTGTTGTCGCTGGGGCGACCGGTCCAGGCCATCGCCGCGTACCGGGATGCCGTCGCGGCGGCTCCGTCCGATGCCCGGCTGGCCCTGGGACTGGCGATCGCCTGCGGCGAGGGCGGCATGCCCGAAGCCGCGGAAGCCGCGGCGCGCGATGCGATCTCCAAGGGATTCGATGGCCCTACACCACGCTTCGTGCTCGGGCGTGCCTTGTTCGAGCAGGATCGCCTGGACGAGGCGGAGACCGAATTCCGGCGTGTGATAGCGACCCATCCCGGCCACGTGGCCGCGCATACCAGCCTGGCCGAGCTGGTATGGATGCGCACGGGCGACCTGAAGGCGGCCTGTGCCGCCATCGGGGCCGGTGGCGGCAGCCAGCCCACGATCGAACTGCAGATGGTCAGGGCGCGCCTCCTGCACGATGCAGGCGCGTCGGAACGGGCGGGCGCGGAATTGGCTCCTCTCCTGCGGGTCCACCCGCACCACGTCGAACTGCACGTGCTTGCCGCGCAATGCGCCCTTGCGTCCGACCCGACCGATGCCCTGGCGCTGGTGGAGCATGCGTTGCGGCTGGCTCCGCACCACCGCCCGGCCAAAGGGCTGCGGGGCGACATCCTGCTCGCGCACGGTCGGGTCGGGGAAGCGGCCGGGCTGGCCGAAAGCCTGCTTGCGCAGGACCCCGATGACGCGCACGCCCTGGCGCTGCAGGCGGCGGCGTGGCGCTCGCTCGGCGACCCGCGTTACCGGGCGCTCTACGACTATCCGCGCCTGGTGCGTTCCTGCCGCATCGACGTGCCGCCGGGCTGGCCCGACCTACGCACGTATCTGCGCGATCTGTCCGCCAGCCTGCAAGTCCGCCACGATCGCCTGCAGGCGCACCCGCCTGCGCAATCGGCCCGCTCCGGCACCCAGGTCGAGCTGCGCCTGGCGGGGGCGGATGCGGCGGTACGGGCGTTTCCCTTGGCCGTCGAGGGGCCGATCCGGCGCTACATGGAGGCGTTGAAGGCCGGGCCGAACGATGCGTTTTCACGACGCGCCGCCGGCGGCTACCGGTTCACCGGCCTATGGTCGGTGCGTTTGCGGCCGCATGGCCACCATGCCAACCACTATCATGGCAAGGGATGGATCTCCTCTGCCTGCCATCTGGACGTGCCGGCCTCGGTTTCCGACGGCGATCGGGGCGGCTGGTTGAAGTTCGGCGAGCCGGGCATACCCATGGCGCTGGCGCTTCCGGCCGAGCACTACGTGAAGCCCGAGCCCGGCCTGCTGACGCTGTTTCCGTCCTGGATGTGGCATGGCACGGTGCCTTTCTCCGGAGCACCCGGTGAGCACCGGCTATCCATCGCCTTCGACCTCGTTCCGGCCGAGCGCCAAGACCAGTCCGATTAAGGCTGCCGAAGGCAGACTTGCCGCCCATTCATCTGGAATCGCCATGCTCCGTACCCGTATCCTGTTCTGCGCCGCCGTGGTCGCGCTGTCCTTTGCCGGATTGGCCCAGGCCGCCGCCGGTCCTGCGCGACAGCGCCTGGACGCCTTCGCCACCGGCCTGCACTCGCTCAAGGGCCGCTTCACGCAGACCCTCACCGACGCCAGCGGGCACGATGCCAAGGGCAGTTCCGGCACGCTCGCGCTCGAAGCGCCGCGCGAGTTCCGCTGGGACACGCTTGCCCCGTACAAGCAGACCATCGTCGCCGATGGCAGCCGCGTGTGGCTGTACGACCCGGAGCTGGAGCAGGTCACGGTGCGCGTGCAGAGCACCGAGGAAGCGCACAGTCCGCTGACCGTGGTCACCGACCTCAAGCAGCTGGACCGAGACTTCGAGGTGACCGAACAGGGCGAACGCGATGGGCTCACCTGGCTGCGCATGACGTCCAAGGCCAAGGACCCGCAGTTCGACTACGCCGACCTCGGCTTCGATGCGCAGGGCCTCAAGCGCATGGTGTTCCGCGACCAGCTCGGCGCGGTGACCGACATCCGCTTTTCCGACTGGCAGCGCAACGTCGGGCTGCCGCCGTCGACCTTCAACTTCACGCCGCCGCCCGGCACCGACGTGATCGGCGACCTGCCGGTGATCACCACCCAGCCGCTGAAGGACTGATCCGGCCATGCCCGTGCTGCGCCAGTTGCCGCGCTGGGCGTGGATCGGCGGCGCCGTGCTCGCCTTCATCGCGGGGTTGGTCAACGCAGCCGGCTACATGGGCTTTCGCCACCAGTCGATCACCAACCTGACCGGCTCGACCACGCTGCTGGGCATTTCGCTGGGTACTGCCCAGAGCACCGAGGCGCTGCATTGGGCGCTGTCGCTGCTGGCGTTCGTGATCGGCGCCATGGCCGCCGGCGCCATCGTGCAGAAAAGCACGCTGAAGCTCGGCCGCCCCTACGGCGTCGCACTGCTGCTCGAGTCCCTGCTGCTGTTCGCCGCCGTGCCGCTGCTGGACCGGGAATGGTCGGCGGGCCTGTGGCTCGCGTCGATGGCCTGCGGGCTGCAAAACGGCATGGTGAGCACCTACAGCGGCATGGTGTTCCGCACCACCCATGTCTCGGGCATGTTCACCGACCTGGGCATCTACCTGGGCCACCGCCTGCGCGGGCTCGAGGTGGACACGCTGCGGATGCGCGTGTGCGTGCTGGTGATCGGCACGTTCATGCTCGGCGGCGTAGCGGGTGCGCTGCTGTTCGAGCGCCTGCGGGAACACAGCCTGCTGATCCCGGCCACGCTGACCGGCCTTTGCGGCGCCCTCTACAGCCTCTATCGCAAGCGCACGGCCACCGCATAGCGACGCAGGAGCGCGCAATCGCGGCCGGCCTGCGCTGCGGCCATCGCCATCGGCGGCCGTGTCGACCGCGATGCGCCGAGGGTTATCATCGCGGCGATGCCCCAGACCGCCTCCCTGTTCCCCGAATCCGATGCGCTCAAGCCGCTGGCCGAGCGCATGCGCCCGCGCAGCTTCGACGAGATCGTCGGCCAGCCGCGCCTGACCGCGGCCGACTCGCCGCTGCGTCGCGCGCTCGAAGCGGGCAGGGTGCACTCGATGGTGCTGTGGGGACCGCCCGGTTGCGGCAAGACCACGCTGGCGCTGCTGGTGGCGCGCTATGCCGATGCCGACTTCCGTGCCATCTCCGCCGTGCTTTCCGGCCTGCCGGACGTGCGCAAGGCGCTGGCCGAGGCGGAGGCCAATTTCGCCCAGGGCCGCCGCACCGTGCTGTTCGTGGACGAGGTGCATCGCTTCAACAAGGCGCAGCAGGACGCCTTCCTGCCGCACATCGAAAAAGGCGTGATCGTGTTCGTCGGCGCCACCACCGAGAACCCGTCCTTCGAACTCAACTCCGCATTGCTGTCGCGCTGCCGCGTGCACGTGCTGGAGGCGGTCTCCGCCGAGGCGATCGTCGGTGCGCTGGAACGCGCGCTGGCCGACGAGGAGCGCGGCCTGGGCCGGCTGCATCTGGAGGTCGCACCCGAATCGCTGCAGTTGATCGCGCGGGCGGCCGACGGCGACGTGCGACGTGCGCTGACTCTGCTGGAGATCGCCGCCGAAGTAGCGCACGAGGGCCACGTCGACGAAGCGACCCTCACCCAGGTGCTGGCTGACCGCACGCGCCGCTTCGACAAGGGCGGCGAGCAGTTCTACGACCAGATCTCGGCCTTGCACAAATCGGTGCGCTCCTCCGACCCGGATGCTGCCGTGTACTGGCTCTGCCGCATGCTCGACGGCGGTTGCGACCCGCTGTATCTCGCCCGCCGCATGACCCGCATGGCGGTCGAGGACGTGGGCCTGGCCGAGCCACGCGCATGGCGCATGGCGCTGGACGCGTGGGACACCTACGAGCGCCTGGGCAGCCCGGAGGGCGAACTGGGCCTGGCGCAGCTGGCCATCTGGCTGGCCATCGCGCCCAAGAGCAACGCCGCCTACATGGCCTACAACAAGGCCCGCGCCGCCGTGCGCGAGGGCGGCACCCTGGAGGTGCCGATGCATCTGCGCAACGCACCGACCAAACTGATGAAAGGCCTGGGCTACGGCAAGGGCTACCAGTACGACCACAACGCCGAAGGCGGCATCGCCCTCGACCAGCAGTGCCTGCCCGATGCGCTCGATGGCGCCGTGTTCTACGAGCCGGTCGAACGCGGCCTGGAACAGAAGCTGCGCGAAAAGCTGCTCGCCCTGCGCGAGGCGCGCGGCCAGGCGCGCGAGAAATAGTCCCCTCTCGCCGGCCTTGCCGGGGGAGAGGGCTGGGAGAGGGGTAGGCCCCTCACTACACCCTCACCGGGTATGCGCCCCGGTTTGCTCCCCCGCACCACGCACAGCGATAATCCCAAGCTTCAAGCCTTCACCGGATCGCCCCCATGCTGGACCCCAACCTCCTGCGCTCGCGCCTGGCCGAAACCGCCGCGCGCCTCAAGCAAACCCGCGGCTTCGACCTGGACGTCGCAGCCGTCGAGGCGCTGGAGAGCGAGCGCAAGCAGCTGTCCACGCAGACGCAGGAGCTGCAGAACCTTCGCAACACCCGCTCCAAGGCGATCGGCCAGGCCAAGGCCAAGGGCGAAGACGTCGCGCCGCTGATGGCCGAGGTCGCCGGCATCGGCGACACGCTCAAGGCCAACGAGCATGCGCTGGGCGAGGTGCAGTGCAGGCTCGCCGGCATCGCGCTGGGCATCCCCAACCTGCCGCACGAGACGGTGCCGCTGGGCAGGGACGAGCACGACAACGAGGAGATCACCCGCTGGGGCGTGGTGCGCACGCTCGATTTCCCCGCGAAGGACCACGTCGAGCTGGGCGAGCGCCATGGCTGGCTCGACGCCGACGCCGGCGCCAAGTTGTCAGGCGCCCGCTTCACCGTGCTGCGCGGCCAGCTGGCGCACCTGCACCGCGCGCTCGCCCAGTTCATGATCGACCTGCATACCGCGGAGCACGGCTACCTCGAATGCAACGTGCCGGTGCTCGTCAACGCCGACAGCATGCAGGGCACCGGCCAGTTGCCCAAGTTCGAGGACGACCTGTTCGCCACCCAGGTGGGCGAAGCCAAGCGCTACCTCGTGCCTACCGCCGAAGTGCCGCTCACCAACCTGGTGCGCGACGCCATCCTGGACGCCGATGCGCTGCCGTTGCGCATGACCGCGCACACGCTGTGCTTCCGCGCCGAAGCCGGCAGCTACGGCCGCGACGTCCGCGGCATGATCCGCCAGCACCAGTTCGAGAAGATCGAGATGGTGCAGGTCGCCCGGCCGTCCGAATCCTATGCGCAGCTCGAGGAGATGGTCGGCCACGCCGAGAAGGTGCTGCAGCTGCTCGGCCTGCCGTACCGCAAGATGCTCCTGTGCACCGGCGACATGGGCTTTGGCGCCGCCAAGACCTACGACCTGGAGGTGTGGCTGCCCAGCCAGAACACCTACCGCGAGATTTCCAGCTGCTCCAATTTCGGGGACTTCCAGGCCCGACGCCTGCAGGCCCGCTGGCGCAACCCGGAAACGGGCAAGCCCGAGCTCGTGCACACCTTGAACGGCTCCGGTCTGGCCGTCGGCCGCACCCTGATCGCGGTGATGGAGAACTACCAGAACGCCGACGGCTCGATCTGTGTGCCGGAGGTGCTCAAGCCCTACCTGCGCGGCCTGGACCGCCTCGCCTGAAACCAAGCGGGGCGCCGAAGCGCCCCGCGGTCCATGGTCGTGACGGTCGGCCTCAGTGGCCGATCTCCTTGCTGACCTGGTTCTCCTGCTGGTTGAGCGTGCGCTTTTCCTGCTTGGTGATGTGGCCGCCGTTCTGGCTGGCCATGTCGCGCTCTTCCTGGCGGATCTGGTGATCGTCCTTGTGCAGGGCGGCCGCCTGGCTCTTGGTGAGGTCGCCTTCCTTGCGCTCATCGTGGATGCGCGCGTCCTGACGGTGCAGCCGGTCGTTCACCTGGTCGCGGCGCGGATGGGTCTTGGCCCAATGGCCGTCGGCGTAGGCAGGCGAGAGGGCGGCGCCTGCGGCGAGTAGGGCAACAGCGCACAAGGTCGACTTGATGCTCATGGGAAGCTCCTGAAGTGGATTCACCGGCAAGCGACCGCCGCTGGCCGTGGAGCGAATGCTAGGCAACCGCGATGTCTCCGCAAGATGGCGAAAGCGGGTGCGTATGGCCGCCGCTCAGCTATCCGCCGGACGGCTAAACGCAAGAACCTGCACGGCGTTTCGACCGTCAACCAAAGCGCCGCTCGGGCGTAACGCCGGCCGCGATGGACAAGATCTCCATCGACCGTACAATGCCTCGGTGCATGCGTCGCCGGCACGAGGCGCCTGCGAGTCCAGCCCATCGGAGAGATGGCCGAGCGGTTTAAGGCAGCAGTCTTGAAAACTGCCGTAGGTGCAAGCCTACCGTGGGTTCGAATCCCACTCTCTCCGCCACTTATCGGGTTCAAACTCAGGTCGAAGATCACGAACTCGATGAGTTGTCGCCACTCGTCGGCGGACGTCGACCGCATCAGGATCGGACCCTGCGCAACCCGAAAAGCGGCCCTCCTGTCGCGACCGCTTTCCGTCACAAATTCGGCGTAGCATGGGTATCCCAAGGCCGCTCGGTGTACCGCCATGGCCACTGACGAGCAGATCCAGAAGAGATTGGCGCTTGCCTATCGCTTGCTGGCGTTGGAGATCGAGCACCGCGAGCGCGTGCGATCCGAGCAACTGGACGACTCGGATGCCGAGAAGGCGGTGCGGTTGCGACAGGCGCACATCGAGCGCGTGCTCCAGGTGCTGGCGCGGCGCCGTCCAGCCGCGGAACTGCGGGCAGGTTGATCGATCGAGGGCGCCGGTGTGATTACTTCACCCTGGTGATGTTTCCGTCCGCATCCACCTGCACGATGTCGCCCTCGCGGATGCCGGAGGCGTCGGCGACCTGCACGGAGGTGTTGGTGCCGTTGGCCATCTTCAGGCGGACGGTCCAGGCTTCGTTGCCGTTGCCCGTGCGGTTGCCGATGGCATGGCCCGCGAAGCCGCCGCCCACCGCGCCGCCGACGGTAGCGAGCTTGCGGCCCTTGCCCTTGCCGACCTGGTTGCCCAGCACGCCCCCGGCGATCGCGCCGATGACGGCGCCGGCGGTGCCATGGCCGCCGCCCTGCGCGACGGTGTGCTCGATGCTTTCGACGGTGCCGCACTGGTCGCAGCGCAGGTAGATGCCGTCGGAACGGACCAGCACGCCGCTCGGGGCACGGGTCGCTTTTGAGGCATAGGACGATTGCGCCTGCGCCATCGGCGCGATGGCGAGTGCGAGGGCGGCTGCCAGGGGGACGAGGGTCGCTTTCATGGCCAGTGCTCCTGCCGGGTGGGGACGGAACCTTGGCCGATCGTGCTTGAAACGGGCGTCAAGATAGGGCGGGCGCAGGGGCGCCGGCGCTCGTCCCTGCCTACGGCGTCGACGGATGGCGCCTGAGCAGCCAGGCCAGCACGGGCGGCGTGACCATGGCGGTGAGCAGCGACATCGCAACGATGACGGCGTAGATGCGGTCGCTGAACACGCCGGCCGTGAGGCCCAGGCTCGCTACGACCACGCCGACCTCGCCGCGCGGCACCATGCCCAGCCCGACGATGGCCGCGCTGCGCCGGCCCAGCGCCAGCGCGCCCAGCCAGCCGCCCGCGAGTTTGGAGACGATGGCGATCACGGTGACGACCGCCAGCATCGCCAGCGCCTCGCCGCTGGCCAGTTGCCGCAGGTCGATCTTGCTGCCGGTGATCACGAAGAAGAACGGCGTGAGCAACGCCAGCAGCGGCTGGGTCTGTTGCTCCAGGACATGCTGCTGGCGCGTCTCCGAGGCAATCATGCCGGCCAGGAAGGCGCCGATGATCGCGGCCAGGCCAAGCAGGGTGGAAAGCCAGGCCAGGCCCAGGCACAGCGCCAGCACGATCGCCAGCGGCGAATGCGGGCTGTGCGGCTTGTCCAGCCAGGCGGAATTCCAGCGCATCACCCGCGCGCCGCCCAGGCCGACCAGCACGATGAAGCCGATCGCGCTGCCGAGCACCACCAGCAGCTTCCATGGATCGAAGCCTTCGCCGCCCTGCAGCGAGACCACCACGCCGAGCAGCAGCATGGCGAGGATGTCGTCGATCACCGCGGCGCCCAGGATCACCTTGCTCTCCACCCGTTGCAGCGCGCCCAGCTCCTGCAGCACGCGCGCGGTGATCCCCGCCGAGGTGGCCACGAACGCCGCGGCGACGAACAGCGACTTGCCCCATGCGAAGCCGCTGCCGTGCGCCCATGCGCTGCCCATGCCGAAGGGCAGCATCACCCCCAGCACACCGACCAGGAAGGCGATCTTGCCGACCTTCTTCAGGTCATCCAGCCGTGTCTCCAGTCCCACCGAAAACAGCAGCAGCACCACGCCGATCTCGGCCAGTACGTCCAACGGGGTACCGGGCAGAATCTGCTCCGGCGTGATCCAGCCCAGCAGCGAGGGGCCGAGCGCGGCGCCGGCGGTGATCTCGCCGACCACGCCGGGCAGCTTCAGGCGCTGGGCGATTTCTGCGCCAACCTGCGCGGCGACGAACACCAGGAACAGGGTGAGCAGGATCTCGCTGGCGTGGTGCATGGTTTCCTCGCTGCTTCCGTATGGCGGATCAGGCGCCGTTGAGGGCCAGGTGCAGGGCGATGCTGGCCACGTAGCCCAGCGCGATCGCCCAGCTCCAGCGCAGGTGGCTCATGAAGGTATAGCGTCCGTCGGAGGCGCCCATCAGCGCCACGCCGGCAGCCGATCCGACCGAAAGCAGGCTGCCGCCGACGCCGGCGGTGAGCGTGATCAGCAGCCATTGCGCCGCGTCCATCGGCGGGTTCATCTGCAGCACCGCGTACATGATCGGGATGTTGTCGATCACCGCCGAAAGCACGCCCATGGCGGTGTTGGCATAGGTGGGGCCCAGCGTGCCGTAGAGCGCGTGCGAAGCCAGCTCGAGGTAGCCCAGCGCCGCCAGCCCGCCGACGCAGCCGAACACGCCGTAGAAGAACAAGAGCGTGTCCCACTCGGCGTTGGCGATGATGCGGAAGATCGAATAGGGCTCCTCTTCGATGCCCTGCGCCAGAGCGTAGCGGCGCTGGCGCAGGTCGATGCGCGAGGCCAGCAGGTTGAGCAGCGCCAGGCCGGCGAGCATGCCGTAGGCGGCCGGCATGCCCAGCCACTGCTTGCCGACCACGGTGATCGCGATGGTCAGCGCGAAGGTGAGGCAGATGCCGATGCCGCCGGGCTTGACGCCGGCGTGGCCAGGCGCCGGTTCGGGCGAACCCTCGGGGAGCGCGAAATGCATGGCGAAGGCCGGCACCAGCCAGTTGGCCAACGCAGGAGGGAACAGCCGGAAGAAATCGAAGAACTCGGCCTTGTGCGCCTGCCACACCATCAGCGTGGTGATGTCGCCGAACGCGCTCCATGCGCCGCCGGCGTTGGCCGCGACCACCAGGTTGATCAGCGCCAGCGTGGCGAAGCGCCGCTGGCCGCCGCCCACCGCCAGCACCACCGCCGACATCACCAGTGCGGTGGTGAGGTTGTCCAGCACCGGCGAGAGGAAGAAGGCGATGGTCCCGGTGATCCAGAACAGCGCGCGGTAGCCCAGGCGCCGGCGCGTCAGTTGCGCACGCAAGGCCTCGAACACGTTGCGCTCGCCCATCGCGGTGACGTAGGTCATCGCCACCACCAGGAAGAAGAAGATCTCGGCGTACTCGAGGAACATCGCCTCGAACGCGCCGCGCGCGGCCGCCGTGCCCTCGCCACGCGCCTGCCAGGCGATCAGGCCCCAGATCAGCGCCGCGGCGAGCATCACCGGCTTGGACTTGGCGATGCAGATGCGCTCCTCCAGCACCACCGCCAGGTAGGCGAGCACGAACAACGCCAGTGCGAACCAGCCGACCGGATGGCCGGTCAGGTGGAAGTTGGCGCCGGCGTCCGCGGCGGAAGCCGACACCGGAAAGAGGCCAGCCAGTGCGGCCAGGAGGAAGAACGAACGCATGGATGGCTTCCCGGGAAACGCCCCAAGGTTAGCAGGCGTGAGCGCTGCCTCCCGGCTCAAGCCTCGGCCGCGGCTGGCTGGCGGGCAGGGCGGTCGGCGCCCAGGCGGGCGAACACGCGGCTGGCCGAGGCGGTGACCGCGGCCAGGATCAGCACCGTCCAGCGGAACGCCGCCACGTAGTCGCTATGCGCGTGGCCCTGCAGCAGCGACTCCATCAGCAGCGTGGCCAGCGCGATGCCGAAGCTCATCGACAGGTACTGCGCGGTCGATGCCATCGACGAGGCCATCGAGGCGTGCCTGATGTCCAGGTCGTGGTAGATCAGCGTGTTCATCGCCGTGTTCTGCATGCCGGCGAAGCTGCCGTAGAGGAACACCATCGCCGCGATCAGCCACATCGGCGTGGTGCGTCCGAACAGCGCGAAGGAGGCAAGCAGCAACGCGACCAGCAAGGTATTGCCCAGCAGCAGGCGGCGATAGCCCAGTCGCGCCAGCGCGCGGTTGACCAGCCATTTGGCGCTGATCGAACCCAGCGCCTGCGGCACCATCATCAGGCCGGCCAGCAGCGGCGACCAGCCGCAGCCGACCTGCAGGAACAGCACCAGCAGCAGGAACATGCCGGAGATGCCCAGCCGCGTGAACAGGTTGCCGGCCAGCGCCACCCACACGCTGCGCACCTTCAACAGCGACAGGTCGGCCACCGGAAACGCCGTACGCTGGCTGTGCCAGACGTAGATCACGCCGATAAGCAGGGCCAGCGCGGTGTATTCGCCGATCGGCCCCCAGCGCACGTGCTCGGCACCGAGCAGTTCCGAAGCGGCCAGCAGCAGCGCCGAAGCCGCGCCGAACAGCAGGAAGCCGAGCAGGTCGAAGCGGTTGGCGTGCCGCAGCCGGTACTCGGGCATGTCCTGCTTGTTCATCCACAAACCGGCGATGCCCACCGGCACGTTGATCAGGAAGATCAGCCGCCAGCTGGTGAACTCCACCAGCGCACCGCCCAGCAGTGGCCCGAGCACCGAGCCGAGCAGGCCGAAGGTGGCCACCGTGCTCATCACCCGGACGAACTCGTGCTTGGCGATGCTGCGCACCAGCACGTAGCGGCCCACCGGCATCAACGCCGCGCCGCCCACGCCCTGCATCACGCGCGCGGCCACCAGTTCGGGCAGCGTCTGCGCAATGCCGCAGAACAGCGAGCCCAGGCCGAACACCGCGATGGCGGCGCCGAACACGCGGCGCGTGCCGAAGCGGTCGCACAGCCACGGGCTGGCCGGAATCAGGATGGCTAGGGTCAGCACGTAGCTGGTCAGCGCGCTGCGCATGCCCAGCGGGGTGACGTCCAGCGCGTCGGCCATCGCGGGCACGGCCGTGTTGACGATGGTCGAATCGAGCGCCTGCATGAAGAACGCGGCCGAAACCAGCCAGATCAGGCCGCGGTAGCGCTCCCGCGTGGGGATGTCCGGTATCTCTTCAGTCGCTGGAGGGAGGAGGACGGGAGATACGGCATCGGGCATGCCGTCCATGTTACCCGTTGGGGTGGGTTGCTTTTCCCCTCGGGCGACACCAAAGTCAGAGGGCGTTTCATTCCGAAACGCACGTCACGAGCCCATCACACGCGCTGGAGCGTGCGCGCTCTGGCGCGTGTGCTTTTCGTCCCCAGGAGATCCTTGCCATGCCTCGGCCCGCCATCACGCTGTCCCGCCTGGATGTGGAGCGCATCGAGAGCCTGCTCGACCGGCTGCCGCCGGAGCAGGCACAGCAGCACGCGGCGTTGCGGGCCGAGCTGGATCGGGCCGAACTGAGCGAGCCCAACGCGATGCCGCCGGACGTGGTCACCATGAATTCCACCGTCACCTTCGGCGAAGAGGACACCGGCGAGCGGCTCACCGTGACCCTGGTGTATCCGGGCGCGGCCGGCAAGCCGGGCACGGTGTCGATCCTGGCTCCCGTGGGTAGCGCGCTGCTCGGGCTCGCCTGTGGCCAGGAGATCGACTGGCCGATGCCCGGCAGCCAGTCGCGCCGGCTGCGCGTGCTGGAGATCGCCTACCAGCCCGAGGCCGCGGGCGACCTGCATCGCTGAGGAATCCTCACGGCTTGAAATGGTGCACGAAGCCCACGCTGAAGCCGCCCGGCAGCCAGCCGACGATCAGCGGCGAGTCGCGGCGCGAGGCCCAGATGCCGATGCCGGTGCCGATCGCCGCGCCCACCAGCACGTCGCTCTGCCAGTGGCCGCGCACCTTCATCCGCGCCACCGCGTCGTAGGCCGGCAGCAGGGCCAGGGCATAGACGGCCGGATGATCGCTGCCGTAGTTGGCGATGAACGGGGTCACCGCGGCCGAGATCGCGGCGACCTCGCCACTGGGGAAGCTCTGCGAGTGGCCTTTGAAGAAGCGGTCGGGGTCGTCGGTCTGTGAAGGCCGCTCGCGCCGGAAGGTGTACTTGAGCGCCTCGGTGCTCACGCTGGTGACGACCATGGCATCGACCGAGCGCCAGAACGTGTCGCCCAGCTTGTCCTGGTCGCCGAACGCCAGCGCGCCGACGCCCACCGTGACGATGGTGCCGTACAGCAGCGCGTTCTGGTCATTGCGATTCCAGATGCCGCGGTTGTCGTAATGCAGGCGGTGATCGATGCCGAACGGGCCGCCGCCGGCGCAGGCCGTGCTGGAAACAGCCAGGGCGAGCAGGCAGGAACAGATCCGCGACAGGCGCATGGCGCACCTCCGGGGCGGCCCCGCGCCGCCCGCCACCGGCACGCTAGCGCGGCGGCCTTTCGGTTCCCTTAGCCGCGGCCTGCCGGCGCGGAGGGCGTGTCGCTAAACTCCCGCCATGCACCCGACTCCTTCCCCATGGCACATCCGCGCCGCCGAGCTGCGCGAGCGCATCGAACTGGCCAACTACCGCTATCACGTGCTCGACGACCCGGACATCACCGATGCCGAGTACGACCGCCTGATGCGCGAACTGGAAGCGCTGGAAGAAGCGCATCCCGAACTGGCCAGGATCGATTCGCCGACCCGCCGCGTCGGCGCTCGTGCGCACGGCGGCTTCGCAGAGGTGCGCCATGCGCTGCCCATGCTCTCGCTGGCCAATGCCTTCGAGCAGGACGGCGACGGCGAACGCGAGCGCTTCCGCGAGATCGCCGAGTTCGAGCGCCGCATCGAGCAGACGCTGGACCGGCGCGAGCCCACCTTCTCGGTCGAACCCAAGCTCGACGGCCTGGCGATCAGCCTGCGCTACGAGCAGGGCATGTTCGTGCAGGGCGCCACCCGCGGCGATGGCGAGACCGGCGAGGATGTCACCGCCAACCTGCGCACGGTGCGCGCGATCCCGCTCAGGCTGCGCGGCACAAGTTGGCCTGCGGTGCTGGAGGTGCGTGGCGAGGTGATCATGCTGCGCAGGGACTTCGAGGCCTTCAACGACTATGCCCGCACGCACGGCGAGAAACCGCTGGCCAATCCGCGCAACGGCGCGGCCGGCTCGCTGCGCCAGCTCGATCCGGCGGTCACCGCGAGGCGGCGGCTGAGCTTCTTCGCCTATGCGGTCGGCGTGGTCGAGGGCGGCGAGCTGCCGCCGACGCATTCAAGGACGCTGGCCAGGCTGCGTGAATGGGGCTTCCCGATCTCGCCGGAAGCCGACGTGGCGCACGGCTTCGACGGGCTGATCGCCTACTACCGGCGCATCGGCGCCCGCCGCGACGCCTTGCCCTACGACATCGACGGCGTGGTCTACAAGCTGGACGATTACGTGGGGCAGCGCGAAATGGGCTTCGTCTCGCGCGCGCCGCGCTGGGCGATCGCGCACAAGTTCCCGGCGCAGGAGCAGAGCACCGCGGTCGAGGCGATCGAGATCCAGATCGGCCGCACCGGCGCGGCCACGCCGGTGGCGCGGCTCAAGCCGGTGCAGGTGGCTGGCGTCACCGTGACCAATGCCACGCTGCACAACGCCGACCAGATCGCGCGGCTGGACGTGCGCGTGGGCGACACGGTGATCGTGCGCCGCGCCGGCGACGTGATCCCTGAGGTTGTGCGCGTGCAGCCGGAGCTTCGACCGGCCGGTACCCGGCCATGGAACATGCCGGCGCAGTGCCCGGTGTGCGGCTCGGCATTGATGCGGGAGGAGGGCGAAGCGGCCTGGCGCTGCAGCGGTGGGCTGGTCTGCGCGGCGCAACGCAAGGAGGCGTTGATCCATTTCGCCTCGCGGCGGGCGATGGACATCGAAGGCCTTGGCACGCGCTTCGTGGATGCGCTGGTCGAGCTGGACTACGTGCGCACGCCGGCGGACATCTACGGGCTGACCGTCGAGCGCTTCGTCGAGATGAAACGGGCGATCGACGAGCGCGAGGGCACCACCCCCGAAACGGTCAAGGCGGGCAAGATCGCCACCCGCTGGGCCGAGAACCTGGTCGCCGGCATCGACTCAAGCCGCCGCACCACCTTGCCGCGTTTCCTGTTCGCGCTGGGCATCATGCACATCGGCGAAAGCACGGCGAAGACGCTGGCGACGTGGCTGGGCAGCCTGGAGCAGGTGCGCAACACGCCTGCGCCGGTGCTGCGGACGCTGCCGGACATCGGCGACGAAGTCGCTTCGTCCATCGCCGGCTTCTTCGCGCAGGAAGGCAACCAGCGCGTGGTCGATGCATTGCTCGGCGCCGGCATCGCATTCACCGACGAGGCGCCGCCCTCGCCGCGCCTGCGCGACAAGCTGGGCCTGTCCGTATTGCTCGATCACGCGAAGGTGCGCGACCTTGGCCCCAAGCGCACCCGCCAGCTGGTGGAGCACTTCCCCACGCTGGAGCGCCTGCTCGATGCCGGCCCCGCTCACTGGATCACGGCCGGCCTGCCGCAGGTGGCGGCGTCCAACCTCGAAGCCTTCCTCGCCGAACCTGCGAACCTGGCTGCCCTGCGCGAGGCGGAGGCGGCGACCCGTCGCCTCCTCGCCGCCATGCCGAAGGCCGAGGCCGGCGCCGCGCCGCTCGAAGGCCAGACCGTGGTGCTCACCGGCACGCTGCCGACGCTGGGCCGCGAGGAAGCCAAGCAGCGGTTGGAGGCACTGGGCGCCAAGGTCGCCGGCTCGGTATCGAAGAAGACCTCGTTCGTGGTGGCGGGCGAGGCGGCGGGGTCCAAGCTCGACAAGGCACAGGAGCTCGGCGTGCCGGTATGGGACGAGGGGCAGTTGCTGGCGTTGCTGGCGGAGCACGAGGGGTGAGAAGCAAAGGCCTCCTCCTCTCCCCGGCTGTCTCGCCCGGCGTGGCCGGGGGAGAGGGAGTCTCGAGCTTGCGCGCCGTAGCTCCCTCTCCCCCGGCGCAGCCGGTGGAGAGGCCTTTCAACCAAGGAGAAGAGGCGATGGATCGCGCCGAACCACTGCGCCGCAGCCAGACCGATGCAGAGGCCAAGCTCTGGTCGCATCTGCGCGCAGTACAACTGGGCGCCAAGTTCCGCCGCCAGCACCCGGTCGCCGGGTACTACGCGGACTTCTGCTGCGTGGAACACCAACTGATCGTGGAGCTCGACGGTGGCCAGCATGGCGAACAGCAGGCTTACGACGCCCGTCGAACCCAAATGCTAGAGCGGGCCGGGTTCAAAGTCCTGCGCTTCTGGAGCGACGAGGTGCTGCTGCGCACGGGCGATGTGCTCGAAGCGATCGTCCAGGTCCTGGGCGAAAGGCCTTCCCCTCTCCCCAACCCTCTCCCCCGGCGTCGCCGGGGGAGAGGGAGCCAGGCAAGCCCGCCGCAGCCTTCCGACTCGTTCTCCGCAAACTCGCTCCAGCCTTCCAACTCGCGGCAGCCTTCCAGCCCCCTTCCCCTCCGCACGGCGGGGGGAGAGGGGTGGGGAGAGGGGGAGGCCTTTGCCTCGGCCCTGCGCCTGCGCGCCGACGTCTATCGCCTGATCCGCTCCTTCTTCGCCGACCGCAACGTGCTGGAGGTGGAAACCCCCATCCTCTCCGCCGCCGGCAACACCGACCCCAACATCGAAAGCTTCACTACCGCCTTCAGCGGCCACGTCGATGCGGGTGCACGCGAGCGCTGGCTGCGCACCTCGCCCGAGTTTCCGCTCAAGCGACTGCTGGCCGCGGGCGTGGGCGACTGCTACGAGCTGGGTCGCGTGTTCCGCAACGGCGAAGCGGGCGGGCGGCACAATCCCGAATTCACCATGCTGGAGTGGTACCGGTTGGGCTGGGATCACCGGCAGCTGGCGGAGGAGGTGGTGGCACTGGTGCAGGCCACGCTGGCGCTGCTCGGTCGCCAGGCGGAAGTGCAGGCAACCAGCTACCGTGGCATCTTCCTCGATGGCTTGGGCCTCGATCCCTTTACCGCGCCGTTGGAATCGCTGCAGCAGGCGCTGGCCGGATCGAATGTCGACCCCGCAGGCCTGACCCGCGACGACTGGCTGGACCTGCTGATCACCCACCGCATGCAGCCAGCCTTCCCGCGCGACCGCATCACCGTGATCCACGACTACCCGGCCAGCCAGTGCGCGCTTGCCCGCATCCGCCCGGACGACCCGCCGGTGGCCGAACGCTTCGAGCTCTACCTGGGCCCCTACGAACTGGCCAACGGCTACCACGAACTCAACGACGCCGCCGAGCAGCGCGGTCGCTTCGACCGCGACAACGCCGTGCGGCGCGCCCGCGGCCTGCGCGAGGTGCCGATCGACGAGCGGCTGCTGGCTGTGCTCGACGCCCTGCCGGCCTGCGCCGGCGTCGCGCTGGGCGTCGAGCGGCTGCTGATGTGCCTGGCCGGCACGGATGGCATCGCCGACGTGCTCGCGTTCCCCTTTGCCGAGGCCTGAACTGGCCGGCATTGACGCTGCGCCCGCACCTGCGCACAGTGGCCGCTTCCTGTCCCGCGAGAAGCCACCCATGCGTCCGAACGTGCCCGGCGTCCTCCTGATCGTGATCGGCCTGCTGTTCCTGCTGCGCAATTTCGGTTTCGACCTGCACCTGGGCCAGTTGCTGGCTACCTGGTGGCCGCTGGCGGTGATCGCGGTCGGCGTGAGCATGCTGTTCAAGGGCAAGCGGTCCTGATGGCGGCCGCGGCTGGCTCGCCAGTGGGTACCGCGGCGCTTTCCGCGGACCTCGCCCGACCGCTGAACCGCTCGGACGCGCGCACGCTGGCCTTGGCCGCATTGGGCGGAGCGCTCGAGTTCTACGACTTCGTGGTGTTCGTATTCTTCGCCCTGCCGCTCAGCCAGTTGTTCTTCCCTCCGGACAGCGCGCCGTGGCTGGCCCAGCTGAAGGTCTACGGCATCTTTGCCGCCGGTTACCTGGCCCGGCCGCTGGGCGGCATCGTGATGGCGCATTACGGCGACAAGCTGGGGCGCAAGCGCATGTTCACCCTGAGCGTGTTCCTGATGGCGTTGCCGACGCTGGGCATTGGCCTGCTGCCGGTGTATGCGCAAGTCGGCATGCTGGCGCCGCTGCTGCTGTTGCTGCTGCGGATCGTGCAAGGCATCGCGGTAGGCGGCGAGGTTCCCGGCGCGTGGGTGTTCGTGGCCGAGCACGTGCCGCCCCGGCGGATCGGCTTCGCCTGCGCCAGCCTGACCTCGGGCCTGACCGTAGGCATCCTGCTCGGTTCGCTGGTGGCGGCGTGGATCAGCCGCGCGCTGGCGCCGGCAGCATTGCTGGACCACGGCTGGCGGCTGCCGTTCCTGCTCGGCGGCGTGTTCGGCCTGCTTGCCGTATGGCTGCGCCGCTGGCTTAGCGAGACGCCGGTGTTCGAGGCGATGCACGCACGGCGCGAGCTGGTCGCCGGCTTGCCGCTGGCGCAGGTGGCGGCGCGGCACCGGCCGGCGGTGTTGCTGTCGATGCTGGTCACCTGGATGCTCACCGCGGCGGTGGTGGTGCTGATCCTGATGACGCCTTCGCTGGTGCAGTCGGCCTTCCACGTGACGCCGGCGCGGGCGTTCCTGGGCAACAACCTCGCCTCGGCCGCGCTGGCCGCCGGTTGCCTGTGCTACGGCATCCTGTCCGATCGCATCGGCCCGGCACGGACGCTGCTGGCGGGCGCGGCCGGGTTGTTGCTGGCCGGCTATGCGCTGTATCTGGACCTCGCTGCCGGCGGCGCGCATTTCATCGCGCTGTACGCACTGGCGGGTCTGGCGGTGGGCGTGGTCGGCGTGGTGCCGGTGCTGATGGTGGAGGCGTTCCCGCCGGCGGTGCGCTTCTCGGGACTGTCGGCCTCGTACAACCTCGCCTATGCATTGTTCGGCGGACTGACGCCACCGTTGATCGGCCTGCTTATGAGGCGCTTCGGCGTCCTTGCGCCGGCACACTACGTGGCGGCGACCGCGGTGTTGGGCATGGCGGTGGCGTGCGTGCTGCTGCGTCGCCGGCGTTTCCCGGCCATGTAGGGTGGGGGTCAGTCCACCCGCATCGTTGGCCGAAGCCCACCTGCGAGCAGCTCGCTGGGCTAGAACTCCAGCTCCTGCGCGGCGCAGAGATAGTCGATCATCGGTGCCACCCGCCGGAAGCTCTCCACTGCCCACGGCAGCAGCTCGGACGAGCAGGCGAAGGCGTCGTCGAAGTTCTCGCCGGCGGCGAAACTCTTGCGCTTGAGATCCTCGATCAGTTCGTGGTCCGGGTCGAAGCCGCGCGGCGGGCGGCTGAGGCTTTCGCCCCACAGGCTCAGCCGTTCGCGGAAGGCCTTGGTCTGCGTAGCGCGCTTCCAGGCTTCCGGGTTGTCGGCGAGGAAGCCGCGGATGTTCTTCAGCGTATCCGGCTCGGGGTGCCACATGCCGCCGCCGGCGAAGCAGTCGCCCGGCTCGATGTGCAGGTAGAACGAGGGCGCCGGGATCTCGTGGCGGCGTGCGTGGAAGAAGCGCGAGCCTTGCCAGGTCTTGTACGGCAGCTTGTTGCTGGAGAAGCGGGTGTCGCGGTGGATGCGGAACAGCGAGCCGCCGGTCTTGCGCGCATCGGCGCGGTAATGTGGGCTGATCGAAGCCAGCGGCGCGGCCATGTCGGCGATCAGCGCGAGGAACGGTTCGCGCACGTGGCGCTCGTAGTCGGCCTTGTGCGCGGCGAACCATTCGCGGCTGTTGTTGCGGCCGAGCGCGCGGAGAAAGCGGAAGGTGGCGGGAGTGAAGTAGGCGCTGTGCATCCTGCGATTATCTCCGCAGGACCGGTCGCGGGCGATGGTCTCCTCCCGCCCGCCGCGAGCATCGCTTGCCAGAGGTCAGGCCAGCAGCGGCACCGGCGCCAGTTCGTGGCCCCAGGCTTCGAGCTGGTCCAGCAGGGCGGTCCGGTCCGGCCGCTCCTGGCGCAGCATGGCGATGCGCGCGAAGTAGTCCTCCAGCGTGCGCGCGGTGAGCGCGGTCGGCCGGGTCAGGCGCGCCTGCCGGAAGGCTTCCCAGCGGGCCTGTTCGTCCGCGTCAAGCGACTGCGGCCAGTTGCGCGCGCGGTAGCGGAACAGGAGTTCCGGATAGCGCGGGTCGCGGAAGGGGAAGCCGCGCCGGCCCAATTGCTCCGGCGGCGTGGCGCGCACTTCGGCCAGCAGGCGCTTGTCGGCATCGGGGAGGAAGCCGCCGTACAGGGCCAGCTCCGGGTCCTCCGGCGGCGCGAGTTCGGCGGCATGGGCGAACACGCGGCGCAACTTGTCCGCCAGGCCAGCGGCGCCGCGCAGCAGGGCGTGGTGGCGCATGCAGCGCTCCAGGTCGAGCTTCAACCGGGTGTGGTCCACGTCCTTCAACACCGACAGCGGCGCCAGCGCGGGCGCGCGGTTGGCGCGCACGGTGCGCAGCGGGATGCGTTCGATGCCCTCGGGGAGGTCGGCGCGCGCGGTGAAGATGCGGTCGGCGATGTCGTCCTCGTCGAGGTCGAGCCAGAGCGCCGGGTCGGTGTCGAGGTCGTAGACGATCACCTCGCCGGGCCGCGACGGGTGCGGCGCCAGTGGCGCGATCACCGCCAGGCAATGGCGGCTGGCCGGGTAGCGCGAGGACACGTGCACCAGCGGCGTCATGCCGACCACGTCCAGCAGGCCGAACACCTTCTGCTTGCGGCGCAGTTCGAAGTGCCAGTCCCACAGCCGCGGCTGGCGCACGCGGATCAGCCGCGCCAGGTCGATCAGCGCGTGCACGTCGGAGAGCGCGTCGTGTGCGCGCTCCTGCCTGAGGTGGTTGGCGGCCGCCAGGTGTTCGAGCCTGAAGCTGGGCGTGCCGTCCTCGCGGCTCGGCCACACGATGCCTTCGGGACGCAGCGCCTGGCACATGCGTACCAGGTCGATCAGGTCCCAGCGCGAGTTGCCGTTCTCCCACTCGCGCGCGTAGGGATCGTAGAAGTTGCGGTACAGCAGTTGGCGGGTGAACTCGTCGTCGAAGCGCAGCGAGTTGTAGCCCACGCCGCAGGTGCCAGGCTGTGCGAACTGTTCGTGCACGCGGGCGGCGAACTCGGCTTCGCAAACGCCTTCCAGCTCGGCCTGTTGCGGCGCAATACCGGTGATCAGGCAGGCATCCGGGTCCGGCGGCGCGTCGCGCGGCGGGCGGCAGAAGAACATCACGGGCTCGCCGACGATCTCCAGTTCCGCGGTGGTGCGGATGCCGGCGAACTGCGAGGGCCGGTCGCGCCGCGTATCGGCGCCGAAGGTTTCGTAGTCGTGCCAGAGGAAGGTCTGCATGGCCCCGATGATCGCATGGCGCCGTGCCAGGCTGCGCTAGACTGCGCCCTCCAAGGAGGATGCATGAGCCACTTGAACGACGACAACCTGATCTGGATCGATCTGGAGATGACCGGCCTGGATACGGATACCGATTCGATCCTGGAGATCGCCACCATCGTGACAGACAGGGACCTCCATGTGCTGGCCGAAGGGCCGGTTTTCGCGGTCCGCCACGAGCTCGACCGGCTGGAGTCGATGGACAGCTGGAACCGCAACCAGCATCGCAAGTCGGGCCTGTGGCAGCAGGTGCTCGAATCGACTACCGACCACACCCAGGCCGAGCAGGCCACGCTGGACTTCCTCAAGGATTGGACGCCCGCAGGCAAGTCGCCCATGTGCGGCAACTCGATCTGCCAGGACCGCCGCTTCCTGCACCGGCAGATGCCGCGGCTGGAACGCCATTTCCACTACCGCAACCTGGACGTCTCCACGCTCAAGGAACTGGCGCGGCGCTGGTCGCCCGCGGTCGCCCGCGGCCTGAGCAAGGAATCGGCGCACACGGCGCTCTCCGACATCCGCGATTCGATCGACGAGCTGCGCTATTACCGCCTGCACATGGGCGCGCTGGGCGGGCAGGGCTGAAACGCCGATGTTCGATCAAGCTTTTGCCACCGTGCTCGACTGCGCCGGCCGCCCTTTGGTCCTGGATCGCCCGCGCGTGGTCGGCATCCTCAACGTGACGCCTGATTCGTTTTCCGACGGTGGCGCTTACGCCTCCGTCGAGGCGGCCGTGGCGCACGGCCTGGCGATGGCGGAGCAGGGTGCCGACATGCTCGACGTAGGGGGCGAGTCGACCCGACCCGGTGCGGCGGAGGTGCCGGCCGAGGAGGAGTTGCGCCGCGTCGTGCCGGTCATCGAACAACTGGCTGCGCGCACCGCGCTGCCGATCGCCATCGACACCTCCAAGCCCGAAGTGATGCGCGCTGCGGTGGCCGCCGGCGCCGGCATGATCAACGACGTCTATGCGCTGCGCCGCGAAGGCGCCCTGGACGTCGCCGCCGAACTGCGCGTGCCGGTGTGCCTGATGCACATGCAGGGCGAGCCGCGCGGCATGCAGGACGATCCGCACTACGACGACGTGGTGGGCGAAGTGCACCGTTTCCTTGCCGACCGCCTGTTCGCCTGCGAGCTGGCCGGCATCGACAAGCGGCGCGTGCTGGTCGACCCGGGCTTCGGCTTCGGCAAGACGCTGGAGCACAACCTGGCGCTGCTGCGTGCGCTGGAGCGCTTCGCCGGGCTGGGCGCAGGCGTCTACGTGGGTTTGTCTCGCAAGTCGATGATCGGCACGCTCACCGGCCGGCCTGCGGGCGAGGCGCGCGCCGCCGGTTCGGCCGCAGCGGCGCTGATCGCGGTACAGCGAGGCGCGCGCATGGTGCGTGTACATGACGTCGCCGCCACCGTCGACGCCCTGGCGGTCTGGCATGCCGTGCATGAAGGAGATGCCGCTCCGAAGCGTGACGTGCGTCCGGCAACTCCACGCTGGCCCGACGAAGACTGAGATACACAGGTGCGCCCGCCCCGTGGCGTCACCGCTAGGAACGATGATGAGCACACGAAAATACTTCGGTACCGACGGCATCCGCGGGCTGGTCGGGCAATGGCCGATCAGCGCCGATTTCATGCTGCGCCTCGGTCGCGCGGCCGGTGCCGTGCTTGCCCGCGAGTCGACGCGCAAGCCGCTGGTGCTGATCGGCAAGGACACCCGCGTTTCCGGCTACATGTTCGAGTCGGCGCTGGAGGCCGGCCTGGTCGCCGCCGGCGTGGACGTGGGCCTGCTCGGGCCGATGCCGACGCCCGCCGTGGCCTTCCTTACGCGATCCATGCGCGCGGCGGCCGGCGTGGTGATCAGCGCTTCGCACAATCCGCATCACGACAACGGCATCAAGTTCTTCTCGGCCCAGGGCGAGAAACTTTCCGACGAGATCGAGGCGGCGATCGAGGAGGAAATCGATGCCCCGTTCGCCACCGTGCCTTCCGAGCAACTGGGCAAGGCCACGCGCGTGGCCGATGCCGTCGCGCGCTATGCCGAATACTGCAAGGCGACGGTGCCGGAAGAGTTCACCCTGCGCGGCACGAAGATCGTGCTGGACTGCGCGCACGGGGCCACCTACCAGGTGGCACCCAAGGTGTTCGCCGAGCTCGGCGCCGACGTCACCGCGATCGGCGACAAGCCCGACGGCTTCAACATCAACCGCAACGTGGGTTCGACCCATCCGCAGGCCCTGCAGCAGGCGGTGCTGGCGCAGAGCGCCGACATCGGCATCGCCTTCGACGGCGACGGCGACCGCCTGATCCTAGTCGACCGCAACGGCACCATCGCCGACGGCGACGACATCCTCTACGTGCTGGCGCGCAGCCTGTTCGCGCGCGGCTGCCTGCATGGGCCGGTGGTCGGCACGTTGATGAGCAACTACGGGCTGGAGCAGGCCCTGGCCGAGCTGGAAGTGCCGCTGATCCGCGCCAACGTGGGCGACCGCTACGTGCTGCAGCAGCTCAAGGCCCACGGCGGCATGCTGGGCGGCGAGACTTCCGGCCACATCCTCTGCCTGGATCGCGCCACCACCGGCGACGGCATTATCGCCGCGCTGGCCGTGCTGGAGACGCTGGCCGCATCGGACCAGGACCTCGCGCTGGCCCGTCGTGGCCTGCAGAAGCTGCCGCAGGTGATGGTCAACGTGCGCGCCCAGGGCGCGCGCGAGGCACTGGGGAGCGACACGGTGCGCCATGCGCTGACCGAAGTGGAGCGCACCCTGCAGGGCCGGGGGCGCGTGGTGTTGCGTGCGTCGGGCACCGAACCGGTGGTGCGCGTCACCATCGAAGGCGCCGATGCGGGCGAGGTGCAGCAGTTGGCCGGCTGGCTGGCCGAGGCCGTAAAATCCGCCGCGCACGTGCACATGACGGAAAATCCATGAAGCAAGTCCCCACGCTCGACATCCGCCGCTACGACACCGACCGCGACGCGTTCGTCGCCGAACTCGGCGCCGCCTACCGCCAGTTCGGCTTCTGCTGCATCAGCGGGCACGGCATCGCGCGGGAGCTGATCGACGGTGCCTACCAGGCGTTCGAGCAGTTCTTCGCGCTGCCGACCGAAACCAAGATGAAGTACCACGTGCCCGGCTCCGGTGGTGCACGCGGCTACACGCCGTTCAAGGTGGAAACGGCCAAGGACAGCCGCTATCCGGACTTGAAAGAGTTCTGGCACGTAGGCCGCGAGATCCCGCGCGATTCCAGGTTCGCCGACGTGATGCCGCCCAACCTGTGGCCCGCGGAAGTGCCACAGTTCAAGCCCTGCGGCTACGGCCTGTACGAGGCGCTGGACCTGCTCGGCACCCGCGTGCTGCGCGCGCTGGCGCTGCACATCGGCCTGCCCGAGCGCTACTTCGAGGACAAGACCGACCAGGGCAATTCGATCCTGCGCCCGATCCACTATCCGCCGATCATCCAGGAAAACATTCCCAACGTCCGCGCGGGTGCGCACGAGGACATCAACTTCATCACCCTGCTGGTCGGCGCCAGCGCCGAGGGCCTGGAAGTGCTGAGCGAGGGCGAGTGGCTGCCGATCACCACCGAGGGCGACGCCATCGTGGTCAACATCGGCGACATGCTGCAGCGGCTGACCAACCACGTGTACCCGTCCACCTCGCACCGCGTGGTCAACCCGCAGAACGAGAACGCGCGCAAGCCTCGCTACTCGGTGCCGTTCTTCCTGCACCCCAATCCCGACGTGGCGCTCGACCCGCTGCCCGAGTGCGTGACGCCGGACAACCCCAGCCGCTACGACAACTCGCTGACCTCGCACGAGTACCTGATGCAGCGGCTGCGCGAAATCAAGCTGATCTAGGGGCTTTGGTCCTTCTTCCCCCCGGGAGGGGGACTGGGATGAGAGGCTGGCGCTCCCTCGAAGGAGTTGTCTCTTGCGGAAATGAGGGGGCGGGGCGCGGAGGAAGCGGACCTCCTTCGCCATGCACTGCTGGACGAAGCCTATCCTGCGTGCCCCTCAGGCCATCCAGAAAAACACCGCCGTCATGCGCTTGCTGGCCATGTCTTCCAGTCCCCAGTAGGCGCTGGCGCTGTGGATGAGGTTGGCCTTGTAGAGCAGCAGCCGGTTGAAGCGGTGTGCCACGCGCACGTCTTCGGCAAAGGCGTCCGGTTGCACGAAGCGGTTGCCCAGCGCATCGACCAGGTTGCGGTAGGGCGGCGCCACCATGTTCCCGCCGAGCTGGCCGCCGGGCATGCGCTGGCGGAAGAAGCTGGTGCCGCAGCTCTCCGGTACCGTCGGATTGAGATAGAGCACCGCCGCGTATCGGCAGAGATTGAGCGAATCGGTGTGCGGCTTGAGCGCACCCTCGACCGCACCGACTATCTGCACGCAGTTGTGGTTGAGCTTCTGGCCGGCATCGGTTTGGCCGAGCCAGAGCTTCTTCGCGCCGGTGGCCTCCCGCACCTTGCCCTCGATGAAAGCCAGTTCGTCCTCAAGCAATGCCGGCGATGCGCGCATGCCGGGCCAGGCTTCGCCCGTGGTCGGGAAGCCATACTCCCAGTCGCTCTTCGCGAGGCAGCGTTCGCGCACCGCCAGCGGGCCGGGCAAGGCATCGTCCAGCACCCAGTAGTCGCGGCCCTCGGTGGGCTTGCGATACGGCAATGGGCGCATCTGGGTCGGGAACAGGCTCATGGCGGACTCGCGGCAGCTGGCCGGCCACGTTAGCGCAGTTGGCGAGGCCACGCAGGCCGTTCAATCGAGCTGGCGGTAGCGCTTCGATTCGCGTGCCGAGAGCCGCAGGGCAAGCCGGTCGGGCAGCAGCTTGGCCAGCGCCTTGATCGTCCGGTTCACTCGTCCGGTGACATGCACCACCTCGCCACGCTCCACGGCCTCGATGCCTTCGCGCACGACGGTTCCGGCGTCCTGCCACATGAACCGCGGCAGCTTGCCGACCAATGCCCGGGTGCCGGTGACGTCGTGGAACTCCGAATACGTGAAGCCCGGGCACAACGCGCACACGTGCACGCCCAGGTGGCGGTTCTCCAGCGCCAGCGATTGCGAGAACTTGATCAAGTACGCCTTGCTCGCCGCATACAGTGTGTGCCCGGCCGAACCGGGCACGTGGCCCGCCAGCGACGCCACGTTGATGATGCGGCCGCAGCCGCGCGCGCGCATGCCGGGCAACAGCCGCCAAGCCAGTTCGGTCGGCGCAGTGAGCAGCACCTGCAGGAAGTCCGCATGCGTGGCCCAGTCGCTGGCCTCGAACGTTCCGGGCACCCCGTAGCCGGCGTTGTTGACCAGCCAGTCCACCGCCAGTCCCTCGCACTGCAGGGCCTCGACCAGCCGGCCGGGTGCTGCCGGGTCCGCCAGATCGGCAGGCATCACGTGAACGTGCGCGCCATGGCGCTCGTGTATTTCGGCGGCCAGCGCCTGCAGGCGCCCGGCACGCCGCGCGACCAGCACCAGGTCATGCCCGCGTGCGGCGAGCTCCTGCGCGAAGGCGGCGCCGATGCCCGCCGAGGCGCCGGTGACCAGGCTGAGCGGACGTTCGGAGGGCATCGATCCAGATCCATGCGGGTGGGTGAACCCGCATCATGGCCGAGCGGCCCGGTGACGGCCAGCATCCGTTTGCCGGCCTGTGGAGCGGTCGCTATCCTTGCCGCTTTTCACCGGATGGAAGGCATGCGCAGGAAACTCATCGCCGGCAACTGGAAGATGCACGGCAGCCGCTCGATGGCTGCAGCCCTGCTCGACGACATTGCAGCGCAGCGTCCGCGGGACGCCGACGTGCTGGTGTTCCCGCCGTTTCCCTATCTCGTGGAACTGGCTTCGCGCCACGGCGCCAACGGCATCGGCTTCGGTGGCCAGGACGTCAGCGAGCATGAGGGGCAGGGCGCCTACACCGGCGAGGTTTCCGCTGCCATGCTGGCGGACGTGGGCGCACAGTGGGCGCTGGTCGGCCACTCCGAGCGTCGCCAGTACCACCGCGAGAGCGACGGACTGGTGGCGCGCAAGTTCGCCGCCGCCTGCGCCGCCGGCCTGACGCCGATCCTGTGCATTGGCGAGACGCTGGAAGAGCGCCAGGCCGGGCAGACTGAAGCGGTGCTCGCGCGCCAGCTCGGCGCCGTGCTCGCCGGTTCCGGCATTGCCCCGTTCTATACCGCTGTCATCGCCTATGAGCCCGTATGGGCGATCGGCACCGGACACACTGCCACGCCCGAGCAGGCCCAGCAGGCACACGCGTTCATTCGTAGCCAACTGGAAAGGGAAGATGCTATGATTGCCCGTCTGACCCGGCTGCTTTACGGCGGCAGCGTCAAGGCGGCAAACGCCGCGGCATTGTTCGCGCAGCCGGACGTGGATGGGGGCCTGATCGGCGGAGCTTCGCTCACCGCCGGCGATTTCCTCGGCATCTGCGCCGCGGCGCACTGAAGCCCTACGGACTCCTAAAGAACAACATGTTTGTCATCTTCAGCGTCTTCTACATCCTGATCGCGGCGGCGATGATCGTGCTGATCCTGATGCAGCGCGGCGCCGGTGCCGACGCAGGCTCCGGTTTCGGCGGCGGTGCGTCGGCGACGGTCTTCGGCGCGCGCGGTTCGGCCAGCTTCCTCACCCGCGCCACCGCGGCGCTGGCGACGCTGTTCTTCCTGCTCAGCTTGGGCATGGGCATCTATCTCAGCCGCAACGGTGCGCCGCAGACCGCGCAGCCGGATCTGGGCGTGATGTCCGGTCTTGCCAACAAGCCCGCGCCCGCCCAGAATGCGCAGCCCGCGGCGCCCGCCCGCACCGACGTGCCGCAGGCGCCGGCCAAGGCGACCAGCGACGTGCCGGCCGCCGGCGCTCCCGCGAAGTCGGACGTTCCCGCGCCGGCGGGTTCGTCGAAGTAAAAGCAACACACCTGCCCAGGTGGCGGAATTGGTAGACGCACTACCTTGAGGTGGTAGCGCCGAGAGGCGTGGGGGTTCGAGTCCCCC
>NZ_JABFWW010000277.1 GCF_013362045.1 Frateuria sp. | reverse complement strand
AAGGGGATGGCAGCCCACCGGGCAACCGTGTCCCGCATGGCCGACTTCGACAGGATCAACCTACCGCATGTGGCTAGCGCGATACACCCGGGTAGGGCGGCGTGCCGTCGTCGGCGACGGCGCAGGCGCGGGCATTCTTGGCGCGGGCGTCGGCGATGGCGGCCAGCAGCGCCCTGCGGTCGTACGGCTTGGGCAGAAAGGTGGCGGTCGGGCCCAGGCGGTCGCTGGAGGCTTCCGGATCGCCGGAAATCACCACCACGGCGGCATTGGAGCCGCGCCGGCGCAATTCCTCGGTCATGCTGATGCCGTCCTGCCCGCCGCCGATGTTGACGTCGGTGACGATCACGCCGATCTGCGGCTGCTCGTCCATCAGCCGGATGCCGCTCTTGGCATCGCGCGCGGACAACACCTGGTAGCCGGCCGCATCGAGCAGCAGCGCCATGACTTCGCGCGTGTCCGAGTCGTCCTCCACCAGCAGTACAAGGTTGTCCTTTGCCATGACCCCTCCCGCACGCTCGCGCGGCCAGAACCGTGAATGCTGACCATACACAAGTGACGGAAGCGTGCAGGCCAAAGCCCTGCTGCGTCAAGCATTAAGCATGCGATCTTCCGTCTTCGGTTCACAAATGTTGATGTCCCGTGCACTTGCAGGCCGAGCCTGCGAGCAGGCACGTAAGAAAAGGGTCTGCAACGGCTCAGCGGACTCCTAGATAAGCCGCTTGACGCAAGTTGCCACGAAGGACGCCGGATATTGCGGCGCACTACCACGGTTTTCACCGGGATGACGCCCTGCCTTCACCGCCACCTGCCTAGGCTTCTATTTTCCAGCGGGAGGAGGCGGCAGACGTGGGGCACGATCCGGCACGTCGGGAATTCCTGAGGCTCGTCGGCACGGCCGTTCCCGCCAGCATGGCGCTTTGCGCCTGCGGCCGGACGCAAGGCGGCACGGAGCACGCCTCGTCCTCTGCCTTCCTGGCGCCGGAGGAGATGGAGTTCGTCAGCGCCGCCGTCGCGCGGCTGATTCCCTCCGATGCGCTCGGGCCCGGCGCCGACCAGGCCGGCGTCCCCACCTTCATCGACCTGCAGCTGGCCGGCCCCTACGGGCGTGCCGAGCGCTGGTACATGCAAGGCCCCTGGCCCCGCGGCGTGGACACCCAGGGCTATCAGCTGCGCTACACCCCCGCGCAGATCTACCGCCAGGCCATCGCCGGCATCGACGCGCATTGCCGCAAGCAGTACCAGCAGCCGTTCGCCAAGCTCAAGGCCGAGCAGCAGGACGCGGTGCTGCACGCGCTGGAGGACGGCAAGGTCGACCTGGGCGAATTGCCTGCCAAGACCTTCTTCCAGTTGTTCTGGCAGAACACCCAGGAAGGCTATCTGGCCGACCCGGCCTACGGCGGCAATCGCGATTTCGCCGGCTGGAAGCTGATCGGCTTCCCCGGTCCGCGCTACAACTACGTGCGCGAGATCCGCCAGTACGGCCAGCCCTATCAGCAGCCGTTCGTGAGCCTGATCGGCCGTGCGCCCACCGCGGCGCCCGGCCACCCCCGGAGCGCGACCTGATGGCGCGGCGCATGCCGCCGGTGAACGTGGTGCTGGTCGGTTTCGGCTGGACCGCCTCGATCATCGCGCAGGAGCTCACCGACGCCGGCGCGCAGGTGCTGGCATTGGAACGTGGCGCCTGGCGCGACACGGTGCCCGACTTCGCCACCGACCACATCCAGGACGAGCTGCGCTATGCCGTGCGCAAGCAGATCTTCGAGGCGCCCGAACGCGAGACGCTGACCTTCCGCAACAACGCCGGCCAGACCGCGCTGCCGATGCGCCACCTGGGCTCGTTCCTTCCGGCCGCCGGCGTGGGCGGTGCCGGCGTGCACTGGAACGGGCAGTGCTGGCGCTTCCTGCCGCAGGACTTCGTGGTCCGCTCGCACACCGAGCAGCGCTACGGCAAGAGCTTCATTCCCCAGGACATGAACCTGCAGGACTGGGGCGTCACCTACGAGGAACTGGAACCGCACTACGACAGCTTCGAATACCTCTGCGGCATTTCCGGGCTGGCCGGCAACGTCAAGGGCCAGCTCATCGAAGGCGGCAACCCGTTCGAGGGTCCGCGCCAGCGCGGCTACCCGCTGCCGCCACTGGAGCGCAGCGCCTCCACCGTGCTCTTCGACAAGGCCGCGCGCGCGGTGGGCTTCAAGCCGTTCCCGTGCCCGGCCGCCAATGCCTCGCGCCCGTACCGCAACCCGCTGGGCGTGCAGATGGGCCAGTGCACCTACTGCGGCTACTGCGAGTGGTTCGGCTGCGGCAACTACTCCAAGGCCAGCCCGCAGACGACCATCCTCCCGGTGCTGCTGAAGAAGGACAACTTCCGTTTCCGCACGCATTGCAACGTCACCCGCGTCAACACCGATTCGACCGGCAGGCGCGCCACCGGCGTCACTTACGTCGATGTCGACGGCAACCAGATCGAGCAGCCGGCCGACATGGTGGTGCTGTGCGCGTTCGCCCAGCACAACGTGCACCTGCTGCTGCTCTCCAAGATCGGCCAGCCCTACGACCCGGCCGCCAACAGCGGCGTGGTCGGGCGCAACTACGCCTACCAGATCACCTCGGCCGTGGACGTGTTCCAGAAGGAGCGGCTGAACCCCTTCATGGGCGCCGGCGCGCTGGGCCAGGCGATCGACGAATTCAACGGCGACAACTTCGACCATGGCCCGCACGGCTTCATCGGCGGCGGCTACGTCGCCCTGTGGAACACCGGCGGCCGGCCGATCCTGCAGCACTACCTGCCCGAGCATGCGCCCAAGTGGGGCGCCGGCTGGAAGCAGGCGATGCACGAGCACTACCTGACCGCCTGCTCGATCGCCACCCACGGCAGCG
Organism: Frateuria sp.; assembly: GCF_013362045.1. GTDB lineage: Bacteria > Pseudomonadota > Gammaproteobacteria > Xanthomonadales > Rhodanobacteraceae > Frateuria_A. Next base: position 9,512 of record NZ_JABFWW010000277.1, on the reverse strand, counting down.
TGATGAGCTACCGCTCGAGCTACCTGGACCTCGACCCCACCTGGCGCGACGCCTACGGCAATCCGCTGCTGCGGCTGACCTTCGATTTCCAGCCCAACGAACACCGGATGTCGGACTTCCTCACCGGCCAGGCCGCGAAGATCGGCCGTGCGATCCCCGGCGCCAGCGTGCACGTGAGGAAGCGCCAGGGCCCGTATTCCATCGTGCCCTACCAGACCACCCACAACACCGGCGGCGCGGCGATGGGCAGCGACCCGAGGACCAGCTTCGTCAACCGCTACCTGCAAAGCTGGGGTGTGCCCAACCTCTGGGTGATGGGTTCGGCCGTGTTCCCGCAGAACCCCGGCTACAACCCCACCGGCACCATCGGCGCACTGACCTACTGGTCGGCCCAGGCGATGAAGCGTTACCTGAAGAACCCCGGCGCACTGGTGCCGACATGAGCACGCCATACGGTTCCCGGGCCATGCCGCTCGCCAAGGCAGCCGCCTTCCTGTGCTGCGCGGCCGTCGCCGTCGCGCTCTGCGCCGGATGCACCCACGACCGTGACGTCGCCGCCGCCGCGGCAGTCAAGCTCGGCGAACGCATGAGTCCCGGTCCGTACGGCGACATCGCCCGCGGCCGTTACCTGGTGCGCGCAGGCGACTGCGAGGCCTGCCATACCGCGCCCGGCGGCGTACCGTTCGCGGGCGACCGCGCCGTTCCCACACCCTTCGGCACGATCTACTCCACCAACATCACGCCCGACCCGGAAACCGGCATCGGCCGCTGGACCGGAGCGGACTTCTATCGCGCGATGCACGAGGGCATCGACCGCCTCGGCCGCCACCTGTACCCGGCCTTCCCCTATCCCTGGTACACGCGCCTCAGCCGCGACGACGTGCTCTCGATCAAGGCCTACCTGGATACGCTTGCGCCGGTGCGCCAGCCCACGCGGAGCAACGACCTGCCCTGGCCGCTCGATCGGCGCGGAGTCATGGCGGTATGGAACGGCCTGTACTTCAAGGACGGCACCTACCGATACGATCCGAAGCGTTCGGCGCAGTGGAACCGCGGCGCCTACCTGGTCAAGGGCGTGGGCCACTGCGGCGCCTGCCACAGCGACAAGAACCTCGCCGGTGCGACCGACCCGAGCGACCCGCTTACCGGCGGCTTCGGCGAGAACGCCTACGCGCCAAGCCTGGCTGGCGGCACCCGCGATGGGCTGGGCGGCTGGAGCGCGCAGGACATCGCGCAATACCTGGGTACCGGGCACAACAGCCTCAGCGCTGCCGCCGGGCCCATGGCCGAGGTGGTCGAGCGCTCCACGCAGTACATGAGCGAGGCCGACCGCCAGGCCGTGGCCGTCTATCTCAAGAGCCTGCCCGCCCCGAAGGAGGCATCGTTGGCCGGTATCGACCGCAGTACGCTCGACCGCGGCGCGGCGCTGTACGTCGACCATTGCGCCGGCTGCCACCTGGCCGAGGGCCAGGGCGAGCAGGGCGCCTTCCCGCCGTTGCGCCGCAACAGCGCGGTGCAGGCCAGCAGCGCCGACACGCTGATCGGCGTGATCCTGCAGGGCGCGCGCATTCCCGCCACGCGAGGCGATGCCACCGGCCTGGTGATGCAGGGCTTCGCCGACCGCCTCGACGACGCGCAGATCGCCGACCTGACCACCTACATCCGCAACGCCTGGGGCAATCGCGCCGAGGCGGTCGATGCCGACCACGTGGAAGACCTGCGCAGGACCCTGCGCAAGTCGCCGGGCGGCTGACTTCTCCCGGGCGAAGGTTTGGCGCTTCGCGTCCCATCGCTAGGGAAGGGCGGCCGCGCGCACTTCACACGCACCCTGCAATGGTTGGCGGCGAACGCTCGCTTGAAGGGGCCGCACGAGAGGGCGATGACCCAGATCTTCCATCCGCGCGTGGGCCTGCTCGTCAAGCTCATCCTGCTCGCGCTGCTGGTGCTCGCCAGCGCCGCGGTACTGGCCTGGCGCGGCCTGACCAACGAGCCGCACCGCATCGGCGAGGCGGTGGAGCAACCGGTGCCCTTCAGCCACAAGCACCACGTCGGCGACGACGGCATCGACTGCCGCTACTGCCACGCCACGGTGGAAACCTCCGCCTTCGCCGGCATGCCGCCGATCGCCACCTGCATGACCTGCCACTCGCAGCTCTACACCGACCAGGCGATGCTCAGGCCGGTGGTGCAGAGCTGGCGCAGCGGCGTGGCGCTGCACTGGCAGCGTGTGCACCAGCTGCCGGACTTCGTCTACTTCAACCACGCCATCCACGTGGCCAAGGGTGTCGGCTGCGAGAGTTGCCACGGCCGCGTCGACCGCATGGCGCTGACCATGCGCACGCGGCCGCTGTCGATGAAGTGGTGCCTGGACTGCCATCGCGCGCCGCAGAACTACCTGCGCCCGCGCGAAGAGGAGTTCGCCATGGACTGGAAGGCGCAGGACCAACAGAAGCTCGGCCTGGCGCTCATCGGGCGCTACCACATCGATACGCGCCGGCTGGCGGATTGCTCGGTATGTCATCGGTGATGGCGCGCCTTGTTTTTGGACCGCTCTCTCCTGCGCGCGACGTTGTGGGGAAGATCGAGGGACGGAATTCTCCTGCTTCTGTCTTCGAGCGAAGCAAAGCCAACGGCCTCCCCCTCTCCCCAACCCTCTTCCCCTCGCTGCGCGCAGGAGAGGGGGAGCAAGGCGGGCAAGCTCGCGCAATCTGCTCCCTCTCCCCCGGCCATGCCGGGGGAAAGGGTTGGGGAGAGGGGGAGGCCTTTGCCCCAAGCGCGAGGGAACGCGCATGAACCCCCTCGACCAGGCCCTGCGCGACCGGCTCGCCAACGCCCGCGGCCCCCTCTACTGGCGCGCGCTGGAAGAGCTCGCCGGGCAGCCCGACGTGCGCGCGCGCATCCACGAACTGGTGCCGCACCCGTCGCTGCTCGATCCGGGGCTCGACCGCCGCGGCTTCCTCAGGCTGCTCGGCGCGTCGCTCGCGCTGGCGGGCCTGGGCGCCTGCAGCCGTCCGCCGCAGCAGGAAATCGTGCCGTGGGTGCGCCATCCCGACCAGCTGCCGCCGGCGTTGCCGCGCTTCTACGCCAGCACGCTCGCCTGCGCCGGCGACGTGGCCGGCGTGCTGGTGGAGACCCACCAGGGCCGCCCGACCAAGATCGAAGGCAATCCAGCCCACCCGATGAGCCTGGGCGCCACCTCGCCGGCGATGCAGGCGGCCGTGCTGGAACTATGGGACCCGGACCGCTCGCAGGCACCGCTGCACGAAGGCGTCGCCGCCAGCTGGGACGACTTCCGCGCGCAGGCCGCCACGCTCGCCGCGCGCTACGTGCACGATGGCCGCGGCCTGCACGTGCTCGGCGGCCGCATCGACTCGCCCACGCTGGCTGCGCAGCGCGGGGCATGGCTGGCGCGCTTCCCCGGCTCGCGCTGGTACCAGTACGAAGCCATCGACGAGGACAGCGCGCTGGCCGGCGCGCTGCTCGCCCTCGGCACGCCGCTGCGCGCGCGCTACCGCTTCGACCAGGCGAAGGTGGTGCTCGCGCTGGAGGCCGACTTCCTCGGCAGCCAGCCCGGCGCGCTGCGCCATGCGCGCGACTTCATCGGCAGACGCATGCCCGAAGCGGATGACTTCAACCGCCTGTACGTGGTCGAGGCCAGCCCGAGCCTGACCGGCGCCAAGGCCGACCACCGCTGGCCGCTCGCCAGCGCACGGGTGGGCACCTTCGCGCTGGAGCTGGGCGAGCTGCTCGGCCTGCCGGGCGTGCATGCCACGCAATCCAGCGGCATCTCCGCGCGCCGGCTGCGTGCGCTGGCGCAGGATCTGGAGGCCCAGCGCGGCCGCGCGCTGGTGCTTGCCGGCCGCGCGCAGCCGCCGTGGGTGCATGCGCTGGCGCACCTGTTGAACGATGCGCTCGGCAACGCCGGCCGCACGGTCGAGTACTACGCGCCGGCCGAGCCCTGGGAAAACGCCGGCGAGGGCCTGCGCGAACTCACCGCAGCGATGGCCGCCGGCCGCGTGGAAACGCTGCTGGTCCTCGACGGCAACCCGGCCTACGCCACGCCGGCCGATGCGCGCTTCGCCGAACGGCTGGCGAAGGTGTCCCAGCGCATCCACCTGGGCCTGTACCGCGACGAGACCGCATTCGCCTGCCAGTGGCACCTGCCGCGTTCGCACGCGCTGGAGAGCTGGTCGGACCTGCGTGCTGCCGATGGCACCGCCAGCCTGGTGCAACCGGTGATCGCGCCGCTGTACGACAGCCGCACCGTGCACCAGCTGCTGGCGATGTTCCTGGGCGACACGCGGAGCGAGCGCGAGTGCGTGCAGTCCACCTGGCGCGCTCAGGATGGCGCCGATGCCGACGGATTCTGGACGGCGAGCCTGCAGGTCGGTGTCATCGCCGGCAGCGCACCGCCCGCGCAGGCTCCGCGCGTGGACACGGGCTTTCTCGCGCAGCGGCACGCGCCGCACGACCCGTCCGGCCTCGAGCTGCTGCTCGCCCCCGATCCCACCGTGTGGGACGGCCGCTACGCCAACAACGGCTGGCTGCAGGAACTGCCCAAGCCGCTCACCACGCTGACCTGGAGCAACGTGGCGCTGGTCAGCCCCGAGCTGGCCCTTGCGCACGATCTGAAGAACGGCGATGCGCTGGAACTGCGCGTCGGCGGCCGCCACACCCAGGCGCCGGTGTGGATCATGCCGGGGCTAGCCGCACGCAGCGTCACCGCGCATCTGGGCTACGGCCGCCGCCGGGCCGGGCGCGTGGGCGAGCAGCTGGGCTTCGATGCCTATGCCTTGCGCAGCCTTGCTGCGCCCTGGCGCAGCGGTGGCCTGCAAATCAATCGCACCGGCGCGCACTACACCCTCGCCGCGACCCAGCGCCACCACGCCATGGAAGGGCGTGCGCCGGTCCGTACCGGCACGCTGGAGCAGTTCCGCGCGCAGCCAGCCTTCGCGCAGGATGCGCCCACGCCGCCCAGCCTCTACCCTGCACGCCCACCCGGCGAATACGCCTGGGGCATGAGCGTGGACTTGAACGCCTGCATCGGCTGCGGTGCCTGCACGATCGCCTGCCAGGCCGAGAACAACATCCCCGTGGTGGGCGCCGAGGAAGTCGAACGCGGCCGCGAGATGCACTGGATCCGCGTCGACCGCTACTACGAAGGCGACGCGCAGGCCCCGCGCATCCACCACCAGCCGGTGCCGTGCATGCACTGCGAGCACGCGCCGTGCGAGCTGGTCTGTCCGGTCGGCGCCACCGTGCACGATGCCGAAGGGCTCAATGTGCAGGTCTACAACCGCTGCGTGGGCACGCGCTTCTGCTCCAACAACTGCCCGTACAAGGTGCGCCGCTTCAACTTCCTGCAGTACAGCGACCTCGCGACCGAGAGCCTCAAGGCGCAGCGCAATCCGGACGTCTCGGTGCGCAACCGCGGCGTCATGGAGAAGTGCACCTACTGCATCCAGCGCATCGAGACCGCCCATATCGCGGCCGACATCGCCGGGCGGCGCATCGCCGACGGCGAGGTGCTGACCGCCTGCCAGGCAGCGTGCCCCACCCAGGCGATCGTCTTCGGCGACCAGCAGGATCCCGCCAGCGCGGTCAGCCGGCAGAAGGCCTCGCCGCGGCACTATGCGCTGCTGGCCGAACTCAACACGCGCCCGCACACCACGTACCTGGCCTCCATCCGCAATCCGCATCCGGCGCTGGAGGACGACGCATGAGCGTGCCGCTGTTCGCCCCGCGCGAAACCAACGCCTCGATCACTGACACGGTAAGCGGGCTGGTGCTCGAGCGCCCCACGGGCCGCCTGTGGCTGTTCGCCTTCGCGCTGGCCTTCGTGCTCACGGCATGGCTCGGCGTGGGCATCGCCTGGCTGCTGGCCAGGGGCGTGGGCATCTGGGGCCTGGACATCCCGGTGGCGTGGGCCTTCGCGATCGCGAACTACGTGTGGTGGATCGCCATCGGCATGGCCGGCACCTTCATTTCCGGCGGGCTGTACCTGGCGCGGCAGGGCTGGCGCAACGCGCTCAACCGCTATGCCGAGGCGATGACCGTGTTCGCGGTGTCGGTGTCGGGCATCTTCCCGATCCTGCACCTGGGCAGGCCGTGGTTCTTCTACTGGCTGGCGCCCTATCCCGACCGCATGGGCCTGTGGCCGCAGTGGCGCAGCTCGCTGTTCTGGGACTTCTCCGCGATCGTCGCCTACCTGATCGTGTCGATCCTGTACTTCTACGTCGGCCTGATCCCCGACCTGGCCACCCTGCGCGACCGCGCACGCACGCGCGGCAGGCAGGTCTTCTACGGCCTGCTCGCGCTCGGCTGGCGCGGCGAGGCCCGGCACTGGCAGCGCTTCGAGACGCTGAACCTCCTGCTGGCCGCGATGGCGGTGCCGCTGGTGTTTTCGGTGCACTCGATGGTGGCGCTGGATTTCTCCGAGGGCCTGCTGCCGGGCTGGCACTCGACGATCTTTCCGCCGTTCTTCGTGGCCGGCGCGCTGTTTTCCGGTTTCGCCATGGTGCTGGTGCTGGGCATTCCGCTGCGGCGCTACTTCGACTTGGGCGACTTCATCACCGCGCGGCACATCGAAAACCTCGCCAGGCTGATGCTCGCCGCGGGCCTGTTCGTGGACTACAGCTACGCCGCGGAACTGTTCAACGCCTTCTACGGCGGCGACCGCTACGAGGTCGCCCACGCCATGGCCGAGCTCACCGGCGCCTACGCCTGGACCTACTGGACGATCGTCGGCTGCAACGTGATCGCGATCCAGGCGCTCTGGTTCGAGCGCGTGCGGCGCAGTCGCGCCGTCCTGTTCGTGATCGCGCTGCTGGTGCTCATCGGCATGTGGCTCGAGCGCTTCCTGTTGATCGTCGGCAGCCTGTACCACGGCTTCCTGCCTTCCAGCTGGGGCATGTTCTATCCCACCTTTTGGGACATCGTGTTCCTAGTCGGCTCGATCGGCCTGTTCTTGCTGCTGTTCCTGCTGTTCGTGCGGCTGCTGCCGGTGCTGCCGATGTTCGAGCTGCGCAAGCTGCGCGCCAGGCTCGACCGGGAGGCGGCATGAGCGTGTCCTGCGACCGCGGCTGGCTGGCGCGCTTCGACAGCGCCGGAGCGCTGCTGCAGGCCGTGCGCGAGCTGCGCGATCTGGGCTACACGCAACTGGAGGCCTACACGCCCTATCCGGTGGAGGGCCTGGCCGAGACGCTGGGGCCGGTGCGCAACCGCATCCCGCTGCTGGTGCTGCTGGGCGGGCTGTGCGGAGGTTTCGGCACGCTGTTCCTCGAGTGGTACGCGTCGGTGGTCGACTACCCGATCGACGTGGGCGGCCGGCCCGACGCGAGCTGGCCGGCCTTCATCCCGGCCGCGCTGGAAATGACCATCCTGTTCGCAGCGCTGTTCGGCGTGACCGGCCTGTTCGTGGCCAACGGCCTGCCGCGGCTGGTGCATCCGCTGTTCGCCGTGCCGGGCTTCGAGGCGGCCAGCCGCGATGGGTTCTTCCTGTGGCTGCGGGCGGACGATCCGCGCTTCGACGAAGGCCGCGCGCACGCCGACCTCGCGCGGCTCGCGCCTTTGTCCATCGACGAGGTGGTGCCGTGAGCGTCCGCCGCCCGGTGCTCGCCTTCGCCCTGCTCGCACTGGCCGGCTGCGAGCAGGCCATGCACGACATGTACGACCAGCCCAGGTACAAGCCGCTGGCACCCAGTCCGCTGTTTGCCGACGGCACCAGCGCACGCACGCCGCCGCCGGGCAGCGTGCCGCTGGCGCAGGGTGCGGCGGCCGACACCAGCAGCGGGCGGCGTGGGCACATGGCGCTGCCGCCCGATCCCGGTCCGGCCGTGCCGCTGGATGCGCAGGGCGCAAGCCTCGCCCAGGGCGATGTCGGTGAACGGCGCTACGCCAATCCGCTGCCGGTCACGCTGGCGTTGCTCGAGCGCGGCCGCGGGCGCTTCGACATCTACTGCGCGCCCTGCCACGGACGCAGCGGCGATGGCGACGGCATGATCGTGCGCCGTGGTTTTCCGGCGCCGCCGAGCTACCACACCGACCGCCTGCGCAACGCACCGGACAGCCATTTCTACCAGGTGATCAGCGAAGGCTACGGCGTGATGTACCCCTACGCCGACCGCATCGACCCGCGCGACCGCTGGGCGATCGTGGCCTATATCCGTGCGCTGCAGCTTTCCCAGCACGCGCCACGCGATCGGCTGGCGCCGAAGGAGCTGGCGCGACTGCCGACGACACCGGACAAGGGCGGGGAGACGCAGCGATGAGCGCGCTGCCGAAGACCTCACGCAACGAAGGCCTCGCCGCGGCGGCCGGCCTGCTGGCGCTCGTCGCCTGCCTGCTGCTGGGCCTGCACGCACCGCGCGTGGTGCTGCTGTCCTACCTGTTCGCCTGGCTGTTCTGGCTGGCGCCTGCGCTGGGCAGCGTCGGCCTCTTGATGATCCATGCGCTGACCGGCGGCGACTGGGGCGTGGCGCTGCGCCCCGCGCTGCTGGCGGCGAGCCGGCGGCTGCCGCTGATGGCGCTGCTGCTGCTGCCGGTGCTGATCGGCGTGGCCGTCGTGTTTCCCTGGGCCGGCCAGCACGCGGGCGCGGACCCGGCGCAACGCTGGTGGCTGGATGCGCCCTTCTTCGTCGCGCGCGCGGCGGTGCTATGGCTGCTGTGGCTGTGGCTCGCACACGGCATGCGCCGGCGGCTGGACACGCCGCAGGCCGGGCGCTTCGCGGCCGGCGGTCTGGTCATCTATGCGCTGAGCATCTCGGTGGCGGCGGTCGACTGGGTGGTGTCGCTGGTGCCGCGCTGGCACTCGACGGCATTCGGCATTCTGCTGGGCACGGCTCAGCTGCTGGCGGCGGCGGCGCTGGCGGTCGGCATCAGCGTGGCCTGGCGCGAACCGGCCGCCGCGGCATGGACGTCCAGACGGCTGAATGACCTGGGCAGCATCCTGATGGTGCTGGTGCTGGCCTGGGGCTACCTCGCCTTCATGGATTACCTCACCGTCTGGATCGCCGACCTGCCCACCGAGACCGTGTGGTATCTGCCGCGCCTGAAGACGCCGTGGCGGTGGCTGGGCGCGTTCCTGGTGGTCTTCCACCTTGCGCTGCCGTTCGCGGTGCTGCTCTCGCGCCGGGCCAAGCAGCGCGCGGTGTGGCTGGCCGGCGTGGCGTGGTGGCTGTTCGCCGCGCAGGTCGGCTATGCCGGCTGGCTGGTGCTGCCGGGGCTGCGCACGAACGCGCTGGCCTGGAGCGATCCCCTGGCGTGGGTCGGCATCGGCGGCCTGTGGTGGCTGGGCTACGGCGCACAGCGGCGGGCCGCGCTGGGGGCGAGCGCATGAGCCGCCAGCCCGATTCGCACGAGTCATACGCCGTGGCCGCAGGCCTGCTGCACTGGGCTGCGGCGATCCTGGCGCTCAGCCTGCTGGCGATCGTGCTGCTGGTGTACGTGTGGGCGCGGCCGGTGCTCACCGCCGGCGCCGCGCCGATGCGGCCGCTCCCGCCGCCGCCGCGGTT
>NZ_JABFWW010000250.1 GCF_013362045.1 Frateuria sp. | reverse complement strand
GGCGGCGAGCTGAGCACACGGGTTCTCTCGGCCATGGCCGAGGCATGGCGGCCCTGGCGGGCCTATGCGGTAATGCACTTGTGGCGCGGCGCGGCGGATCAGGCCCCGGTATCGAGGAAGCGTGCATGATCGTGCACGTCATGGCTCTTCGGCGCCGCCCCGCCACCCTCGTGGCGAGCAGCGCCAGACACGCCGCAGCCGACGAACTCCGCCCATGAGCAGCATCTGGTACGACAACCTGCCCACCCCCGTCGGCCGCTTGCGCCTGGTCGCCGATCGGGAAGGCCTGCGCGAGGTGTGGTTCGAGAGCGGCCGCCACCAGCGCGAACCGGCGCCCGGCTGGTCGCACTCGCCGCAGTCGCTCGCCTTCGCGCGCACGCAGCTGGAGGAATATTTCGCCGGCACGCGGTGTGCGTTCGACCTGCCGTTGCACCCGCTGGGCACGCCGTTCCAGCTCGCGGTGTGGGAGGAACTGGGCCGCATCCCCTATGGCGAAACCATCAGCTACGGCGAGCTGGCGCGCCGCATCGGCCATCCGCAGGCCGTGCGCGCGGTAGGCGCGGCCAATGGGCGCAACCCCTTGCCGATCGTCCTGCCCTGCCATCGCGTGATCGGCGCCAACGGCAGCCTCACCGGCTTCGGCGGCGGCCTGCCGACCAAGCGTTTCCTGTTGGCGATGGAGGACGGCATCGCACGCGGTGACCTGTTCGGCCCGGGTGCGCCCAGCGCGCGCGATGCGGCAACGCCCGGATCGGGCGGCCATCGGCGGATGCCGCGCTAGCCCACGCACACGTCCGCGCAGGACCGGTCAACCGCCGCTGCCCGAGGAAGCGGGCTCGCCGGCCGAATGCACCACCGGCGGCGCCACGGTGCTCTGGTAACGATCCAGCACGTCCTGCTGGCGCCCGCGATAGAGCTCGCGCTGCGCCTGGTCGGCCTGGTCCAGCCGCGCGGCATGCGCCGGATCGGCGGCATACGGCTGGCGCATCGCCTGCATCTGCCGCTGGCGCAGTTGCTCCTCCAACTGGTTCTTCTGCAGTTGGTCGCGCACCTGCTGCTCCCGCACCGCCTGCTGGAAGCGCGCATCGGCGGGCGGTTGCACGATGACCACCGGCCGCGGTGGCGGCGCGGGCTGGGTGGGTTTGGCCTGCCATGCACCGGCAGCCGCCGGCAGCACCATCGCGAGCATGGCGAGACGGCGGCGAGGCGAGGGATGGGTTCTTTGCGTCATGAAGGCGATGCGATGATGCGCGACCGATCCATCGTAGAAGTTCGCCTATGAAAATCCTGTTTCGCCTGTTGTGCTGCCTGGCGCTGGCATTCAGCGCCGGTTGCGCGACGGCACCGCGTACCGCGGCGCGGCCGCTGCTGCTGGTTTCCATCGATGGCTACCGCGCCGACTACCTCGAGCGCGGCCTGTCGCCCACGCTGGCGGCGCTGGCGCGCAGCGGCGTGCGCGCGGCCATGCAGCCGTCCTTTCCGTCGCTGACCTTTCCCAACCACTACACCCTCGTCACCGGCCTGCGCCCGGACCACCACGGCATCGTCAACAACACCATGTACGACGCGCAGCTGGGCAAGTTCTCGCTGGGCAACCGCAAGGCGGTGAGCGACGGACGCTGGTGGGCGCAAGGCACGCCGCTGTGGGAGACCGCCGACCGCCAGGGCCTGCGCACCGCGACCATGTTCTGGCCCGGCTCCGAAGCGGACATCCACGGCCGCCATCCCGACTACTGGAAACCCTACGATGGCACGGTGACGCCGGACCAGCGCGTCGACCAGGTGCTCGCCTGGCTGGACCTGCCGCCGGACCGCCGCCCCGCGTTCCTCACCCTCTACTTCGACGCGGTCGACCACGCCGGCCACAGCTACGGACCGGACGCGCCGCAGGTCGACGCCGCCCTGCGCGAGACCGACCTGGCGCTGGCGCGGCTGGTGCAAGGTCTCGAGGCACGCGGCCTGTTCGACCACATGAACCTGATCGTGCTGGCCGACCACGGCATGGCCGCGGTGCCGCTGGAACACAGCGTGCTGATCGAACGGCAGATCGACCTGGACCAGGTCCAGGTGGTGAGCCTGGGCGTGCTCGCAGGCTTCAATCCCAGGCCGGACCATGATTTCGCCGCCATCGAGGCGAAGCTGGAACGGCCGCATCCGCACATGCACTGCTGGGACCGGACCCGTGTCCCCGCACGGCTGGCCTACGGCCGCAACCCGCGCGTGCCGCAGCTGCTGTGCCTGGCGGACGTCGGCTGGCGCATCACCACCGCCGACTACCTCGCCTCGCACCAGGGCCACGTCAGCCTGGGCGAACACGGCTACGACAACGCCTCGCCGCTTATGCAGGCGCTGTTCGTCGCGCACGGGCCCGCCTTCCGCAGTGGCGTCACGGCGGCGTCGTTCCCGAACGTGGACGTCTATCCGCTGATGACGCACCTGCTGGGCGTGCCGGCGCAGCCCGGCGACGGCGACTACCACGCGGTGGAGGACATGCTGGTGCCCGCCGCACGCCGAGATGCAGGCACCGCCGGCGCGCAATAGGCGTTACGGCAGGTGCCGGCGAACGGCGGGCCAGGCGATCATCCGCGCCCCCGCCCCCCGAGCCCTGCCATGACAACCCTGTTCCGCCTGGCCTGCCTGTGCCTGCTCGCGCTGGCGGCCGGCTGCACCACCGCGCCGGCCGCCCGGCCGGCGGCGCGCCCGCCGCTGCTGCTGGTATCCATCGATGGCTTCCGCGCCGACTACCTCGACCGCGGCCACAGTCCGGCGCTCGAGGCGCTCGCACGCGAGGGCGTGCGCGGACAGGGCCTGGAGCCCGCCTTCCCCTCGCTGACCTTTCCCAACCACTACAGCCTGGTGACCGGCCGCTATCCGGACCACCATGGCATCGTCGACAACGCCATGTCCGTGCCGGGCCTGGGCCGGTTCACCCTGGGCAACCGCGAGGCGGTGGGCGACGGGCGCTGGTGGGACGAGGCCGAACCGATCTGGGTTACCGCCGACCGCCAGGGCCTGAAGACGGCGACCCTGTTCTGGCCAGGCTCGGAAGCGAGCATCCATGGCCATCGCCCGGATTACTGGCTGCCCTATGACGGCGACATGGACTACGACGCGCGCGTCGACCGCGTGCTGCACTGGCTGGACCTGCCGCCGGGGCAGCGGCCGGCGTTCCTCACGCTGTACTTCGAGGCGGTCGATTCGGCCGGCCACTACGAAGGCCCGCAGGCGGCGCAGACCAACCAGGCCATCGCCCAGGTCGACCGTGCGCTCGCGCGCCTGGTCGCTGGCCTGAAGCAGCGCGGGCTGTACGATCACCTCAACCTGATCGTGCTGGCCGACCACGGCATGGCCGACACGCCGCCAGCCCAACGCATCTTCCTCGACGACCTGGTCGATCCGGCACACGTCCAGGTGGTCTCGACCGGTGCCATCGCGGGCATCATCCCGGCGCCGGGCCACGAGGCGGAGGTTGCCGCCGCCCTGCTCCGGCCGCAGCCGCACATGCAGTGCTGGCGCAAGGCTGACATCCCGTCCCGCCTGCACTACGGCCACAACGGGCGCGTGCCGCCGCTGTTCTGCCTGGCGCAGGTCGGCTGGCTGATCACCCACAACCCGGGCACCGTGCTTCACCACGGCAAGGCCATCCTCGGCGAACACGGTTTCGACAACGCCGACCCGCGCATGCGGGCGCTGTTCGTGGCGCACGGCCCGGCCTTCCGCGCACACGCCCGGGTACCGGTGTTCCCGAACGTGGACGTCTATCCGCTGATGACGCACCTGCTGGGCCTGCGTCCGGCTCCCAACGACGGCCGCTATGCCGACGTGGCCGGCATGCTGGCGCCCGCGGCACGCTGAGGCGCTACGGCAGCGGTGGCTCGGTGCCCGGCGACGGAGGCCCCGGCAGCGGCTGCAGGAAATACAGCCGCCATGCGATCAGCAGGCCAGCCAGCACCATTGCCCCGATGAACGCGGCCACGCCGTTCCAGCCGCGCGCGGTGTAGAACAGGCCGCCGCCTGCGCCGGCCAGGCTGGAGCCCATGTAATAGGCGAACAGGTACAGCGACGAGGCCTGCGCCTTGGCCGACCCGGCGCGGCGGCCGACCCAGCTGCTCACGATGGAGTGGCCACCGAAGAAGCCGAAGGTCACTGCCACCACGCCGCCGATCACCAGCACGAGCGGGCGCAGCATCGTCATGCCCACGCCCGCGAGCATCAACGCGAACGTGGTCCACAGCACGCGCCGGCGACCCAGCTTGCCGGCCAGATGGCCCATCCACGCCGAGCTGAAGGTGCCGATCAGATAGACGCTGAAGATCAGGCCGACCACCGCCTGGCTGAGGCCGTACGGCGGCGCCAACAGACGGTAGCCGATGTAGTTGTAGACCGTGACGAAGGCGCCCAGCAGCAAGAAGCCCTCGGCGAACATCCATGGCAGCCCGGCATCGCGGAACACGCCGGCGAAGCGTGCCAGCAACGTGCGCGGCTGCAGCGGCTGGCGCTCGAAATGGCGCGAAGGCGGCAACAGCCGCCAGAACATCAGGCCGGAAGCCAGGCCGATGCCGGCCACCATCATCACGCCCACGCGCCAGTCGAAGAAATCCGCCAGCACGCCTGTGACCAGCCGCCCGCCCATGCCGCCGATGGCGTTGCCGCTGATGTACAGGCCCATGCCGAGACCGATCGATTCCGGGTGCATTTCCTCGCTCAACCAGGTCATCGCCACCGCCGGCAGGCCGCTCAGGGAGAGGCCGAGCAAGGTGCGCAACACCAGCAGGCTGGTCCAGCCGGGCACCAGCGCGCTCAGCAGCACCAGCACCGCCGAAGCGATCAGCGATACGGTCATCACCGACTTGCGCCCGTAGGCGTCGGACACAGCGCCGGCGAACAGCATCGCGAAGGCCAGCACGCCGGTGGTCAGCGAGAGCGACAGCGCGCTGGTCGCTGCGTCCACGCCGTAGTCCTTGCTGAACTCGGGCATCAGCGGCTGCACGCAGTAGAGCAGCCCGAAGGTTGCGATGCCGGCGGCGAACAGGGCCAGATTGGCCTGGCGGAACAGCGGCGTGCCGTGGCGGATCAGCAGACCATCGGCCGCGTGGACGGCCGGCACGCTCGTGTCGTTCATGCGGAGACCATCTTGCGGCCATCGTGGGGAGGGCGGCCATTGTCCTCTCCCGCACCCGGCCACCGTCAACCTGCGGCGCAGGAGGGCCCTGCGTTTGCGACGCGATTGCCCGTCGCGCCACTGGCGTCCTACAGTGCAGGCCCGCGTGCAAGCGCTGGCGATCCGCATCCGTTGCCTTCGCCGGTCAACGAATCGGTGCGCGGAGCATCCTCGCCGTGCCCGATCGCCTCATCTCCGCCGCGAACCTTCATGCCATGAGAAACCAACCCGCCCTGTCGTTCTGGCAGATATGGAACATGTGCTTCGGCTTCCTCGGGATCCAGTTCGGCTTCGCGCTGCAGACCGCGCAGGTGAGCCGGATCTTCCAGACGCTGGGCGCGTCGCTGGACCGGATCCCGCTACTGTGGGTGGCCGCGCCGGTCACCGGGCTGCTGGTGCAACCGATCGTCGGCTATTGCTCGGACCGCACCTGGACACGGCTGGGACGGCGCCGTCCGTACTTCCTCGCGGGCGCGCTGCTGGCTGCGCTGTCGCTGCTGTGGATGCCGAATGCGCCGACACTGTGGGCCGCGGCGGCCCTGCTGTGGCTGATGGACGCCTCGATCAACGTGTCGATGGAACCCTTCCGCGCCTTCGTCGGCGACCAGCTGCCGACCCGCCAGCGCCCGCTCGGCTACGCCATGCAGAGCTTCTTCATCGGCATTGGCGCGGTGGTCGCCTCGGCGATGCCCTGGCTGCTGGCCCGGTTCGGCGTGGACAACACCGCCCCCGCGGGCGGTATCCCCGACACGGTGCGCTTCGCCTTCTACGCCGGCGGCGCGGTGCTGCTGGGCGCGGTCGGCTGGACCGTGGCCAGCACGCGCGAGTACCCGCCCGGGGAGTTCGGACCGGCCGCTCCCGTGTCCGCGGCCGCACCGGTGCAGGCCACGGCGGGCGCCGCACGCACGGGGGCGGCGTGGCTGCTCGCTGGCGTGATCGGAGCAGTGCTGATCCGGCAATGCGCGCTGCAGCCGGAGATGTACCTGCTCACCGGCGGGCTGGCCGCCTACGGGCTGGCCCTGCTGTGGCTGGCCCGTACGCGCAGCCATGGCATGCTCGCGCAGGTGCTGGTCGACCTGCGCACCATGCCGCAGGCGATGCGCCGCCTCGCGTGGCTGCAGCTGTTCTCCTGGTTCGCGCTGTTCGCGATGTGGATCTACGCGACCGCCGCCGTGGCGCAGGTGCACTTCGGCAGCACCGATCCGCAGTCGAGCGCCTATAACGACGGCGCCAACTGGGTCGGCGTGCTGTTCGCCGCATACAACGGCTTTGCCGCGCTCGCGGCGCTGGTGATCCCCTCGATGGTGCGCTGGTGGGGGCTGCGCGTTACCCACCTGGTGAATCTCTGGCTGGGCGGCGCCGGATTGCTGTCGTTCCTGCTGATCCGCGATCCGCACTGGCTGCTGCTGCCGATGGTCGGCGTCGGCTTCGCCTGGGCGTCGATCCTGTCGCTGCCCTACGCGATGCTCTCGGACAACCTGCCGCCCGCCAAGATGGGCGTCTACATGGGCATCTTCAATTTCTTCATCGTCATCCCGCAGCTGGTCGCCGCCAGCGTGCTGGGCCAGCTGCTGAAGCGGTTCTTCCACGGGCAACCGATCTGGGCGCTGGCGCTGGGCGGCGTGAGCCTGTTCGTCGCCGGCCTGTGCACGCTGCGCGTGCGCGGCGCCGTGGCGGCCGCGCCGGCTCCGGCCGCCTGAAGCCTGCCCGGGGCGCTCCCGGGCCAGGTCATGAATCCGATAGTCGCGGCGGCCGGCTGGACAAGCCTCGCCGATGCGGTCGCGCAGGGCCGTTCCTACCATGGCCCGGTACCCGCGACCGACCGCCACAGGCCCCATGACGATCGACCTCGACCGCCCCTACCCGCTGTCGGAGCGCCAGCGGGCCGACTTCCGCCGCGATGGTTTCATCCGGCTGAAAGACGTGTTCAACGCCGACGAGCTGCAGCACTACGGCGCCGAAATCACCCGGCTGACCATCGCGCTCAACACCCAGACCCTGCCGCTGGAGCAGCGCAGCACCTACGACCGCGCCTTCCTGCAGGTGATGAACCTGTGGGAGGAAAGCGCCGACGTGCGCGAGTTCGTGTTCGGCCGCCGCCTGGCCGGGCTCGCCGCGGCGTTGCTGGAGGTCGAGGGCGTGCGGCTGTACCACGACCAGTCGCTGTACAAGGAACCCAACGGCGGCATCACCCCGTCGCATGCGGACCAGTACTACTGGCCGCTGGCCAGCGACCGCACGATCACCGCCTGGATACCGCTGCAGGCGGTGCCGCAGGAGATGGGGCCGCTGGCCTTCTTCGCCGGCAGCCAGTCGGTGGAGTTCGGCCGCGACCTGGGAATCTCCGACGAAAGCGAGCGGGCGATCACCGCGAACATGGAGGCGCAGGGCTTCCGCGTGGTGGACGAGCCGTTCGCGCTGGGCGAGGTGAGCTTCCACCTGGGCTGGACCTTCCATCGCGCCGGACCCAACCGCTCCGACCGGCCGCGCTCGGTGATGACGGTGATCTACATGGACCGCGACATGCGGCTGAAGGCGCCGGAGAACCACATGCAGCGGGCCGACCAGGAACGCTGGTGCCCCGGCGCCGCGCCCGGCGAGATCATCGACACGCCGAAGAACCCGGTGCTGTTCGAGCGTGCGCCATGAGCAGCGGCGTCGCCAGCGGACCGGCCGTGATCGCCGATGGCGAAGGCCGCTTCGTGGTCGACACCATCGAGGTCGACCCGCCCGGCCCGGGCGAGGTGCGCATTACCGTGGCTGCGGCCGGCGTCTGCCATACCGATCACGCCTCGCTGCAGTGGCCCGGGCCGCTGGTCATGGGGCACGAAGGCGCCGGCCACGTCGAAGCCATCGGCGACGGCGTGGAGGGTCTGGTCGTCGGGCAACCCGTCCTGCTCAACTGGGCGATTCCCTGCGGCGACTGCTTCCAGTGCGCCCGGGGCGCCGACGCGCTGTGCGAGCGCACGCACGAGCTGGATGTGCCCCGGCTCGGCAACAGCCGCGCGCACGCGGGCGGCACGCGCTGGCGTGGCCGGCCGGTCGAGCGATCGTTCCACCTCGGCACGTTCGCGCGCCATGCGCTGGTGCGCGCCGAGGCGGTGACGCCGCTGCCATCAGGCCTGCCGCTGGACCTGGCCTGCATCCTCGGCTGTGCAGTGATGACCGGGGTGGGTTCGGCGATCAACACCGCGAACGTGCTGCCGGGCGATTCGGTCGCCGTGCTGGGTTGCGGCGGCGTCGGCCTGAACGTGATCCAGGGGGCGCGGATCGCCGGCGCCTGCACCATCATCGCGATCGACCGCGTGCCTGCCCGCCTCGACCTGGCCCGCCAGCTGGGTGCCACCCATCTGCTGCAAGCCGACGACGACGATCCCGACCACGCGCTGCTGCTCGCCGAGATACGCGAGCTGACCGGCGGGCGTGGCGCGGACCACGCGTTCGAAGCCACCGGCGTGCCTGCACTGGCCTTCCTGCCGCTGCAGATGGCGCGCAACGGCGGCAATTCGCTGCAGGTGAGCGGCGCGCACGGACCTGCCACGATGCAGCTGCCGCAGCTGTTCTGGAACAAGCGCTACATCGCCCCGCTGTACGGCGGCTGCGTGCCCGCCCGCGATTTCCCGCGGCTGTACGACTGGCATGCCCAGGGCCTGCTGGAGCTGGCCCCGCTGGTCAGCCACCGCTATCCGCTGGAAGCCCTGGACCGCGCCTTCGCGGACATGCTTTATGGCCGCAGCACCAAGGGCGTGTTGCTCCCCGCATGAACGGCGGCGCGCCCTTCCGCACCGTGGAGCGGTCCGATCCGGCGATCGGTTCCGTCGGGCTGGAATTCGTCACCGTCAAGAGCCGCTCGCTGCGGCGGCGCGCCGACGTCACCGTGTTCGTACCGCCGGTGGCGCGCGGTACCGCCGACCTCCCGATGGTGGTGTTGCTGCACGGCGTGTTCGGCTCGCATTGGGCCTGGGCGCTCAAGGGCGGTGCCCATCTGACGGCCATGCGGCTGATCGCCGAGGGCGCGTTGCCGCCGGTCGCGCTGCTGATGCCTTCGGACGGCCTGTGGGGCGACGGCTCCGGCTATGTCGAACAGGACGACGCGGATGCCGAGCGCTGGATCCTGGACGAGGTGCCGGCACTGGCGCGCGAGCTGATCGACGAGTGCACGCACCGCTCGCCGCTGCTGGTGGCCGGCCTGAGCATGGGCGGCTTCGGTGCCTTGCGGTTGGCGGGCAAATACCCGATGCGGATCGCCGCGGCCGCCGCGCTGTCGGCAGTGACCGATGCGTCGCAGTTCGACCGGCTGATCGAGGAAGACCGCGCCGGCTGGAGCGAGGCGCCGGCCGACCGCAGCGTGCTGGCGGCGCTTACCGGCGCAAGCTTCCCGCTGCCGCCGATCCGCATCGGCTGCGGCCGCGACGACCCTTACCTGGAAGCCAACCGCGAACTGCACGGCGCGCTGCTCAAGGCCGGCATCGCCCACTGCTACGTCGAAAACGAGGGCGGCCACGATTGGCCCTACTGGAGCGCCACGCTCGAGGGCGTCCTGCACTTCTTCGGCAAAGTGCTGCGCGCGGGGCGCTGAGGATGGCTGTGCGGCGTGCGGCGGTGGACCGCAAGGAGCGCCCGTTCTTCCGCCGGCGACGGGCATTCACCCCAGGCCCGCGGCACGGCACCATGGATCGACGCCCTTGCCGGGCCGAACCGACTGGAGGAGACCACGCATGAACATCGCAACGCTGGTCAGGTGGCTCGTCCTCGTCCTGCTGCTGCCGGCCGCAGCCGCCGCCGCGCCACGCGCCGAACCGCCGCGCGCCGCTCCGGCCGACGAAGTGTTCTACCAGATCTTCGAGCGCAGCTTCCGCGATTCCAATGGCGATCGCATCGGCGACCTCAGGGGCCTGACCTCGCGCCTGGACTACCTCAAGCAGCTGGGCATCACCTCGATCCTGCTCACGCCGCTGCAGCCCTCGCCGTACTACCACAACTACTTCGCCACCGACTTCAGGTCGATCGAGCCGGCCTACGGCACGCGCGGAGACTACCTCGCCTTCCTGCGCGCCGCCCACGCACGCGGGTTGAAGGTCTACCTCGACGAGGAATTCCAGTACGTCGGCGAGGGCCATCCGTGGTGGCGCGACTCGATCGGCAAGCCGCACGGCAAGTACGCCGACCACCTGTTGTGGCGCGATCCGCAGCACCGCATCGCCGAACCCTTCCTCGACCGTGCGCGCTGGCGCGGCTACGACGGCCGCGACATCGGCATCGCCATGGTCAATCTGCACAACCCCGAGGTGCAACGTTACTTCCGCGACCTGCTGCTGTACTGGGTCGACCCGCACGGCGACGGCAGCGGCCGCGACGGCGTGGACGGCCTACGGCTCGACCACATGATGGACGACCTCGACCACAAGGGCGTGGACGCGAACCTGTTCGCCGGTTTCTGGACGCCGCTGATCCAGGCGCTCAAGGCGCGCCGGCCGGAACTGCGCATCCTGGCCGAACAGGCCGGCTGGGGCTACGGCGGCGAATGGCTGACGCAGGGCCACGCGGACATGGTGTTCGCCTTTCCCCTGCGCGGCGCGCTGGTGCAGCTGGACAAGCACGCCATCGTCAAGGCGCTGCGCGAAACTGCAGCGATCACGCCGCCTGGCAAGGACCAGGTGATCCTGCTGGAAAACCACGACATCGACCGCTTCATGTCGATCGTCGAGGGCGACCAGGCCCGCGCACGCGCCGGCGCCGCCATCGAGCTGACGCTCAAGGGCGAGCCGCTGATCTACTACGGACAGGAGCTGGGCATGCGCGGCAAGGCCTTGCCGCACGAGGATTCGGACGCCACCCAGATCCCGATGCGCGAGGCGTTCCGCTGGAACGCCGACCTGGAGGCCGCCGGCTCGGCCATCTGGTACCGCGGCGGCCAGCGCTGGTGGACCGGCCGCTACAACCGCTCGAACGACGGCGTCTCGCTGGAAGAGGAACAACCCAAACCGGACTCGCTGTACGCGTGGTACCGCACGCTGCTGTCGCTGCGCCGCGATCGGCCCGAACTGCGCCGTGGCGATCAGCGCATCCTCTGCGACGACGCTTCCGCGGTGCTTTGCATCCTGCGCACGCAGGGCACGCGGCGCACGCTGCTGCTGGTCAATCTCGGCGATACTGACGCGCGCCCGGCGCTCGGCGCGGCATTGCCCGCCGCGGAGCATTGGCGCAACCTGCTCGACGACAATCCCGCCGGTCCGCTCGATGCGACGCTGCACCCGATGCAGGTAAGGCTGCTCGGCACGGACTGAACGGCCAGCCCGACGGAGAACCCATGGCGTTGCCGCATCTCGACCGCCCCATCTGCGAGCCGGTCGAGCTGCGTCCGGGTGCGCCGGTGCGCGCCGAACGCGTGCGACAGGGGCGCGAAACCGAAGCCAGCGATCCGTTCGTGCATTTCCACGACGTGCACGAACTGGTGCTGTTCGGCACCGTCCGCGGGCACTTCACCGCCGAGGACCGCCGCTATCCGCTGGCGCCCCACGCGCTCGCCTTCGTGCCTTCGATGCGCCAACACGACTTCGCGCTCGAGGCAGGCCCGCGCGACTGGGTGCTGGTGCAGGTCGAGGCTGCCGCCGGCGAGGCGCTGGCGGGCACGCCCGGGCTGGAGCGCCTGCGCGAATCCTTCTGCGCCTTGCCCGATCCGGCATTGCACCGGCGGCTGATGACACTGGCCGAGTGGCTGGCCGAATTGCCGGCCGCCGATCCGCTGGCGCTGCCGCTGGCCGAACTGCTGCTGCGCACGGCGGTGCATGCACCGGTGGTCGGCGGAAGAAAGGTCTCCGCGCAGGCGGCCGCATTGCAACGCCTGCGCCCGGCCATCGACCGGCTTCGACGCGATCCCGCAGGCGCGCCCGGCGCGGAACAGGCGGCGGCGCTGTGCGCGTTGTCGCCCGCCTACTTCAGCCGCCGCTTCAAGCAGCTGGTCGGCATGAGCTGGAGCGACTACGTCCGCACCCACCGCCTGCACCTGGCCAGCCGGCGCCTGCTGGAGACCGGGCAGAGCGTCGCCGCGATCGCCTACGACCTGGGCTTCTCCACGCCCTCGCACTTCGGCGAGCTGTTCCACCACCGCTTCGGCATGACGCCGCGCGACTACCGCCGCACCCTGCCGCCCGCACCCGGTGCGGGCGCCGGCGAGGCGTAGCCCGCCGGCCTGGGCGTCCCGCGCCGCCGCTTGCAGCTCAGCGATAGCGCCAGTAGCC
>NZ_JABFWW010000232.1 GCF_013362045.1 Frateuria sp. | reverse complement strand
ACTGCCCGGCGGAGATGTTCATGCGCGCGCTGGGGCGGCATGACCTCGCGCAGGCGATCGATGACGCACTTCTAACTTGACTCCGCCCCAACAAAAAACCCGCACTCGGCGGGTTTCTCATTAGTGGCGGAGCGGACGGGACTCGAACCCGCGACCTCCGGCGTGACAGGCCAGCATTCTAACCGACTGAACTACCGCTCCGCGTTGTCTTCCAGCTACACAAAGTGCGAGGCCAACCTTGGCGTCCCCACGGGGATTCGAACCCCGGTCGCCACCGTGAAAGGGTGATGTCCTAGGCCTCTAGACGATGGGGACGGGTAAGGTTGGTGGAGCCAGGCGGGATCGAACCGCCGACCTCCTGCATGCCATGCAGGCGCTCTCCCAGCTGAGCTATGGCCCCGCCGCTGGAAGCCCGAAAGAATAGGCAGGGTTCGCAATTCCGTCAAGCTTTTTTTCGAATTTTCTGCGCGCGTCCATCACCTGCGCGATGCCGCGTCGGCCGCCTGCATTGTGACGTAAGCTGGGTAGCCACTCTTCGCCGGAGCGCGCATGCACGAGATCGGCTTCATCGGCGACCTTGCCATGGTGATGATCGTGGCAGGCGCCACGACGGTGTTGTTCCAGCGCCTGCGCCAGCCGGTGCTGCTGGGCTACATCCTCGCCGGCGTGCTGATCGGTCCGCACACCCCGGGCATGCTGGTCGGCGATCCGCGTGCCATCGATGACATCTCCAATCTCGGCGTAGTGCTGCTGATGTTCACGCTGGGCATGGAGTTCAGCGTGCGCAAGCTGCGCGAAGTCGGCCTGGGCGTGCTGGTGGTCGCGGCGATCGAGGTCGGCCTGATGCTGTGGATCGGCACGGGCCTGGGCGAACTGATGGGCTGGAAGAGCATGGACGCGCTGTTCCTCGGCGCGCTGATCTCGCTCTCCTCGACCATGGTGGCCACGCGCACGCTGGCCGAGGGCGGGCTGCGCCACCTGCCGTTCGCGCAGCGGGTTGTGGGCATCCTGGTGGCCGAGGACGTGCTGGCCATCGTGATCCTGACGGTGCTGAGCGCGGTGGCCATCGGCGGCGCGATGGAGGCGGGTACGGCGCTGGCCGTGGCGGGACAGGTCGGCCTGTTCGTGGTGGCGGGGATGATCCTTGGGCTGCTGCTGTTGCCGAGGCTGATCGACTACGTGGCCGGTTTCGACCGTGATGAGACTCTGCTGGTCAGCGCGCTGGGCGTGTGCTTCGGCGCCAGCCTGTTTGCGGCATGGCTGGGTTTCAGCGTGGCGCTCGGCGCGTTCCTCGCCGGCGCGGTGATCGCCGAGGCGCGCAACGCGCATCGCGTGATGAAGCTGGTGGAGCCCTTGCGCGACATGTTCGCCGCACTGTTCTTCGTTGCCATCGGCCTGAAGATCGATCCGGCGTTGCTGTGGCAGTACGCGCTGCCTGCGCTGGGCATCGCCGTCGTGGTGATGGTGGGCAAGACGCTGGCGGTGGGCATGGGCATGGTGGCGATGGGCCAGGAGCCGCGCTCATCGATCCGCACCGGGCTGAGCATGGCGCAGATCGGCGAGTTCTCCTTCGTCATCGCCGCGTTGGGTGCTTCGCTGGGCGTGGTCAGCCAATTCATCTACCCGATCGCGGTGGCGGTGTCGGTGGTGTGCATGGCGGCCTCGCCCTACCTGGTGGGCCACGCCAACGGCATAGTCGACGGCATGCGGCGGCTCACGCCTGGGTCGCTGCGGCTGCTGCTGACGAGCTACTCGGGCTGGCTGGGCGGGCTCAAGCCGATGGAACAGAATGCAGTGGTCGCCGCAATGCTGCGGCGGCTGCTCTGGCACATCGGCATCAACGTGGTGCTGGTGGTCACGCTGTTCGTGATCGGGGCCTACGTCAACGCGCACAACTGGACCTTGTTCTCCACCCTGGGCGCGAACCGCGACACGCGCCATTCATTGATCTTCGCGGCGGCGCTGTTCCTCTCGTTGCCGATGCTGATCGCCATCTACCGCAAGGCCGAGGCGCTGGGCATGCTGCTGGCGGAGCTCGGCATCCGCGAGCATTTCGCCGGCGGCTACACCCATGCCATCCGCAGCCTGCTGGCGCGGCTGATCCCGCTGGGCACGCTGCTGGCGCTGGGCCTGCTGGTAAGCGTGCTGGGGTCGGCCATCCTGCCCCCGCGCGGGGTGGCGATCGTGCTGCTGGTGGCCGGCGTGGCGCTCTCGGCGGTGCTCTGGCGTGCGCTCGTGAAGATGCATGCCAGGCTGCAGGCGGCCCTGCGCGATACGCTGGAGCGGCCCTCCTCGCACGAGTGACGGTGCGGAACGCACGGGAACCTTTCTCAAACGTGACGGTCGACAGCCGGTGTCGTTGCCAAGACCGCTCGACGCGCCTCACAATGCCTGGCCTGCCTCCATCGGGGAGGCCCGGCCGCATTGCCGGCACACCAATACACGAGGGAGTTTTCGATGAAGCATTTTCTGCGTCCCACGATGACGGCCGCCGCGCTGGCCGTTGCGCTGGGCATGACCGCGGGCGTCCATGCGCAGGCGGCCGCCAAGTCGAGCGCCGCCGGCCCGGTCGACAAGACCAAGGCCAGCTACGTGGTCGGCTGGGATCTTGCCAGCCAGCTGCCCCCGCTGGTGCGCGAGGAAGTGGATCCGGCAACGGTTGCCCGCGCCGTGCAGTCCGCGCTGTCGGGCCAGAAGCCGACCATGAGCGAGACCGAAGCCAAGAGCGTGCGCGACGCTTTCGTCGCCAAGCTGCAGGCCAAGGCCAAGGCCCAGTACGAAAAGGTCGCCGCCGAGAACAAGACCAAGGGCGAGGCCTTCATCGCCAAGAACAAGACCCAGCCCGGCGTGAAGACCACCGCCTCGGGCCTGCAGTACAAGGTGATCAGCGAAGGCACCGGCGCACGCCCGGGCCCGAGCGACACCGTGCAGGTCAACTACGTGGGTACCTTCGTCGACGGCCAGAAGTTCGATGCCTCCGCCGACCATGGCAACACGCCGGCCTCGATCCCGCTGGCCGGTGTCATCCCCGGCTTCCGCGAGGGCCTGGAGCTGATGAAGACGGGTGCGCACTACATGCTCTACATCCCGTCGAACCTGGCCTATGGCGCGCAGCCGCAGAATGGCTTCCCGCCGAACGCCGCGATCATCTTCGACGTGACCTTGGTCAAGACCGGTCCGACGCCGGCCGGCAACCAGAACGAAGCGGGCAAGTAATCGCTCGTTCGCCGATGCACCGAGGGCGCGGAGCGATCCGCGCCCTTTTCTTTTCATGGGTTCCGCGATGCGGGTCGCTTCCATCGATTGTCGGCGCCATGAGATCGCCGCGGCGCTTCGGATCGCGAATGCTCGCCTGCTAGAATCGGCGGTTCCTCCGGCTGGATTGGACGAATGAACGTCACCCTGTTTGGCACCGGCTACGTCGGCCTGGTCACCGGCACCTGCCTGGCGGAGATGGGCAACCACGTGCTGTGCGTGGACGTGGACGCGGCCAAG
>NZ_JABFWW010000274.1 GCF_013362045.1 Frateuria sp. | reverse complement strand
GCGATCAGCGCGACGATCTGGTGGGCCACGGGCGGCCTCGCATGGGTGGATGCCGCCGCAATATGAGGGCGGCGGCCGCGCGCCGCTACGCTCCGTTCCGGCCGCCTGCGCGGCAGCGGTGCGGGCGGCGATGCGGCGCGCGCCGACCGCCACCAGCGGCAGCCACACGAGCGTGGTCGCCGCCGCGCACAGGAATACGCCGCCCACCCCCAGCCGGCCCAGGGCGATGCCGCCGATGGCGCCGCCGACGAAGGCGCCGATGAACTGGCTGGTCGAATACGCCCCCATCGCCGCGCCGCGCAGGTGCGCCGGCGCCAGCCGCGAGACCAGGCTGGGCAGCGCGGCTTCCAGCAGGTTGAAGGCCGAGAAGAACGCCGCCGCCGAAACCCCGAGCCAGGCCACGTGCGCGCCGGATTGCGCAAAGCCCAGCAGCGACAGTCCGATCACCGCCACGCAGGCCAGCACGATGCGCAGGCTCTGGCCGATCTCCTTCATGCGGTGCAGCGTCGCGCCCATCACGAAAGCGGCGATCGTCATCACCGGCAGGTACAGCTCCCAGTGCCGCCGCGCCGGCAGGTGCAGCCGCTCGGCCAGCAGCAGCGGCAGGCCGACGAAGCTCGCCGTCAGCAGCAGGTGCAGGAAGAACACCGAGCCGTTGAGCACCAGCAGGCGGCCGTCGCGCAGCATCGCCAGGACGCCGCCCAGGCTCGCCGCAGCCGGCCCCTTCGCGCGCTCGGGCGTGGGCACGATCAGCCACAGCAGCCCCAGCGAGAGCAGCGCCAGCACCGAAGTGGCGCCGAACAGCCCCGGCAGCCCGCCCACGGCCTCCAGCGGCGGCCCCAGGATCAGCGCCAGCAGGAACGACACGCCGATCGACACGCCGATGATGCCCATCACCTTGCCGCGCTGCTCCTCGCGCGTGAGGTCGGCCGCCAGCGCGGTGCCGGCCCCGGCCACCGCGCCCATGCCCTGCAGCGCGCGGCCGGCGACGATGCCCTCCAGCGTGTGCGAAAGCGCCGCCACCAAGCCGCCGGCGGCAAAGATCAGCAGGCCCAGGGTGATCGCGCTCTTGCGCCCCACGCGGTCGGAGAGCAGCCCCAGCGGGATCTGCAGCAGCACCTGGCCCAGCCCGTACACGCCCAGCGCCAGGCCGATCATGAGATCGCTGGCGTCGGCCATCTGGCGGGCGTAGAGCGAGAACACCGGCATGATCAGGAACAAACCGAACAGGCGCAGGCTGATCACACAGGCCAGGGTCAGCGCGCTGCGGCGCTCGAGAGGGGAGAGCTTGCTCACCGGGACGGCAGGTTACGGGTAGGCATCGGGCAATTATACGGAGCCGGTCCCGGCCCCAGTTGCGGCGCCATGTCGCGCCGTCGCGCGCGCCGGGCGTGGCCCTATAATCGCCCGTCCCGCCACCCGACCCCCTGCGCCCGATGCCTGCCGACGCCAGCCGAACCGCCGACTTTGCCGCCGTGCGCGAACTGGCCGCCGCCGACATGCTGCGCGTCGATGCGCTGATCCGCACGCGGCTGGCCTCCGACGTGGTGCTGATCAACCAGATCGCCGACCACATCATCGCCGGCGGCGGCAAGCGCCTGCGCCCGATGCTGCACGTGCTGGCCGCCGGCGCCGCAGGCTACGCAGGCGCGCAGCACATCAAGCTGGCCGCGGTGATCGAGTTCATCCATACCTCCACCCTGCTGCACGACGACGTGGTGGACGAATCGGACCTGCGCCGCGGCCGCAAGACCGCCAACGCGCTGTGGGGCAATGCCGCCAGCGTGCTGGTCGGCGACTTCCTCTACTCCCGCTCGTTCCAGCTGATGGTGGAGCTGGACGACATGCGGGTGATGCGCATCCTGGCCGACACCACCAACACCATCGCCGAGGGCGAGGTGCTGCAGCTGCTCAACATCGGCAATGCCGACGTGGACGAGGCGGCCTACCTCGCCGTGATCGAGCGCAAGACCGCGGTGCTGTTCGCCGCCGCCACCGAACTGGGCGGACTGCTTGGCGGACTGCCTGCGGAGAAGGTCGTCGCGCTGCGCCGCTTCGGCATGGAGCTGGGCTACGCCTTCCAGATCGCCGACGACCTGCTCGACTACGTCAGCGACGCCGGCACGCTGGGCAAGAACATCGGCGACGACCTGGCCGAGGGCAAGCCCACCCTGCCGCTGATCTATGCGCTGGAGCGCGCCACGCCCGCGCAGGCCGAGTCGATGCGCCAGGCCATCGTGCATGGCGGGCTGGATGCGCTGGACGACATCGTCGCCGCCATCCGCGGCAGCGGAGCGCTGGAACGCACCCATGCGTGCGCCGTGCGGCACGCCGACGCCGCGCGCGACGCGCTGGCGGCGCTGCCCTCCTCGCCCCATCGCGACGCGCTAGCCGCGCTGGCGGACTATTCGGTGCAGCGCAGCTTCTGACGGCCGTCCCGCACGCGGCGCGCTTTGCCGCCACCCGAATCGGGCGGCCCAAGCGGCTAGGGCCGGCCGGCGAAGGCCGCATCCAGCCAGTCATGCATCATGCGATAGCTGCGCGCGGCAGCGCGGGCGTCGTACTTGCAGCCGGGGGAGTTCTGGTCCGTCTCGGTAAAGCAATGCACGGCGTTGCCCAGCACCGCGAACTGCCAGTCGGCGTTGCTTGCGCGCATCTCGTCCATGAAGGCGCCCGCGTCGGGCATCGTGCCCTTGTCGTCGGCGCCGTTCATCGCCAGCACACGCGCCTTGACACGGTCGGGCGCGGCCGACTTGCCCGCCGCCAATGCGCCATGGAAGGACACCACCGCCGCCACGTCGGCGCCGCTGCGCGCCAGGTCGAGCACCGCCGAGCCGCCGAAGCAGAAGCCGATCGCGGCGAGCTTGCCGGGGTCCAGCGGCGCCTTGCCGGCCTGCGCCTTCAGCTGCGCGAGCGCCAGGTTCACGCGGCGGCGCATCAGGGCGCGGTCGCCGTAGAGCGGTTGCACGGCGGCCTTGGCCTGGTCGTCGTTCTTCGGGCGCAGGTTCTGCCCGTACATGTCCGTCAGCAGGATCACGTACTGCTTGCCGGCGATCGTCTCGGCCTTCCTTACGGCCATATCGTTGACGCCGTACCAGTTGGGCACCATCACCAAGCCGGGACGCTGGCTGGAAACGGCATCGTCGTAGACCAGCACGCTTTCGAAGCGGGTGCCGCCGTCGGTCCATGCCACGGGGCGATGCACCATCTTCGCCGACGCGGCGAAGGCCAGGGAGAGCAAAGGCAGTGCGATGAGGATGCGGCGCATGGCGGTGGCTCCAGTGCTGTAGGGGCGCTCCGCGCCGTGTGCCGTGGCGTCCGGCCAGCGGTTGTGGAAGCTCCCGATGGTCAGCGGCCTGCGGCGTGCGCGGCCAGCCGGCGCTTCAGCGGCGCCAGCCGGTCGGCCAGGCGCACGCCAAGCGCACGCGCGGCCACCAGGGGCGGGGTCTGCCAGGCGTAGATGCGCGCCAGCGCGTCGAAGGTCCAGGCGTCCAGCGTGTCGGCGCTGCGGCGGCGGCGCGCATAGCGGCGC